>JAFGIE010000276.1 GCA_016929775.1 Anaerolineae bacterium
CCATCGCGCACGAGCGCAGGCCCGGCGCTGAGCCACGCGCGCCCGATCGCCGTCAGCAGGATGCCGGCGGCTCGAACACGCCCGCTGTCGGTGAGTGACCGGCGCCCTTTGGCGCACAGCGCCCCACCTGTGGTGCGCCGCGACGTGTCGCGCACACCCCTCCCGCTCGCGGCGAGCCGGGAGGGGAGCCCGCTCGTAGAGGACGTGGATGCCGGGCTGCCGCCCGAGCCGGAGCAGGAAGAGGGCAGGACCTTTTTCGAGCGTACGACCGGCGATGCCGCGTGGGATGCGCTGTGGGCGTTGCGCGGAACGAGGCGGGAGGCGGCAGAGCCGGCGGCGCCCGAGGAAGCGCCCGGGCGCCCTACTGCCGCGCCTGCCGCAGGTGCCGGTGCGGCTGGGCCAGTGGCACAGCGCGCCGCGCGCCCCATGCCGCGTGCGGCGCCAGAGCGCCCGATGCCGCGGCGCACTGTGCCTGCCCCGGCGACGCCGATCGCGCAGCGTCCGGCAGAACCAACGGCGCAGCGTCCGGAAGAGCCAGCAGCGCAGCGTCCGGCAGAACCAACGACGCAGCCACCCGCCGAGCCGAGCGCGCAGCGACCGGACGAACCAACTGCGGAGCGAGCGGCGGAACCGACGGTGCAGCGAGCGGCGGAACCGACGGCGCTCCAGCCGTCGGGCCCCGCCCCACCCGCCGAGACGCCGCTCGAGGCGCCGGAAGAGACCGCCCCGCCTGCTGCAGTCCAGCAGGAGGGAGCAGCGGCGCCCGGCGAACGCGCCGCCGCGCCATCGCAACGCCGTGCGCAGGCCGAACCGGCGCCACAGCCTGGGCCCGCGCGCGTGGATGCCGCGGCGCAGGATCGCGTCTCCCCGGTGCCGGTGCGGCGCGCGCCAGAGGCTGAGGAACGGGGGCTGCGCGGGGCGCTGCAGCGCCTGCTGGGCAGTCGGCAGGGCGCTCGGGCCCGGGAACCAGAGGCGCCTGCGCCTCGCCGCACGCCTCCCGGGGTCCGCGAGGGAGCGCCGCCCCCGCCAAGGCGCCCAACCGGCGGCGAGACCGCTCCTCCGCCGTCGACGGGTGCGGCGCAGCGCGATGACAGGGCAGAGATCGCGCGCCAGGACGAAACCGCAGGCGCAGAGGAGCCCAGGTCGGCAAGTGCTCCTGCGCGCCCTACAGAGGGGGGTCCCGGCGCGGTGTTGGCGGCGCCTCGGGAAGCCGGCGTCGTCCCCGAAGAGAGGCGCGCGCCGGGACCTGGGCCCAGCGTCGATGCCGGGCAACCGTCAGCGGACAGGCTCGAGGCGCAAGCCGGGGGCGTAGAGGCGCCGGTGGGGCGCAGCAGGCCCGCGGCGCCCGACAGGGGATCGCCGCAGGCTCCGGGGGCAGGCGTGCCGCCATCGGGCGACCTAGGACCCGAGATCGCGGCGCGCTACCTCCGTCGCCCGGGCCCCGCGCCTAGGGCGCCCCTGCAGCGCGCGCCGGACGAGACAGCGCGCCCGCCCGGTGGGACCGGAGAGCCCGCAGCGCGTACGCCGGGCGAGCCGCCATCGCGCGATGCCTGGCAGGGCGCGATCCAGGCGGAGCAGGCGCGTGAGCCGCCGCGACAAGCTGGGCCAACGGCAGAGGGTGGCCCAGTGCCGGGCGTCAGGCCGATCCCAGAGCCACGTGGGGCGCCCATCGCGCACGCCGCGCTGGACGGCAGGACGCCGCTCCCCGCTGCGCCGGGAGGCGTCACCCCGGGCCCTGCGCCGGTCGAGCGTGCGGCAGGCCAGGACCGGCGCGAGGCGCTGCGCCGTGCGTTCCAGCCGCGCGTGGTGCCGGTCGTGGTGCAGGCTGCGCGCGAGGAGCCGGGCGAGGCCGATGGCGCGGGCGCGGCAGGGGAAAGTACAGCAGGCGAGGACACCGAGCAGGGCGAACAGGCGCCGGACATCGACGCCCTGGCACGCGAGGTCTACCAGATCCTGCGACGTCGCCTGCAGGTAGAGCGAGAGCGCGACCTGGGCCATTTGTAGGGGCAGTCAGGTGCGCGGCGCGCCAAGGGTGCGCGACGCACCCAAGGTGCGCGACGCACCCAGGGTGCGCGTGATCGGGAGGGCCTATGGCTACAACGCGCGGCGGACTCGAGCCCGCCGTCATCGTCAACGTCGATACCGGCGAGCCCGTGCGCTGCATGTTCAACCCAAACGAGTACACGCTGACCAAGCAGAACCGCTGGCAGCGGGGCGAGACCAAGGGCAAGAACGTGCCCCGGCTCAAGTTCTCGCAGGGTGGGTCGCAGACGCTCAAGCTGCAGCTCTTTTTCGACACGTACGCCGAGGGAACGGATGTGCGCACGCACACCGACCCCTTGTGGGACATGATGATGGTCAACACCGACAAGACCAATCCGCGCTCGAACAAGAGCGAGCCGCCGCCGGTCATGTTCCAGTGGGGGGGTCTGGCCTTTGAAGCCGTGATCACGAGCATGACCCAAAAGTACACGCTCTTTCTCAAGGATGGCACGCCCGCGCGCGCGACGGTCGACATCACGCTCGAGCAACTGGGGGACGAAGAGGACTTTGCAGCCCAGAACCCGACCTCGGGCGGCGGCGAGGCGCCCAAGACGCGCATGGTGCATGCGGGCGAACGCATCGACCTGATCGCCTATGAGGAGTACGAGGACGCGACCCAGTGGCGCCGGATCGCCGAGGCGAATGGCCTCACGCATCCGCTTCGCCTCCGTCCTGGGCAGCGCCTGGTCATCCCACCGTTGATCTAGCCGCATGGGCGAGGCGCGCCCGCAAGGGGATGCCCCGCCAGAGCGTCGCCGGGGAGCTGCACCACGCGCTCCACAGCGCCACATAGCGTCGGACGAGTGAGCCATGCCACAACGGCAAAAACTGATCAGCCACATCTTCATCCGCGTCAACGGCGCCGACCTGAGCGCACAGTTGATGGACGATCTGACCGACGTGACCGTGGACACGAACCTGTATCTGCCGGACATGTTTGTGATCCAGCTCCACGACGAGAGCCTCGAGTCCGTCGATCAGGGGCCCTTCGACCTGGGGGCGGAGGTCGAGATCGGCATCAAGGCAGCGGAGGGCAGTCGGGAGGACAAGCTGATCGTCGGCGAGATCACGGCACTCGAGCCAGACTTTGGCAAGGGAACGCAGGCCATGCTCGTCGTGCGCGGCTATGACCGCTCGCACCGCTTGCACCGCGGCACGCACACCCAGGCATTCACGCAAGTCACGGACAGCGATCTGGCGCAGCGGATCGCGCAGGAGGTGGGGCTGCGCACCGATGTGGATGCGACCTCCCAGATCTATGAGCACGTACTGCAGGACAACCAGACGCACATGGCCTTTTTGCGCGCACGCGCCGAGCGGATCGGCTACCAGGTCTATGTGCGTGAGCGCACGCTCTACTTTAAGCGCGCCGGGAGCGCGCCCTCGGGCGATGCGGTTCAGTTGGAATGGGGAAACCAGCTCAAGCGCTTTCGCCCCCGCCTGACGTTGACGGAGCAGGTGGATGAGGTGGTGGTCAAGGGCTGGGACCCCAAGAACAAGGCCGAGATCACGGGCAGCGCGACGCGCAGCCAGGCGAGCCCGCAGATCGGCGAGTCTCGCTCCGGCGGGCAGCTGGCGTCGGATGCGTTCGGCGAGGGCAAGCGCGTGGTCGTGCACCAGCCGGTAACCAGCCAGTCCGAGGCGGATGCCGTGGCGCAGGCCCTGTACGACGAGATCAACGGGGGGTTCGTCGAGGCAGAGGGCGAGTGCCATGGCGCACCCACGCTCAAGGCAGGCTGTAGCGTCGACCTGGATGCGCTCGGACTCAAGTTCAACGGGACCTACTATGTCACCTCGGCAACGCACCTCTATCGCGCGGACGGCGACTACCGGACCACGTTCACCGTCACCGGGCGCCGCCCAGAGACGCTGTACCGCCTGCTTGGGCCGAGCGACGAGGGGCAGCCTTCCCGATGGGGGGGCGTGGTGACGGCAATCGTGACCAACAACAACGACCCGGAAGACCAGGGGCGCGTCAAGCTCAAGTACCCGTGGATGTCCGACGACGTGGAGACGGGGTGGGCGCGCGTCGGCGGGATCGGCGCGGGCGACGAGCGCGGCTTGTACTGCCTGCCCGAGGTCAACGACGAGGTGCTGGTTGCCTTTGAGCACGGCGACGCCAACCGGCCCCTGGTGCTGGGCGGTCTGTGGAACGGGGTCGACAAGCCGACGGTCCCGGCAAGCGAGGCGATCCAGAACGGCAACGTGCACACGCGCGCCTTCAAGACCCGGAGCGGGCACGCCCTGACCTTTGTCGACGACAGCGAGGGCAAGGTCCGGCTGGAGACCGCAGGCGGGCACAGCCTGCTCCTGGACGACGAGAACCGGGTAGTGCAGATCGAGACCAGCGGCGGGATCGTGGTCAAGCTCGACGACGGGAGCGGCGACGTGACGATCCAGTGCAGCGGCAAGCTCGACGTCCAGGCACAGCGTGACATCGCATTCAAGGCGGGCGCCAACCTGAACCTAGAGGCGACGGGGCAGGTCACGATCAAGGGCGCGACGATCGATCTGAACTGATTGCGCGAGGGGAGACGTGTAGGTGGGACAACCGGCAGCCAAGCAAGGGGACACCGTACAGGCTATGGACACGCACATCGTCATGGTGCCGACGCCGGGCGGTCCTGTGCCGACCCCGATACCGGGCCATCCCTTCAACGGGATCATCGACGGGGGGCTGAGCACGAACGTGCGGGTCATGGGCATGCCGGCGGCGACGATGGGCAGCACGGCGACCAACCAGCCGCCCCACATCCCCATGGGTGGGCCGTCCTTCCAGATCCCGCCGACGAACCAGGCGACGATCATTGGCGGGAGCGCTACGGTCCGGATCAACGGCAAGCCCGTAGCGCGCGCCGGGGATCAGGCGAACACGTGCAACGACCCGGCGCCACTGCCGGTGGGGACCGTCATGGCGACAGGCACGGTCATGGTCGGCGGGTGATGGCGCACAGCCGCCGCGTCGATCGCGCACAGCCAGGGAGAAGCAGGGCATGAGAGACGACATTGTCGGGAAGGGATGGCGCTATCCGCCCCAGATTGGCCCCAACGGCGGGATCGCGCTCGTCGGCGGCGAAACCGAGATCGAGCAAGCCGTGCTGATCATCCTCCGCACGGCGCCCGGACAGCGGGTGATGCGGCCCGAGTTCGGGTGCGACCTGCATGCCCTGGTGTTCATGCCCAACAACAGCGATACGGCTGCCCGCGTCAAGCGCGCCGTCCGCCAAGCGTTGGGCCGCTGGGAGCCCCGGATCACGTTGCGCAGCGTCGACGTGACCCCGGATCCGGACGATACGGCGCGGCTCCTGATCGACATTCGCTACGAGATCAAGGCGACGCACGACCGGCGCAGCCTGGTCTATCCCTTTTACCTGATCCCAGAAGAGTAGCGGCGGCTGGTTGGGCCGTGCGCGACGACAAGGAAGTGCGAGCGATGCGACAGCGAGAGACACGTAGGAGCGACCCGCTCTACAAGGCGGACGCGGCGAGGGCTGAGACGTCCGAGCGCCATCCTAGTGCGGGGACGCCTGGACCGGTCGAGGCCCTGCCCGTGACTCACGAAGCCCGGTCGCTGCGCCAGGCGGCGGTACTCCACATGCAGCGGCATCACGGCAACGCCTTCGTCCAACGGCAGATCGAGGCGGAGCATGCACAGGCGGAAGCGCAGGCGCCTGTGGAGCAGCAGGCGCCTGTGGAGCAGAACCCGCTGGAGGCGCCGCCCGCGACCGCAGAAGAGCAGGTTCCGGCGGAGGGCGCCCCCACACAGATCGGGGGAGAGGGAAGCTCTGTGCGCGCGGGCCCGGGTGGGGTCATCATCGATGGGGCCTCGCTCGACGTCTCGACAGGAATGGTGAACCTCAATTCCCCGCTCGTGACGACAGCTGGCGTCCTGCGCACATCGACGCTCATCGCGGATAATGTGGTGGCGACGGCGTACACGCCTGGTGTGGGGAATCTGCAGTAGCGGTCGCGCGCCGCGCGATCGCGCGCCGGATACGCCCGGGCCGACAAGGAGTGGCTGATGGCACTGATCACACGCAACCTCGACGACCGGACCTTTCAGGACATCGTGGACGAGGCCAAGAAAAAGATCGTCCTCTACTGTCCCGAGTGGACCGACCATAACGTCAGCGATCCAGGCGTGACGCTGATCGAGCTCTTTGCCTGGATGTTCGAGATGGCGCTCTACCGGCTCAACCAGGTGCCGGACGTGCACTATACCAAGCTGATGGAGCTGCTCGGCATCTACCTCCAGGAGCCGCTTGCCAGCAAGGCGCCGCTGACCTTTTGGCTCTCTGCGCCGCAGCCAGCGACGGTCCACATTCCTGCCGGCATCGAGGCATCGACCGCACGCGTCGAGGGCATCGAGCCCGTGGTGTTCACCACCGATGCCCCGTTCGACGTCGAGGTCCCTGTCCTGACGCACGTCCTGACCCGCATCGGCGGGCAGTATGCGCCGGTGAGCCTGAAACGCCTGCGCAGGCCCTTCCGCGCCTTTGGCGAGGTCCCGCAGGACGGCGACGCCCTCTACGTTGGTTTCGAGCGCCCGCTCGACCGGCACATCCTGGGCCTGGACCTGGACTGCGAGCGGGCCAAGGGCAAGGGCGTGATCCCGGAGGACCCGCCGCTGCGCTACCAGGTGTGGTGCGATGGGGGCTGGCAGGAGGCAGAGCTCGAGGAGGACGGGACGGGGGGATTGAACTGGTCGGGCCAGATCAAGCTCCATCTCCCCGATCGCATGGCATCGCGTACGATCGGCGACGCGACGGCGCACTGGGTCCGGATCCGGGTCGTCCCCCCGACCGAAGACCAGGAACCCTACGAGGCCTCGCCCGAGGTGCGCAACGTGGGTGCGGTCAGTTGGGGCGGCACGGTGCCCGCCACACACGCGGCGACGATCCGCAACGAGAGCCTGGGCCGGTCCGACGGATCGCCGGGCCAGATCTACCAGCTGGAACGCGCGCCGATCCTCGCGCGCGGCGAAGGCGAGACGGTACAGGTCTGGCGCGCCGACCTCAACCGCTGGGAGGACTGGGAGGAAGTCGAGGACTTTGGCGGCTCGCAGGCCACAGACCGGCATTTCACCTGCGATGGCGTGAGCGGCGAGATCCGGTTCGGGCCTGCGCTGCGGCAGCCAGATGGCACGGTCCATCGCTACGGCGCGATCCCGACCCGTGGGGCGGAGATACGCTTCTCCGCCTATCGCTATGGCGGGGGCACGATCGGCAACGTGCGGCCCGGCTTGGTCACCGAGCTCAGCTCGCCCATCCCCTACGTCGACCGGGTGGTCAACCGCTTTCCCGCGAGCGGGGGCGTGGACGCCGAGGACCTAGACGACGCCAAGCTGCGTGCGCCGCACGTGCTGCGCACCCGCCGGCGCGCGGTGACGCCGGCTGACTTTGAGCACCTGGTACGGCAGGCCTTTGCCGCCGAGGTCGCGCGCGTACGCTGCCTGCAGGCGCGCCTGGCGGACGCAGAAGGACGCCCAGGGCCGGGCCAGATCTACATTCTCGCGATCCCACGCCTCCCCGAGCACCTGGCGACGGGCTATGTGCCGCAGGGGCAGCTCGCCCTGAGTGCGGAGCTGGCGCAGCGCATCGAGGCCTATCTCGACGAGCACCGGCTCCTCACCGCGCAGCTGACTGTGCGCGAGCCAGACTATCGCCGCGTGTCGGTCGCCGTCGACGTGCAGGCTCGGCCCGAGGCGGATCCGCGCCGGGTCGAGAGCGCCGTGTCGGCGCGCCTCGAGGCGCTGCTCAACCCCTTTGTCGGCGGGCTGGACGGCACGGGTTGGCCTTTCGGGCGCGACCTGTACCTCTCCGACCTCTACGCCGCGATCCAGGGCGTGGAAGGGGTCGAGTACATCCGCGACCTGCGCATGTCGTGGCTCGATCGCCGCAACCAGCCGCACACGGAGGACAAAAAGATCGAGCTGTTGGAACACCAGGTGATCGTCAGCGACAAGCACCAAGTCACTGCCGCCACGTAGACGCGATCAGGAGGCTGGAGAGCCTATGGCCGAGATCACGCCGGGCACACTGCACATTACCGCGCCCGATCAGGCGCCGCAGACGGTGATCCTGGACCTTCCGGTGCTGCGCATCGGGCGCCTGCCCGATCCGGAGAACGACCTGACCCTGGCGCACGGGCTGGTCTCGCGGCGCCACGCGCAGATCTACTGCGATCGCGAGCCCTACCGCATCGTCGACCTCGGCAGCAGCAACGGGACGACTGTCAACGAGATCCCGCTGCCCGAAGGCGAGGTGCGCGAGCTGCACGACGGGGACGAGATCGCGATCGGGCCCTTCCGGCTGCGCTACGAGGCGCCGCGGACCCCACAGCCCGCGCCCGCCGAGAAGGCGGAGGACCTGTTCGCCGGCTTGCGACTCGAGGATGCGCCCGCCGCGCCCCCGCCCGAGCCACCCGTCTCTGAGAAAGCCGCCCCCGTCACCGGCGCGCCCCGGGCGTGGGTCGGCATGTCCTTTGACCGCAGCCGGTGGCTGCAGTACCTGCCCTACATCTACAGCGAGCATCCCTTCCTGGGCCGCTACCTACTCCTGTTTGAGGATCTCTTTGGGCCGATGGACCAGGCAATCGCGCATTTCTACCTCTACCTCGACCCGCGCACCGCGCCCGAGAGCTTTCTGAGCGTCCTCGCCGGGTGGTTGGGACTGGTGCTCGACGACCGCTGGCCCGCCGAGCGGCGGCGCGCGATCCTGCGTTCGGCGGTCGAGATGTACGACTATCGCGGGACCAAGAAGGGCATGATCCAGCTGCTCGAAGCCAGTACCGGCGGGCGGGTCACGATCGAGGAGAACAGCCAAGGGCCTCACTCGTTCCGGGTCACGATCACGACCGGCGACGAGGGGCTGGTCGACGAGGCGATCGTGCGGTACCTGATCGATACCAACAAGCCGGCGCACACCGTCTACCAGCTCGAAATCGGGTAGGCGCGGCGCCGTTCCAGGTGTGTGCGGTGCAGAGATAGGGCAGCGGGCACACCCAGAGGGGTGCAGTGTGGGGCACCTGACCAAGCAGAGGGTTCCGTCGGCAGGCGCGCGTGTGGATGCTCAGTCGGCGCGGCAAGCAAAGGGGCAGCGCGCCACGACGCACCCGTTGATGCAGTTGCAGCACAGCATCGGCAACGCGCACGTCTCGCGTCTCGTTGGAGCTGGCGAGTTCTCTGCCCGCGCGCGCGCCACATCGCGCGTGCGGGACGCTGCGCCCGACCAGCGCCAGGTCGTGCAGCGGCAGGGCGACGCGGGCGGCGCGACCCTGGGCGAAATGCTCGCACAAGCTGCGATCGCCTCGCCCCGCATGATGAGCGTGCAGGCCAAGGAGTACATTGCTGAGGCGGGCAAGCTGCTGAAAACGCTCGACACGAGTGACCCGCTCTACGACCGCGTGTACGCGGTGTATTGGGGCTTCGCGCGCCTGGTCTTGGACCTGAAGGGCCTCGCCGAAAACCAGGAGACGACGCAGGCGCAACGCCAACGAGCCACGGACCTGTCCCGCAAGTGGCAGGCCATCCAGGCGGATAGGGCGGCGCGCCAGCAGCGCAAGGCGCGCGACACTCTCAGGCGGGCGCGTGCCGCCGCCGAAGCGGTGCGCATGCAGGTGCTGTACGCGTATCGCGACATCCAACTCGCCGGGGAAGAGCCCGAGGACGTCGCCGTGGGGGCGGGGAACGTACAGACGTTGGCCGAAAAGACGAACGATCTGCTCAAGGCGATCAACGAGGCCGATGCCGAGGCCTCGGGGCGCTCGGTCACGCCGCTCATTCCAGTGCTGGACAACGCCCTGAGCGTGGTCAAGTTGATCGCCGGTTGGAAGACCCTGTCGGGCCTGGCGGCGCAGAGCCAGTCCGACATCGCCGCCCTGCAGAATGCGTGGGAGCTGACGACGACCGCCTTGGGGATCGCGGGGCTTGGCAAGTTCCTGCCTCTCTTTGGCCATATCGGCCCCCTGCTGGACCGGATCGCAAAGGGATGGGACCGAGTGGTCCGCCAGTTGCAGGAGAAGAACCGGCGCTGGTGGGAAGCGCGCGAGATCATGGGGGAAAAGCTGCCCCATCCGGCGGCGGCGCCGGGCGGGGGCGCCGTATTCAACTATATGAAACGGGTCTTCCAGGCGTCGGAGCCGCTGCCGGGGCGACCGTCCGACGACGTCGTCGCCTTCTTTGACAAGAACCGGGAGATGTTCAGCAGGGCGATGGGCGAGGTGATGGGCGAGAGCGGGGGCAAGGTACCCACCCAGTCCAGCTGGATCCTCTGGCGCAAGGTGGACCCTGACAAGCTGAACGAGTGGGTGTACGACCATCGTGACACGGTCTGGCGCTTGATCTACGGGCGGGGTTGGGAGCCGCCCCGGGAGCGCGGTAGACGCTAGTTCACAGGAGTATGATCTCATCTACCAGATCGCCGAGGTCGATTTCGTCGTGCAGCGCTGTCCAGAGGCGCACGACGCCAAATGCCATCCAGACCAGTGAGCCTGGCAGGTGCACGATCGCATAGGACGGTGTGAGTGACCAAGCAGTCGCAAGGCGAGGCCAAGTCGAGCAGCGGGCGTCACAGCCAGGAGGGAGCGCCAGAACGGGCAGCGTCCCCGGTGCACCAGCGCGCCGCGCCCACGACGCCTGCCGTCGCGGCGCGCTCGCTCCGCGCCCAGGCACGGCGCCTGGGCGATGTGCACGTGCAGCGCGCACAGCGGCATGCGATGGCGGCGCAGATCGGGCGCGTGCACGGCAACCGGCACGTGGGGCGCGTGATCGCCTCGATGGCGCCCCGACCTGCGGCAGGCAAGACGCCGGCGCGCGCGACGCCTCAAGCGATCGGCGGCGACCCCGCGACTGATCTGGTCACAGACCTTGGCGGCAGCGGTCCGCCGACGATGACGGGCGCGCGTCCGCCCAACCCGCATGGCTCCCTGGAAGGACGGGTAGTTGGCCCGGCGCCACAGGCACGCAGGGAGGCGCAGCCCGCGGCGGTGATCCAGCGAGAGGGGCCCGAGGGCAGCGCGCGCGCAGCGGCGCAAGGACTGCTAGGGCGGCTGACGGGGCAGGCAGACGCGGCGCAGGGACAGGTGCGGCAGGCCTCGACGCAGGGCGATGCGCAGGCTCGTGCACAGGGGGCGGACCAGCAGCAGGCGCTGGAGGTGAACGCCCAGGCGGCGAGTGCGCAGATCGAGAGCCAGGCCAACACACAGACGCGGGAGATCGACGCGCAGGCTGGCGCTGGACGCGCGCAGCTGCAGGCACAGGGCGCCGGCGCCGCTGCCCAGCTCCAGGGAGAGGCGGACGCCCTGCAGGCGGAGGCGGCGGTGCAGAGTGTGGACCTCGAAGCGGACGTCCAGGCGCGCACGTCGGCGCTCGAGGCGGACGCAGCGGGCGTTGCCCCGCAGGTTGGCGCCGAGTGGGCGACGCAACGGGCTCGGACGGTCGCCGAGACGGACGTCCTGCAGGCGTGGTCCAACGCGACCCAGGAGGAGTCGCGGCAGCAGGCCCAGGAGGCGCTCGCCCAGGGCGGCGCGGGAGGGAAGCAGGAGGCCGAGCGGATCGTCGGAGGGGGATGGGTGCAGCTTGCCGAGCGCGTTGGGCCGGTCGAAGAACTGGCGCGTAGCCTGCGACAGCTCCTGGGGCGCTGGGTGCGGCGCTACTGGCTGCCCCGGCAGCGGCGTATCGAGGAAGTGCGGGACCAAATCCGCAGGGGAGTGCGCGTCGTGTGGAGCCGCCTGCAGCGCAGAGCTGCCCGCCTGCTGGGCACGGCGCGCGGGGTGATCCAGCAGCTCTTGAGCCTCCGCCAGCGCCTGCGGGACAGGCTGCGGCGCATGGTTCGGACTGGGCTGGCGCGGATGCGCGACAAAGCCGCGCGCGGGATCAATGGGCTGGTTCTCCTCCGGAACCGGGTCCGTAACCTGGTCCGCGAGGCAGGACGGGCGGCGATCCGGCGGCTGCGCGAGCGCGCCGACAGTGCGATGGACAGGGTCCGGCGCCTGGCTGCGCCGATCGTGCGCTTCTTTGCAGGCCCGGTGAACGCGATCTTGTCCAGAGTGCGGCGCATCGCCGCGCCTGCTGTGTCGTTGTTGCGCCGAGGTGTGAACCAGGTACGGGATCGCCTGCTCACCGTGGGCCGGGCTGTGTGGTCGCGGCTCAGGGGCAAGGGCAGGCGGGTCATGGATGGGCTGCGCAGCCTTGGCGGGCGCGTGTTCGGGCTGGTGGGACGTGTCGCGGGCGGCGCGCTGCGGATCGTCGGTCGCGCCGCGGGGCGGATCCGGGCGCTGCGGGAACGGCTGCGTGACCGTCTGATCGGCCTTGGCGGGCGGTTGCTGGACCGGCTTGGCTCGCTGCCGAGCCGACTGCGCGCGCTGATACTGGATCCGATCGTGAACTTGGTGCAGACCAGCGTAGCGGCGCTGAGGGAGCGCGTGCGAGCCGTGTTGGGACGCATCCGGCAGGCGTGGAGCGCGCTCAGGCGGTGGGTGCGCGGCGCGGGGCATGGGACAGGTCCGGCGCAGGGTGGGCCGACGGCGGCGCAAGGGAGCCAGGCGGGAACACAGCAGACGGCCCAGGGCGGGTGAGCAATGGCAAAGCGGAAGCGGTTTGCAGGTCGGCAGGAAGATCGGGCGCCCATGCGGAGCAACGCCGCCAGGGACGCGCAAGACGAGGGGGCTGCGCAGCACGCGGGACGGGTGCGCGCCGATCCGGTCAGCAAGGCAGCGCCCTCGACCGAGGATCAGGCGGCTTGGCTGGGGAGCGCGCGGCTGCAGCGCGCGCAGCGGCACGACTTGGCGGCGCAGATCGAGCGCACCCAGGGCAACCGGCACGTGCAGCGCGTGGTCGACGTCGCCCAGGCGCAGCCTGAACGCGACAAGCGCGCCGTCCGCAGCCAGTTACGCGAGATCCTGTCCCTCCACCAGCAGAAGACCGGTTCGCTGAACCTCACCCAGAGCCTGCTCTCCGTCCTCCAGCTGGCGACCTCGCGATCGGCGCAGGACATTGCCGCGCATTGGCTGCCGGCGCCCAAGAGCGTGGGCGACGCGCTCCGCAAGGTCGCGCCCCTCCTGCCGGAGAGCGTGTCGGCGGAGGTCATGCAGCAGCTGGACAAGGCCCGGGTGAACCTGGTGGTCACGAGCGCCGCCGTCAAGGCTTCGACTGCGTTCACGCCCGTCCCTGCCAAGGAAGAGACGCTGCCCGGGCAGGAAAAGGACGCCCTGGCTAAGGCCATCGCCAAGATGCTGCAGAACAAGCCGGCGGAGGACAAGGGCGGGAATACCGAGGCGCTGACCAAGCTCGTGCAGGCCTTCCTCGAGACCAAGCAGGGCAAGCAGGTCAAGCAGCAAGCGCTGGGGATGCTGTTGAGCAAGAAGGGCTTGCCCTTCACGATCATGACGGGCAGCGCCATCCTGGCGGCGATGATCGCCAACAATACGACGATCCCGTCGGTGCCCGAGATCCCGATCGGCGACAACCTGAGCCTCAAGGTCGAGTTCGAGGGGACCATGCAAAAGCCGACCGGGATCAAGGTCCTGCTCAAGTTCAGCTTTGGGGGGCCCAAGGTGGAAAAGGCCGAGGGCAAGGAACAGACGGTCCTCGCCCTGCCCGCCGAGCTGGTCGCCTACATCGACCGCATCGACCGGCAGACGTTGGCCAAGTGGTTCGCCCAGCGTGCCTTTTACGAGTGGGAATCGGCCACACCCGAGCAGGAGGAGGAGAAACTGGCCTTTTACAAAGCCGCGCGCGACCGTCCTGATGCGCTCGGGCTGCCCGATACGCGCCTGGCGGCGCAGCACATCGCGCGCGAGATGGTCGGGGCAGCGATCCAGAACCGGCTCAACCAACTCGCGAACAAGCCTGCGCGCAAGCAGCTGACCATCGACCTGGGGCACGCGCAGCAGTGGGACCGGTTCATGACCTTGGAAGGACTGGCGCCGCGCATGCAGTGGCTGGTCGACCTGCTCGTGCCCAAGATCCCGTATGGAGCAGGCGGGATCGAGCAGGTCACGTTTCGCTGCGGCAAGCGGTTGATCCCGGTGACGATCAAGCGGCAGGCGGAGCAGCAATAGCCGTAGGTGGCAGGGGACTGTGGACAGGCGCGAGAGGATGCACAGGTCTCACGCTGGTTTCGCAGCGGGAGCCATTTTGGGTTGGCGCATGTCGGTGGCGCCGAGGACGGGGAAGCAGTGAGCGACCGTACGCGTGTCAAGACAACAGGACGCCCGCGCGCCAGGGCCCGCGGGCACGACAGCGAAATGGTGTCGCCGCGCCCGTCCCCCTCTCACGCGCACGCTAGCGAGGGCGCATGGCGCGCCTTGCAGCGCAGCCTGGGCAACCGTGGCGCCGGGCGGCTCCTGGCGTTGGGCCGCTCGCGCAGGGAGCTGCCGCCGCGTCTGCAGCGCGTGGTCCAGCGTGCGCTCAGCGCCGAGCAAAAGGCCGAGAACCTCAAGGCGGCGCGTTTCGCCGCGGATCCGCAGCTCGAAGCAGCGTTCGACAACAGCCCGCCGCTGCGCTGGGGCGCGCGCGGGGACGGCGTCGCCAAGGTCCAGCAGGCCCTGATCGACAGTGGATTCCAAATGCCGGTCTCGACCCGCAAGACCGGGTCTCCCGACGGCATCTATGGCAAGGAGACCTGGAGCACGGTCAAGGAGTTCCAGCAGGCGCACAAGCTCGAGATCGACGGCAAGGTCGGGCGAGAGACGTTGGGCCGCCTGGACGCAATGTACGCGGGCCCTGCGCCACCCAAGACGACGCCCAAGGATCAGCCCGAGATCGGAGCTACCGAGAGCGAGATCGGCAAGCACGTCGTTGACGACATGGACAAGGCCAACGATTTCCGCCGCAACTCGCCCAGCTCTGGGATCTGGTACCCGCACCAGTACGAGGCCATGCACAAGCGGGACCCAGCCCATTTCCCGTGGAGCCCGGACCTGCGCCTCGGCTACGCCAACCCGGCTTACTGGGTACGCGTCGCCAGCTTTCACTGGCTGCTCAAGCCAGGGGTGAGTGCCTCCTCAGCGCTCAAGGACTGGCTGCATGGACTGACCATCGCCGAGTGTAACTCGACGCTGGTCGCGATCCAGATCAACGCCCTGCGCGCTGCGGTCGGCGATTCCAAGTTCGACGAGGCCTTTGGCTCTGCGGACAAGCCGATCCCACTCCAGCAGCGGTTGCGGGTCAAGTCGGGGACCAAAGGGACCCCGCTCGAAACGTACATGAAGCAGACGGAGGCGGCGAGCAAGGGCGAAAAGGGGACGCCCAACAACCGCCCGGCGAAGGTCGGTGGGTGGCATTACTTTTACAACCATCCCAAGTACCTGCTCAAGCATCCGAATGGTGCGTTCCAGGGCGAGAACGCGATCTATGTCGGGCGCAACAAGGCAGGAGACCAGGTCTGGTCGGGTTTTGGCGTCTCGAACGTGACCGAGGCAGGCATGCTGACCGAGATGAAAGAAGCGCACAACCAAGAGCGATCGCAGGGGGACTATCGCGTGCTGGTCGAGTGGTATGCGCCCCACGCCCCCGAGCTCCGCCAGCCCACGCCTAATTACCCGGCACTCTATATCAAGTACATCGATCGCATTCCCGATGAGCACCGGCACGACAAGGGGGTGTACCCGGACAAGATCGACGAGAAGGCCATCCTCAGCGCCCCCGAGTACGAGCTGTGGGGCACCAAGCGCAAGGGAGGGTACGTGGGCGAGTCCGGGCTCGTCTTTGACGTGGAAAAGGTCAAGGCGCTGCGCAATGGGTAGTCCGATTGGAGTGCAGACATGGGAACGGCAGCGATGCAGATAGAGGTCCGCTATGCGGGCATGCATCTCGAGCGCCCGCCCAAGATCAGGCTGTTCACCGACGTCGCGTTGGCGAATGGCGGCGCGGCGGCGCGCTGGGTCTTGCTCCCGGACTGGCTGCCGCAGATTGCCGGCGCTGGGCACCAGGCGCACGCTCTCGAGGTCTACCTGTTGGGCGTGGGACCGCGCGTCGTGGTCGGGCACATGATCGGCGCGCGTGGCTGCCAGGCGCTGCTGCTGCCCGCCGGCGCCAGCATCCGCCTGCGCCAGTTCCCGATCCTGTTCTGGGGACACGAGATCCCGGATCAAGTGACGATCGAGGCGATCAGCGGGGCGCAGCTCACGATCGGGGGCGAACCCGCGGCGCAGTGGTTCGGGAGGGGACCAGATGGCAGTCCGCCCGGGTATCCGTCGAGCGAAGCGGGCGCCGACGTGGACGCCCGCACACTGGCAGAGCAAAGAGAGGTCTGCGCCGCGCACCGCACGGCGAACGGACAGGATCTGCGCGTCGCCCTGACCGAGGTGGAGCGCGTCCAGATCGTGATCGAGATCCCGGCGTAGGGCGTGCGATCCCGCAGCTGCTGGCTGTTTCGGAGAAGCGCAGGTAAGCCGGCGAAAGGAGCAAGGACGATGAAGAAAGAGATGATCAGGGACCACTCGACTGCTCCGCGCGAGCGAGAGGAGCAGCGATCGGGCGAGCAGCCCGTCAAGGCGCCGCAGGCCCGGAACAGCGTGGGCGACATTCACCGTGCGATCGGCAACCAGGCTGTGCAGCGGCTCCTCGCGCAGCGGAGTGGGCAGGGTCCGACCGAGGTGGACGAGCAGGTCGCCGACCGGATCCAGCGGGAGCGCGGCGGGGGCCAACCCTTGGAGGGCGGGGTCCAGGAGCAGATGGGGCAGGCCATGGGCCAGGACTTTCGCGATGTGCGGACGCACACTTCCCCCGAGGCGGATGCGTTGAGCCAGGAGCTGGGGGCAAAGGCCTTTACCGTCGGGCAGGACGTCTTTTTCCGGCAAGGCGCCTACGATCCCGGGTCCGGGGCGGGGAAGGAGCTGATCGCCCACGAACTGACGCACGTCGTGCAACAGGGCAGCGGGCAGGTGCACGGTGGCCCTGGAATGACGCTCAACGCGCCGGGCGACGTTCACGAGCAGCAGGCTGACGCCGCGGCGCGCGCAGTCACCAGCGGCACGCCACAGCGGCAGGAAGAGGATCAGGTTCAGGCACAGGTCCCGGAAGAAGAAGAGGAGCTGGCGCAGGCGCAGGTCCCGGAAGAAGAAGAGGAGCTGGCGCA
>JAFGIE010000277.1 GCA_016929775.1 Anaerolineae bacterium
CACAAAGGCGACGGTGAGCAGGGCGAGCACCCTGCCGATCCAGCGGATGACAGACATGGCAGCTCTCCTTTCAGTGGATTGTGCCCGGATCATACCACGGTCGGGGTGCCCGTGCCAGGGCGAGAGGTGCCAAAAAGTGCCGGGGGCGCATGTGGAAGATCACTCTTCGATAAAGTAGTCCGAGTCCATGCGCTTGAGGCAGTACGTCGCGACAGTGTTGACGCCGATGTCGTGGTCCATCATGAGCTGCGCAAGCGTGGCGCCGTCGATCAGCACGATCTTGGTGTCAAGATGGGACACGTACTCGCGCGCCGTCTGGCTAAAGTCGGACGTGGTGATAAAGACACCCTTGCGCGCACGCTGTCCCTGCAGCGCACCGACGAATTGCTGGATCTGCGGTCTCCCGACGGTGCCATCCCAGCGCTTGGCCTGCACGTAGAGGATGTCGAGCCCGAGGCGATCCTCCTTGATGATCCCGTCGATGCCGCCGTCGCCGCTTCCGCCGATGGCTTGACCCGCATCGCGCCTCGTCCCGCCGTAGCCCATCCTGACCAAGAGATCGACGACCAGGCGCTCAAAGAACGTGGCAGAACAGCTCTTGACGGTCTGCAGGAGCTCCTGCGCCAGCTGCTCCTGCACCTGTTGATAGGCGGCTTCGATGTCTTCCTCGGGCGTCCGTTCGCTTGGCTGCTCCTCGAAGGAGGGGCTGCCTGAGCTGGCTCTGGGGCTCTGGAACGCGACGAACTCGGGATACTGCATCAAATCGTCTCTGTCGATGCGCGTGGGGTGCTGCAGCAAAGCCTGCCGCCCGCGTGGCGTAATGCGGAAGGCGCCACGCCGCGGTGCGTCGAGAAGGCCCGCCTTCTTCAGATAGGTCTTGGCCCAGCCGACACGGTTCTCAAAGGTCGTCTGTCGACCGCTCGGCAAGAGTTCCCGAAGCTGCTGATCTGATAGGCGGAACTGCTCAGCAAGGACATCGATCCCCTCCCGCATCGAGTGCTCCTCACCGTCGCTGGCTAGTCTCATCAAGGGCAGCATCAGTGCTTCGTAGTTCGGGATCTCCTGGCTAGGTTCCGTCCTGGTGACGGTCGATGTGCTCTGGCGCCCCGAGTGCTTCCACTCGCGCAGCCCGATCATGCCGCGTCCCGCTCGCACAAAGCGGGACTGCTCACCGGCGTCCTTGGCACGCTTGATGTCCAGCGTGATCACGGCGTTGAGGGATGCGGCGGGTGTCTTGCCATCTGTGTGCACCAACCCGCGCTGCAAGGCGCGTTCCGTTATCTCCCGAAAGTGAATCGGCTCACCAGCCTCGCGCAGGATCTCGTACGCTGCTTCTAGGAATGTCATCTCTGGCCTCCATCTAGGGCTGGGTGGCCCTACCTGAGTGGTAGCGGTCTCCTGGGTCCCAGCAGCCCATCTTGCCCCATTGTTCACGGTCTCCGCCCGGTGCTGCGCCCTCTGCAACGTGCGCGTCGCTTGCTACCGGACCAGCGCCTCGCTGCACACGATCCGCGGCAGCAGGTCGTTCTCGCTGTCGCCAGTCTCTTGCTGGGTCCGGACTGCGTTCAGACCGTAGAGATGGTAGATCCGATCCAGGGCCTCCAGCAACGCCATCCCCGACACGCCGTCGCGCGGCAGGCGGTTGAGCTCGTTGCGCACCGCGGGCCGCACGATCGGCTGGCGTATGGCTGCTTCCAACAAGGCGATTTGGCGTTGCAGGTCGGCGTTGGTGGTTCGCTCGAACAGCAGGCGCAGCTCGCGCAAGATGTAGCGCTGGGCGCGGGTCAGCGAGACCGTGTGCCTGCGCTCGGCGCTGCGGGCCTGGACCTCCTGGTCGAACCGGCGCTTGACGCCCATCACCAGTTGGTTATAGCCCTCGGGCAGCGGCGCTGCGGGCGTGTCGGGCTCGCACTTGAGGATGCCCAGGATGCGCGGGATCTCGCGATCGACGATCTCGCCCTGCCCATCCACGAGACAGAGCTGGCGGTAGTTGCCCGCACGGCAGAACACGATCGCGCCCTGCGGAGCGGCGCTGCGCCCGCAGCGCACGCCATCGCGGAGGGTGGCGATGCGATGGTAGAGCTCTGGTTGATCCTGCTGCAGCTGGCGGATGATCTCTTCGGCCTCGTTCCAGTCGAGGTACTCGTCCGTGTCGTCGTCTTCGTAGCGCCCGATGTCCCCACCGGTATAGATCGCGTACATGGCCTCTTCGTTCAGCTGCTCAGCGGGATCGAGGATCGCTGCGTCCTCGCCGATCGTCTCGTGAATCTCGCGGATCCGGGCTGCCAGTCGCTCTCGCAGCCCGAGGTTCTTGTCCAGTTCGGTCTCGGGCAGGAAATTGTAGCCATAGATCGCATCGTGCGTCGAGCCGATCCGGTCGATGCGACCAAAGCGCTGGATCAGCCGCACCGGGTTCCAGTGCAGGTCATAGTTGATCACACAATCGCAGTCCTGCAGGTTGAGGCCCTCGGAGAGGACGTCGGTAGCGACCAGGGTCTCGATCTCGGGCGTGCCAGGGGGCGGGCGATGCTCCGGGTTGGCGCGCGGTGCAAAGCGCCCCACGACCTCGCCCTTGCTCCTGTTGCTGCTATAGATCGCGTCGATCTCGGGCCGGTTGCCCCCTGGGTCGAGGTTTTGGTACAGGTACCGGGCTGTGTCCGCGTACTGGGTAAAGATCAGGCGCTTGCCGTCGCAGACGGGCGGCTGGCGCAGCCAGTGCAGGAGGGTCTGCAGCTTGGCATCCTGACCCGGCGTGATCGGTTCGACCAGGTTCAGCATCTCCTGGAGCACAGCGGTGTCGTGGACGATGTCTGCTTCTAGGGCCTCGGTAAAGTCCGCGAGTCTGTACCGCCCGCTGACCTTGCCCAGGGCATCGATCAGCAGCTGTTCCTCCTCTTGATCGGACTCGTAGAGCAGTCGCTGCGCCTCCTCGCCCGCGGGCATGATGCCCTGTCTCATCGCCGCGAGGAAGGTCTCGTGAATGCGCAGCAGGCGGCGCACGGTCTCGCGGAAGGCGTGCACGCTGGACTCGAATCGCTTGAAGAGCATGATCCGGATCAAGCCGCGCAGGTTCGCTCCCGCGCGCTGTAACTCGGCATACGGCGCCACGTTGCGCTTGGCTGGGTGCACATAGTGCCACAGGCCATAGCGGGCGTAGGTCAGGCTGTGGGTGCGAGGTTGAGACCTGACAGGTTTTCCCAAACCTGTCAGGTCTTGGCCTTGAGATCCGACGGATGGCGACTCGACGGGTGGAGACCTGACTGGAGACCTGACAGGTTTAGGAAAACCTGTCAGGTCTTGGTAGAGACCCCGGTAGGTGGCGTCGATGCTGTAGGAGATGGTCTGCAGCTGGCGTTGCGGGAAGAACTGCCTCTCTCCGCCGACGAGGATGTACGCCCGGCGCTCGCCATTGCGATAGGGCGCATAGTCGTCTGGATTGACGCGCTGGTCGGTCTCGGCGTCATAGCCGTACCAGCGCAGGATGTGGGGGCGCGTACGCCGGATCAGGAGGTGTGCGAGCAGTGCCGGCAGCCGTCGCTTCCCCGACTCGACCAGCGAAAAGTACTGCCTGAGGTGCGGGGGATCGACGGGCACGTCGGTCAGGTCCTGGAGGTGAAAGAGCCGCAGCTGGTTATAGATGTTCCACACAGTCTTGTTGCGCGGGGTGGCAGTCAAGAGCACGCAGCGCCGGTCGCCGGTCCCCAGGTAGCTGGCGAGGACGTCGTAGCGCTGCGTGTCCGTGTTGCGGTAGTTGTGGCTCTCGTCGATCAGCACAAAGTCACGGTGGCTGTAGCGCTCGTCGTACAGCATCCACTCGATGCCGTGCGGCTCGCGCTCGCGCAGCAGGCCCATGGAGAGCACGCGCGCGTTGAGCTGGTAGGCCTCGTTATAGTGGTCCCACATCTCGACCAGCGCCGCCGGGCAGACGATCAGCGGGCGCGCGCGATCGCGCCTCTCAAAGTGCTTGACGATCGCGGCGCCGATGTAGGACTTGCCCAGCCCAACCACGTCGGCGACAAAGCAGCCGTTGTAGCGGCGGATCATCTGGATCGCCTGCCGCACAGCCTGTTCCTGAAACTCGGTGAGCGCGGCAGTGATGTCGTCGCGCCACAGGAACTCGTCCGCCTCCGCGTCCTCAAGGCGCTCGCGCACCAGCTCATAGAGCGTCTTGAGATAGACCTCGTAGGGCGTGACCTCCGCCAGGGGCCAGGCGAGGTTGAGCTCGCGCATCAGATGGTCGTCAAAGGGGGCGCTCTCTTCCCACAGCGCGTCGAACCAGCGCGTCAGCTCGGCGTGGTTCGCATCCCCCAGCACCTTGACGTTGAGCTCGGTGTTGGTCGTGATCCCCGACAGCGTCAGGTTGCTCGAGCCGACGATCCCCATGCCCTGCCCGTAGGGACTGCCCAGAGGGTAGTCAAAGATGTAGGCCTTGGCGTGTAGGCGGCCCTTGGTGTACACGCGGACCTGCAGCCGCCCCTCCTGGATCAGCCGGATCAGGGCAGAGACGAGCTGCTCCGCCTCGTCGGTCTGGTCCATCAGCGCCGCCGCCTGGCCCAGGTTCTCCGCCGTGCGCGCCACAGCCAGGTCCATGTCGGTGCGCTTGGGATAGGCCACTGCTTCCGCCATGTCGCGTACCTGTTCCAGGCGGCGGTATCCTTCGGCGATCTGCTCGATCGTCTCGCGGTTCGAGGTGTTGCCGATCAAGAGGCGTAGGTCGCGCACCCTGTCGAGCTGGTCGGCGATCGCCTCCAGGCCCGAGAGGAAAAAGTACCCGACGGCGAACTTGCACGCCTGACTGCCGGGCAGGACGCGCCGGATGTGGTCGATCAGTCGCTCGGTCCGGTTGTCGATGATATCGTGGGGCATGGCAGACCTCTTCCTCACACCTGACAGCTTTTCCCAGACCTGACAGGTTTGGGAAAACCTGTCAGGTCTTGTCCTCCTCCAACCACTCAACCAACTCGCTGTGCGCCCCCGGCACGTTCGCGGCGCCGCCGAGCCATTCGAGGACGGCGTCGCGCGCGACGTGGGTCGGCTTGGTAGAGAGCAGCGCCGCATACGAGGAGTAAGGCCACTCACTCAGCTGATCGACAAAGCCGTGCCGCACCGGGTTCTGGTGAATGTAGACCACGAGCCGCCGCAGGTACGCCTCCGAAGTAACAGGAATGCGCTGAAAGGGACGCTGAAAGAGCGCGCCGCTGCGACCATGCGCCTTGTTGAAGGCCTTGGTGTAGGCGTTGAAGAGATTGGAGAATGCCTGGCTTGGTGACCGGACACGCTTTCCCGAACCGGTCAGCCCTTGCTCCCTCGTGCGCAGCAAGAGATGAAAGTGGTTAGGCATCAGGCAATAGGCGTACGTCTCCGCGACCGGCTCGATGTGGTGGGCGTATAGGCGCAGGAAATAGCGATAGTTTTCGTCGCAGCGGAACAGATTCTCCCGGTTGTTGCCCCGGTTGTAGATGTGATAATAGGTCTCCCAGGCA
>JAFGIE010000278.1 GCA_016929775.1 Anaerolineae bacterium
CCGCGCGCAGAACTCCTCCGGCGCGTGAGCGGGCGCGTCAAGCCGCGCCCCTACGGTTCGCGCGGTCACGTTGGTGCGCCTGTTCGCATGGTCCCCCCGCGGGAGCGGAGGGACGAGCAGCTGCTCCGTGATGCCGGCTTGTTCCGGCGCCCCCTTCCCGCGGGGAGGGGGCTGGAGGGTGGGTCAGCCCATCGCCCCCTCTGACGCGTGACCGGGCGCGTCAAGCCGCGCCCCTACGTTTCGCGCGGTCACGTTGGTGCGCCTGTTCTGCTCCGCGATGCCGCCTTGCTCCGGCGCCCCCTTCCCGCGGGGAGGGGGCTGGGGGGTGGGTCCCCTCGTCCCCCCGCGGGAGCGGAGGGACGAGCGGCAGGTGAGAAGGGGTCACTCGAACCGCAGCCGCCACACGGCGATCGCAAAGAACAGGGCCCCCGCCGCGAGCAGGATCCCGAGCCGCGGCAGCACGTCCAAGAGCCCGCCGCTCTCTGCCAACAGGCGATAGTAGGCGTCGATCGCGTGCCCCTGCGGCGTCAGGCTGGACAGCACGCCCAGGAACCCGCCCGCGCGCACGAACGGCTCCTGCGCCCCGATGCAGCCCCCCACGCCGCCCAGCACAAAGCCCAGGATCACGCCGATGCTGCTCGCCTGGGTCGACGAGCGCGCCAGCGCGGCGACCATCACCCCCAGCGCCGTCGAGTTGAGCGCCACGGCCACGGTCACCACCACCAGCCCGAGCGGCGACCGCCCGAGCGGCATGTTGAACCCGAGGCTCGCCACGGCGAACATCAGCGCGATCTGCACGCACGCCAGGATCACGAACGCCAGCATCTTGCCGGCGATCACGGCGCCGCGCGGGATCGGCGCCGCCAGCAGGCGGCGCAGCGTCCCCGCTTCCCGCTCCTCGAGGAGCGAGGGCGCCAGCCAGCTGACCGCGAAATAGATAAACATCACCGCGATCGCGGGGAACATGACCGCAAAGAACGCCTCCCACCCGCCCCCCACCTTGGCCCCTTCCAGCGTCTCCTGGGCCAAGGCGATCGCCGGCGTGCGCCGCATCTCGTTCAGCCTCGTCATCACCACGCCCAACGTCTGGGCCTCGATCCCGCGCCGCTGCTCGGGGCTGGCGCCCGCCAGCGCGCCCGAGTCTTCGAGCAAGGTGTGGATCCCATACTGCACCTCGCCCCAGATCGTCACCTCTGCCACGACCTGGTTCATGATCCCGGTCACGATCGACGCGCTCTCGGGCTCTCCCGGATCGACGATCACGTCGATCGCCGTCGGCGTGTGCGACATGATGTCGTCGCTGAACCCCGCCGGGATCACGATCGCCGCCGCCGCCTCGCCCTTGGCGACCCGGTCCTCCGCCTCGGCGGGGCGCGCGTGCACCGTGACCGACAGCTCTTCGATCGACTCGATCGCGTTCGCCACCTCGCGCCCAAAGTCGCCCGCATCCTGGTTGACGAGCGAGACGCGCAGCAGGATCATCGCCTCCTCTTCGTTCGCGCTCGCCAGGTTGGCGCCGCCCATCATGCCCCCGATCAGCAGGGGCAGCATCAGGAACAGCGCCAGCGAGCCCCGCGCGCGGACCATGACCTGCAGCTCTTTGGCCATCACCGAGAGCGTATAGCGTATCGCGTTCATGCGCGCCTCCTCCCTAGTCGAACTCAAAGCGCCACACGCCGATGCCAAAGAACAGCGCCGAGAAGCCCAGCAGGACCGCCAGGTCGACGGCGACATCGGCCAAGCCCAGCCCGCGTACCATCAGGTTGACCAGGGCGTGGTTGGCCCAGTAGTGGGGCACGATCCGGGGCACCGGGCCCAGGAACCGCTCCAGCAGGAAGAGGGGGACGAGCGAACCGCCCAGCAGGCCCATGGCCCACAGCAGGACCATGCTCACCCCGCCGATCTGGTTCTCGGTGCGCGCCAGCGCCGCGATCGTGATCCCCAGTGCGCTGGAACAGATCACGATCACGACCACCGCCAGCAGGGTGACCAGCGGGTGCGGCCCCAGGCTCGCCGCAGTCAGCCCCATCGCCCCCAGCCCCCACGTCCCAAAGCCAAAGATCACGGCGACTTGGATCAGGCCGACGACCACGTTCGGCAGGAGCTTGCCCACCAGCATCGTCGTCTTGCCGACCGGCGCCGCCAACAGCCGGCGGAACGAGCCGACCCGCTTTTCGTCATAGATCGATCGCGCCGTCGTCTGCGCCGCCATGAACACGAACAGGACCGTCACGCCCGGCACGGCGATGTCGCCGACCCGGAGCCGTTGTTCCTGCTCCTCGTCCTGCCCCGGCACCCGTTGCGCCACTGCCACCAGGGGCTGCGTCTGCGCCGCCTCGAATTGGCTGCGCGCCTGCGCCTGCATCCGCTCGACCGAGAACGCCGCCTCGCCCTGCCCGGCGCCCGCCTGCATCGCGCCCATCTGCGCCAGGGCTGCCAGGAGCTGGATCTCGAGCGACATGTCGTTGACCACGCCTTCCACCACCAGCCCCACCGCCTGCGTCTGCTGCGGGTTGGCGTCGGGGTGGCTGATCAGGCGCAGCGTCGCCGGCAGGCCCTCGTCCAGGTGCGCGCTCAGGCCCGCCGGGATGACCAGCATGCGCGGGATCTCGTTCTCGTCGAGCGCCGCCTGCGCCGCCTCGAGCGCCTGCAGCTCGATGCGCACGCCGCCCGCCTCCTCCAGCCCCTGCAGCAGCGTCTGCGCTGCCCTGCCCCCGTCGAGGTCGACCACCGCCAGGGTGACGCGCGTGTCCGGCTCGCTGCTGCCCAGCTCGGTCAGCGCGCCGCCAAACACAAATACGAACAGCAGAGGGAGCAGAAAGAGCTGGATCACCAGCCCGCGATCGCGGGACAGGATCTGCAAGTCCTTGTATGCTATGCTCAGCGCTTTCATTGCCTCTCACTCCCTCAGCTTTTTGCCGGTCAGGTGCAAAAAGACGCTCTCCAGGTTGGGCTCCAAGATCTCCAGCGAGGTAAGGGTCAGATCGTGCTCGTTCAGGTAGCCGATCGCGTTGACGATCGCCTGCTGGCTGTGCTGGGCGACGATCTTGACCACCGGCGTCGGCGCCAGGGCCTCGCCCTCCCGCTGCTCCACGTCCTCGCCCTCTGCCGGAGGCGGAGGCACGGGCTGGGGCAGCAGCGTCGCCTCGACCACCGCCGGCAGCGCCGACAGTCCCGCCAGGAGCGCGTCGTCCACCTGCGTCACGCCGACGTGGATGATCCCGCCGCCCAGGATCGCGATCAGGTTCTTGATCGTGTCCAGGGCAATGATCTCGCCCTGGTCAATGATCGCCACCCGGTTGCAGAGCAGCTCGACCTCTTCCATGTAGTGGCTGGTGTAGATGATGCTCATGTGGCGCTCGCGGTTCAGGCGCAGCACGCTCTCAAAGATGTGGTTGCGGCTCTGTGGGTCCACGCCGACCGTGGGCTCGTCGAGGAAGAGCAGGCGCGGCTGGTGGACCAGGCCCGCGGCGATGTTCACCCGGCGCTTCATCCCGCCCGAGAACTTTTCCACCGCCTGGTCGGCGCGCTCGGTCAGCGAGACGATGCGCAGCACGTCCTCGACGCGCTCCTTGAGCGCCTTGCCGCGCAGCCCGTAGGTCCGCCCGAAAAAGCTGAGGTTGGCGCGCGCGCTCAAGGTGGGATAGAGCGCCAGGTCCTGCGGCACCAATCCGTTGATCTCTTTGACCTTGTCCATGTCGGTGTGGATGTCGTGCCCGCCGATCCGGGCTGTGCCCGCCGTCGGCTCGAGCACCCCGGTCAGCATCGAGATCGCCGTCGTCTTGCCCGCGCCGTTGGGGCCGAGCAGGCCAAAGATCTCGCCCTCCTCGACCGTGAAATCGATCCCCTTGACCGCCTCGTAATCGCCGAACTTTTTCGCCAGACCCTCGACCTCTAGAATCGCAGCCATTGTCCAAGCTCCTTTCCACTGACCGATCGTCGATCGCGCCGCGCGCGCCATCCACGCCGCCTCGGGGCGCAGGTCACGACTGCGCGCGCCGTCCAAGCAGGGCGCTCACGATGAGCACCAGCCCCAGCAATCCGAGCCCGATCGCGGGGACGAGCGGCATGTCGCGCCCGCCCACCATGAACATGGTCTTGTCCTCCGGCAGGACATAGATCGCCACTGCGACCACCAGGCACAACAGCCCCCCGATCAACCGTCCCCACCGCATATCGCCCTCCTCGCCCCCGGCACAGCCCACCGCGCCCTCACACGCGGACCGGCTATATTGTCGCACACCGGGGCGCCGCCGTCATCACCCAGTGCGGGTGATTCGCGGGTGATTGCGCTCTGCGGGCAGCGCCGCTCTCCGCAACACAAGACCTCGGGTGTCGCGGTAACACCCGAGGTCTCTGGCTTGCCGCAGCGGCGCCGGCGACCGTGCGCGCTGCTGGGCCTATTCCACGCGCACCTGCCCGTAGGCCTCGTACCGGGCGCCGTCTAGGTCCTCGACGATAAAGCCAACCACATAGTCGCCCGGCGCCGCGTCCAGCTCACGCCAGGCGAAGACCTGATCGCCAAAGGTCAGCGTGCCGCCCTCCTGCGAAGCCATGCGGACGGCGCCGCCGCTTGGGTCGAGGTCCATCCAGGTCTCCAGCACGGTGAACGCGTCCCCCGATCGGGGGATGATCTCGCGCGGGGCGCCGGCGTCTCGGTCGCCGGCAAAGCCAAAGGCCTGGTAGAGCACGCCGTCGCGGAAGTAGAGCCGCGCCTGCCGCGTCGTGCCGTCGTCGGCAAAGGTATAGCTGCCGTCGACGCTGTATACGGCGTCCTCTGGCAGCGCGCCAAAGCTCTCTGGCTTGAGGGCTGCGACCACGCGCTGTGTCCCGTCGTCGATGGCGTACACAAAGGGCTCCCACTCGAACTCGATCGTGAAGGCGTCGCCCTCGCTCCACACCGGATAGTAGACGCCGTCGACCTCGCGCGTCCGGTCGCTCTCGAGATAGTCCATGTCCGCCACAAAGATCGAGTTGGACGCGGCGTCGAGATACCCGACAAAGAGGTAGATGTGGCCGATGTTCTGCCCCTCGACGTCCATGCTGAGCAGCACCGGGCGTCCCGGCGCAGCGCTCGGCGCCGAGACCCGGACCGGCGAGAGCGCGATGCGCCCCGCGCCCGGCTTGCCGACCTCGGCGCCCCGCTCGGGCACCACCAGGTCGGCGCTGCTCCGCTCGAAGGCCCGCCCCGTATAGTGGTAGGCGAGCAGGTCGTCCCACAGCGACTCGGCGGCAAAGCGTCGAGCCACGGCAGTGTACGACGCAGCGCCCGTCACCGTATTCTTGTACAGATCCGAGTTGGGCCAGTACACCGAGACGCCCGTCGCGCCTTCCTTGCCCGGACCGTGCCGCTCGGCGACCACGCTCGCGTCGAGCGCGGCGAGCACGCGTTCCACCGCTTGGACCACGTTGGGATCGCCGCTCTCGTTGGCTGCCAGTTGGGCGAAACTGCCCAGGTCGACGTACGCTGGCGGCACGTCCTTGCCGAACACGCTGGTGAAGGAGCGTGCATAGGTCCGTGCGCGCGCCACCACCGCTTGGTCGGCGCCCTGCAGGACATAGGCCAAGTCGTTCACGCTTGCCATCAGCTCGGGCAGGGCGGCGAGGTCGATCGCTGCCAGCGTGATCTCGCGCTCCATCTGCTGCGCCATCTGCTCCGCTGTGGGGCCGCTCATCAGGCCGAACAGCCCGCCCAAGCCCGCGCCTCGTCCCAGCATCTCGTTGCGCGCCTCTTCGTCCAGGATCCGCTGGTCGTCGCGGATGTAGCTCTCGACCACCCGCTGCCCCAGTTCCGCCCCCGTCATGTCCGGGTCCTCGGTCAGCGCGCTCAGGAACTTGGTGTACGCCCACCCCAGGGCAGGTTCGGTCTCTTGCGACGCGATCGCATACCGCGCGTGGGGCGCCAGGGCGGCAAAGACCTCGAGGTGGCCCATCAGGCAGGCGTCCATGCCGATCACCTCGAACTGCTGCAAGCCGGTCCGGTCCCGGATCGCCTGCAGCGCATCGTCCACTTCCATCAGGTAGAGGTGATCGTCCAGTCGAGAGGCGAGGGGTATGTCGCTCTGCTCCCGTCCACCCGGCGCCGCATCGCTCCAGCCCCCGGGCCAACCCATGCCGTGGTCCGACATGATCAGCACGTGCTTGTCCGCCGGAAAGGTCTGGATTGCCCAGGTGACAAAGTCGACCAGCACAGCGCCGTCCGCCATGTTCACTTCGCCCAGGTCAGCCAGCAGCTCCGATCCCACGCGGTTCAGGTCGTCGTCCCGGGTCACATAGAAGCGCTTGGTCGTCGACCAGTCGCCGTCGCCGCTGTACCCTGCGCTGTAGCGGTCGACCTGCGCCACGATCTGCACGCGATCGGTCGAGCCCACGCGCTCGGCTTCGTTCAGGTCGACGAAAATGTCCTGCTCGAGCACCTTGTCGTCCGCGTCCTGGTAGAGCATCACCAACCAGGTCTGTCCTTCGGTCGAGGGCGAGATGGGCATGACCGGGACGGGCGCCCGGGTCGGCGTGGCGGACACGACCGGTGCCGTAGCCAAGGGCGTCGCCGTGGCGCGCTCAGGGACCGCGCCCTCTTGCTCGATGCCCGAGATCGCCTGATCCCCGTCTCGTCCCCCCATCAAGATCATCGCGCCCACGACGCAGATCACCAGCAGGATGCCGATGCCAATGATCACGCCCCGCGGCAGGCCCAGCCCCTGCAGGAGGCGCACGCCTTGCTGTAGCTGCTGCGCCGAGGGCAGGGGCACTCCCGTCCCGCTGGTCGTGGGGCGCGTCGAGGGTCGCTGCGCGCCTGTCCGTCCGCCGGCGGGGGTGCTTGGCGGCTCCTGGCGCTGCGCGGCAGGACGTCGACGCTGCGGGGCATCTGCGCGTTCCCGCCCCTCTGGACCGGGGGGCGTAGTGCGCCGCCGCCGGTGCGCACGCACCGTCTCGCGCTCTTCGTCGTCCGAGCGACCTTCCGCCTGGGCCAAGAGGTGGCGCATCCCGGGCGGATCGTGAGGAGGCCCTGCTTGGGCTGGCGTGGCTGCGGCCCACGCCCAGTGCGGCATGCCGGGCAGAGAGAACATCGTTTTCATGGCAGCCTCCACTGTGACGATCGCACGCGCGGTGGACAATGGGCCCAGGATGTGCTAGGACCCGCCGAGGCGGACGCGGGCCCTTGACGCGCCGGGCGGGCGATCGGTCAGAGGTTACTTATGAGGGTCGCGACGAGCAGTAGAACGTGGCCAATGACCACGATCCAGAGGCCCAGTCCGGTCAGGACCGGTACATTGATCAGACTGGCGATCACGCCGACGATCAAGAGAATGACAGAGATCCACCATGTGAGCTGCTTCGGTGCATTGAGTTTCACGCGCGGCCTCCTCTCCGATGACCTGTGTGTCTGACAGACATTCGACTCTCCTGTGCCTCGCGCCCCGCGGCGGTCCAGGTGTCGCATGTGCTCCCAGTATACCACACGATCGACTCTGGGGGCAATGGGAATGTGTGCGTTGACCAGCCCGCTCGCATGCGCTATAATGGGTGCAGTGGCCCTGCGCGCCGCATCCACCCCGACCCCGCACCTCGCCTGCCTACACACCACTGCTCGCCTGCCGCCGGGGCCCGCTGCACACCGAGGAGGGACGTGATGGCACACGAACCCGATACCGGCTCTACCGCGTGGGCGCGCGCCCAGATCGCCCAGTACCGGGCGCTGCGCGGCGACTACCAGACCTATGCGCGCGTGCTGTACGAGATCCTCAGCCAGGCGGCGGACGGCCGCGTCTCGGTCGGCTTTGTCCAGACCCGCTGCAAATCGGTCCCCAGCTTTGCCGAAAAGATCCAGCGCAAGCGACACAAGTACCCCGACCCCGTCAACCAGATCACCGACCTGTGCGGCGGGCGCGTGATCACCCACACCTATCCCGAAGTGGAGGTCATGTCGGCCTACATCGAGGAGCACTTTGCGGTCGATCGCGCCAACAGCGTCGACGTGAGCAGCCGGCTCAAGCCTACCGAGTTCGGCTACCGGTCGGTCCACTATGTCGTGCAGTTCAGGCCCGGCGTCTACCCCACCGACGACGTCCGCGTCGAGGTGCCCGCGTCGCTCTACCCCAGGCCCACGCATCCCATGAAGGCCGAGATCCAGGTGCGGACGCTCCTCGAGCACGCCTGGGCCTCGTTCAGTCACGAGCGGGTCTACAAGGGCGCCTACACGATCCCCGACCTCTGGCAGCGCGAGCTCGCCGGACTGGCGGCGATGCTCGAAGAGGCGGACGGCGAGTTCGCGCGCATCCAGGCGGGCTTGCAGACGTATGCCGCCAGTTATGGCGCGTACATGAGCCCGGCGGAGATGCGGCGCGAGATGGATCTGCTTCAGCTCGTGCTCGACTGCGATCCGGAGGACGTGCGCCTCGCCCATCGCATCGCCCGCCTGGCGATCGCGCTTGGCGACTGGCAGACCGCGGTCGACATCCTCTCGCCCTATGCCGCGTCGGGCGACCAGCCGGTGCTCCGGGACCTGGGCATGGCGCTCTGCAAGCTGCACGGCGATGACCCGGCGTGCCCGGCTTACCTGCGCGGTCAGCAGCTGCTGGAGCGCGCCTGTGCGTCCTCCCACCGGGACGTGGACGCGCTCGCCTCCCTTGCCGGCACCTACAAGGCCCGGGCGCCCGATCGTGCGCGCGCCCTCTACCGCCAGGCCTTCGAGCTGGACCCGACCGATCCCTACGCGGTCGAGAACTATTTGACCGCCGAGATCGCCTACCGGGGGGACACCTCGGCGGTGCCGCTCATGGCGCCCTCGATCGAAGCCGCCATGCGCCGCTGCCAGGAGCAAGCCGACGTCGGCGTCAACCTTCCGTGGGCCTACTACAGCCTCGGCATGTTTCACCTCCTGCGCGGGCAGCCGTACGAGAGCCTGTACGCCTATGCGCTGGCGGTGCAGGTCAGCAGCAGCAGCTGGATGCTCGGCACGGCGCTGCGCAACCTGGAGCTGCTCGCCGCCGCCACGCAGGACCTGCCCGGCTATGCGTGGGTGCAGCGCTGGCTCTGGATCGGCGCCGCGGCGCGCTTCCCCACCCCGGCTGCCCTGGACAGGGTCAGGGCCCTGGCAAAGGCCCCGCCCATCGCCGGCCCAGTCGTGATCGTCTCGGGCGGGACAGACGCCGGCGTGCAGCCCCAGATGGAGGGCTACCGCGATATGCTGCTGCAGGCCTTCCAGGACTATGCGGGCGCCGTCCTCTCGGGCGGGACCCGTGCGGGCGTGCCCGGTCTGGTCGGCGACGTGCAGGAGGCGCACCCGGCGCGGATCCGCGCCATCGGCTACGTCCCCACGTCCATGCCGCCCGGGGTCACGACCGACCCCCGCTACCGCGAGATCCGGGTGACCGGCGGCGGCGATTTCAGCCCGCTCGAGGCGCTCCAGTACTGGATCGACCTGATCGCGTCGGGCATCCAGGCGGCGCAGGTCAAGCTCCTGGGGATCAACGGCGGCGCGATCAGCGGGGCCGAATACCGCATGGCGCTCTCTTTGGGCGCGCGCGTGGCCCTCGTCGCCGGGAGCGGGCGGGAGGCCGATGCGCTCCTCGGCGACCGGCGCTGGCAGGACGCACCGCGGTTGATCCGCTTGCCGGCGGATGGGGCTGCCGCGCGTGCCTACGTTGGCCATGGCGGCGCTGCGCTCCCCGCAGCGCGGCGCGAGGCCCTGGCGCGGCTGGTGCACGAGACGCAGCGCACGCTCCACGTCGAGCGCGTGGCGCGCCTCGACCCGACGCTCGCGCCGTGGGACGACCTGGCAGAGGCCTACCGCGAGTCGAGCCGCCAGCGCGTGGATCACATTGTCGACCGCCTCACTCAGGTCGGCTATGCCGTCCGCCCCGCCGGGACGACCCACCGGGAAGCGGTCGCGCTCGCCGAGGGCGAGGTCGAGCAGTTGGCCGAGCTGGCGCACCAGCGCTGGGTCGCCGAGCAGCGCCTGGACGGCTGGACGTATGGGCCGCAGCGCGACCTCGCGCGCAAGACAAGCCCTTACCTCGTCTCTTGGGCCGAGCTCCCCGAGGAGGTGCAAGAGGGCGATCGCGCCACCGTGCGGGCGGTCCCGGCTCTCCTCGCCCAGGCGGGGCTCGACCTGATCCGGGTCCCCACGCGGGAGCATAGGGACCAGCGCCCAACCTAGCCGGCGCCGATGGGGATGATGATACCTGGCGCCGATGGTCCCCGTCGGCGCCCCGCCAGCGCCGGGTGTGGGGTCCCCACGCAGGAGCGCAGGGACCAGCGCCAAACCTAGCCGGCGCCGGCATCCTACCCCTCCAGCAGGCCGATCATCGCCCGCGCGTAGCGCCGGCCCAGCTCGCGCGCCGACGCCCCGTCGAAATGCACCCCATCGCCCTTGTGTGCCAGGTCTCCCGACTCGACGCACGCCGCGCGCGCCACCCGACCGGGGATGCGTCGCAGTGCGCCGTTGACGATCGCCGCCTGCGCCGCGTGCGCGCGCCACGCCTCCAGCGCTGGATCGCCCTCGCCGACGCCCTCGGGACGCGCCGGGTAGAAATCCGCCAGCGTCGCCGCCACAAAGGGCGCGTGCGGGGCGTCGAGGTCCGCGCGCAGGGCGTGGATCAGCGCCGCTAGCCGCTCCTCGTAGCGCGGGGCATCCTCCGCATTGCAGTCGCTCTCGCCCTGGTGCCAGAGCATGCCCACCAGCACGCCATCCGCCATCGCCGCGCGCGTGCGCGCGATCGCGTCGTCGTACGGGTGGCTGCCCGTCTGCGCCCAGTACGCGCCCGGCTGCCAGGTCTGGATCGGCGACCCGCCCGCCGCGCACGGGATCAAGCCCACGCGGATCGCCGGCTCGCGTTCCGCCATTATCTTGCCAAAGGTCACGCCCGGGCCCACCGCCGCGATCGGCTTGTCAAAGTGGATCGGGTCGACGGCGGGCGCCCAGCGCAGCGCCTGGTCGAGCGCCAGGACCTGCGGGTGGACCTCCGCGTCCTCTGGGCCCAACTCGCCGCGCCCTGCCATGTTCGACTGCCCGATCAGCAAGTACAGGTGAAACGCCTCGTCTCGCGCCACGCTGACCTCCTCCGCCTGCCCCCCGGTTGCCCGCTCCTCCCGCACATCGCCGCACCTGCGCCTAGCATACCACGCCCCCCGCCGCCTGTCAACGCCGCGCCTGCC
>JAFGIE010000279.1 GCA_016929775.1 Anaerolineae bacterium
AGTGTGACCCTGCGCCCCAGAGCTGGGCGCCACGTCGCAATCCGCGCACGCCAAGATCAGGAGGGCCCCATGTCTGAGCAAGCACCCCAGATCGTCGAAACCGCAGAGGCCCCCGCCTCCTTCCCCTGGAGCGAGGCCTGGCAGATGGCCTTGCTCCAGCCCTCCGTAGAGACCTATGGGACGCTGATCCGCGATCCCAAAGCCTCCACCAACCGTGGCTTTGGTTGGGTCTGTGCCTGCACCTTGATCGGCTATGTCATCTCGGCGCTCCTTGGCCTGGCGTTCGGCGAGGTTTCGGGAGGCACCCTAGACGTGGCAGCCCTCGCCGGCGCAGGGGCGATGGTCCTCTTCTGTGGCGCGCCAGTTGCCGTCCTGATCACCGTGATCGCGCTTGCGATCTCGGCTGCATTCTCGCACCTGATCGCCAGGGCGTTGGGAGGAAGGGGTACGTACGGCACATTGATCTATGCGATCGCCTGTTACGCTGCGCCGATGGGCCTGCTCGCGAGCCTGATCGGCGCGATCCCGTACCTTTCCTACCTCGTGTTCGTGCTCTCTGCATACGCGGTCGTGTTGAACGTGATCGCGATCCGGGCCGTCCACGGCTTTGGGTGGGGGAAGGCGATCGTGTCGAGCGGCGTGGTCCTGGCATCCCTCTTGGTCTGCATCGCGATCGTGGTCATCGCCATGCTCTTGCTCCTCGGTCCCGTGATCGGCGATGTCTTTTCGAACATCGTGGAGGAGCTATTGCTGACCCCGGTTCCCTAGTCGGCGCCACCCTGCGCGGCGCGCAGTCTTGCTCCATCCCAGCTTTGACATGCCCGGCGTCGTGTGCTACACTGGACATAATCAGGGGCTGAACGGGGCGGGGATGCGGTTCGCGCCCGTCGCGCCCCGACCAGGAGACGAGCCATGAGCGATGCAAGCAGCAGGCAAGACCTGTGGTGGCGCTGGGTGACCGCTAACGCGTTCGGCGAGCTGTTTGGGCTGGGACTGACCTTTGCCGCCGTCGGGGTGACCTTCCCGCGTCTGGAGGCCCTGCCCGGCGCGGCAGGCGTTCTGCTTGCGTTCGCCGTCGCCGTCGCCAGCGGTGCGATCGAAGCGACCGTGGTCGGCGTGGCGCAGTGGTGGGCCATGCGCCCCTGGTTCCCGGCGGTCACGCGGACTGCTTGGTGGCAGGCGACGTTGGCGGGGGCGCTGCTCGCCTACGTCGCGGGCTACCTGCCCTCCACCCTGATCGGGCTGGGTCAGCAGGCTGGCGGAGCGCCGGTTGCCGAACCCCCCCAAGGGGTCGTCCCGCTCCTCGCCGCCGGGATGGGCGCCGTTGCGGGCGCCGTGCTCTCGTTCGCGCAGTGGCTGGTCCTGCGCCGCCACGTCGCGCGCGCGGGCCTGTGGGTCCCGGCGAACGCGCTCGCCTGGCTGGTGGGGATGCCGGTCATCTTTTGGGCCATGGACGCCGTCTTTGCCGCCGGGTCGGCGCTGCAGTCTGCGCTCCTGCTGGCAGGGGCGCTCTATTTGACGGGCGCCATCGTCGGGGCCATTCACGGGGCGTTCCTGGTCAGGTTGGCGCCTCACCGGGCAGCGGCGCGCGCCGAACAGGAGTCGCTGGACCTCGAATGAGGAAGGGAGGGCTGGGATGGCAGCGGACGGCGAGGCGCTGCGGCGTGAGCTGGGAGGCGGTTTCTTTCTCTCTTCGATGATGGGCATCACCGACGGCGCCTTTTGCGCACAGCGGAGCGCGGGCTGCGCGATGGTCCAGCTGGGCGCCTACCTGGCAGAGCCGACGGCGACGGCGGACGAGATCGGCTCACATGGCGATTCCTTCCTGCCCGCCGACCCGTCCGAGTGGACGGCTTTCCTGGCGCGCGAGTGCCGCGCCGCGAGGCAGAACGCCGACGTGCAGGTCTGCCTCAACCTGGCGGCGCTGGAGCTGGAAGCGGCGCTCGAAGCGGGAGCCTGCTTTGCCCGCGCTGGCGGCGACCTGCTCGAGCTGAACGCACACGGCGGCTACCGGCGCTACCTGGAGCAGGGCAAGCTGCGCGCCATGGTCGAACCGGAGCACCTGCCGGAGCTGTGCCGCTGGGCCCAAGCGCTGATTGGGCTCGAGATCCCGTTGATCGTCAAGTTCAGTGGGCAGAGCGATCGCCCGGCGCTGCTCTCCGCCGTGGAGCAGATGGCTGCATTGTCGGTCCCGGGCGTGCACGTCAACGTGCGCCGTGCGGAGGCCCGCGCGCCGGACGTGGATCTGGTGCGCACCGTGCGGGCGCGCTATCCGGGCCTGCTCCTGGTCAGCGGCTATGTGCGCGCCGCAGCCGACGCCGCTGCCTTGTTCGAGACGGGCGCCGACATGGTCGGCGTCGCCGATCCCGCCCGCCGAGATGCCGACTATATCCGTGCCCTCGCCGAGGCCACTGCGGCGAGCGCCTAGCGCGGCGACTCGCTGGTTCCCACGGTCCTCCGTGGGAACCAGCGAGGTGTATCCTACGCCCGCGAGCGTCCGCCGCGCGGGCTACTCCTTTCCCTCGTCGATCACGGTCACCCTATCGCTGACCTGGAAGAGCCTGCCGCCGGTCAGCTCCCCGCTCACGGTCAGCTGGACCTCGCCCAGCGTGCCCTCCAGGTACGCGACCACGTCCTTCCAGTCGAACTTGACCAGCAGGTCGGGAATCCCGTCGCCGTCGTGGTCTCCCACCGTAACCGGATGCGGCTCCGCCGGGATCACACCCTCCAGGCGCACCGTCTTCACGTCGATCTCGGACACGTCGTACCCTTCGCCGAGCTCGATGTACGCGGTAGCCGACTTGAGCTTGCCCTGCAGGTTCATGGTGTCCGGATCGAGGTCCAGCATCCCCGGCAGCACGTCGCGGACGAGGATCGTGATCTCGTCGCTGCCCGTCTGCCCGTCGCTGTCGGTGACCGTGAGCACGATCCGGTGCGCGCCCAGAGGTAGGTCGCTCAACCACAGCTCCGCACCGCTGCCCAGGTCGCCGCTCAGGCTCGAGCGCCAGGCAAAGAGCCCCGTCTCCCCGATCGCCTCATCCTCCGGATCCAGCGCGGCGCCTCGGAGCACGATCGTGCTCCCCGGGTCGTGCGTGCTCATCGTCTCCGGCTCGACGATGGTCACGTGGGGTGCCCGCCCCGCCAGCGTGAACGCGCCGTCCGACTCGTCCTGCCTCGTGTTCACGCCGTCGGTGGCTGTGACGCGCACCCGTGCCTGGGTGCTGCCCGGGTGGGCGAGCAGATCCTCCCCGCTGACCTCGATCTGGGTCGCATCCCAGTTCACGGCGATGACCCGCCACGTCTGCCCGTCGTCCGGGCTGTACTGCACCGTGTAGCGCAGCTCGTCGCCGTCCGCGTCCGACGCCATCCACGAGATGGTCAGCGGGTCGTCGACCGTCTCCCCGCCGTTCGGGGAGAGGACGGTCACCGTGGGCGCGTTGTCACTCACTGCGCGCGATGCCAGCTCGGTCTCGCCCTGCCGCAGTACGACGCGCGCTGCGGGGATGTACGGAAAGACCTCGGCAAAGACGATCAGTGGCTCGGGATCGGCGCCAGCCATCGCGCCGGCTGGGGTAAAGCTGTGCTCGTACACCACGTTGCCCTCGGCGTCCTCCAGCACCAGACTGTAGGCCCCTGGGTCCGCCAGGCTGTCGAGCTCGTGCTCGTACGAGCGCGCCACGAACTTGGCCTCGGGCTCGGCGGTGACGTAGAAGCGACCCAACTCGGCGCTCTGCTCCGTGAGATCGATGATCCCCGTGGCGTACAGGTACTCGCCGGCACTCACCCAGGTCAGTGCGCGCATCTCAGCCGGGCCTGGCGCGTCTGCCGGGCTCAGCGTATCTCCCTCGCCCAGCGCATCTGCCCCGGCGGGCGCGTCCGCCTCGCTGAGCGTGCTCATGCCCGATAGGGTCCGCAGCTTGTTGAACAGGATGCGGTAGTTCCAGTCAGAGAACCACACCGGCCCATAGTAGGACATGATGTCCCCGTAGCCCTCCGGCTCGACGATCGCCAGTTCCCCGCCCGGCGGAGCCAACAAGCCATAGTAGGCATCCGTCTCGTCGTGGTCCGGCGCGGGCCGGTAGATGTGGCAGGTATACTCGTCCGGGTCACCTTCCTGGTGCGGGACGTCCTCCTCGTAGGGGTAGCCGCGATCTGGATTGTCCTCCCCGCCTGTGCACCACACGTGCCGCCGCCCAAAGTTGTGTCCCAGCTCGTGGGCCAGGATCGCGCTTCCATACGGCAGCGGCCAACCATTGCCCATCGTATCGGCCATGACACCTGCCGCCTCATCGCCGGGAAGATTTCCCATGCCCACGACGTTGCCAGACTGCGACTCGGGGTGCACCATGCCATACCAGTGGTCCTCGCTGCAGGGGTCGGTGTGCCAAAAGTCCATGCCCGCCAGATCCATCAGCACGAACACATAGTCCCGGTCGAGGGTATAGACCATACCAGCGGACCCGCCGCTGGGGGACATCGTGCCGAGATGGTAGATCCCCACGCCGTTGTCCCGGACCGGGTACATCCACTTGAAGAGGTTGACGATCGGCCAGAAGGTTGGCTCACTGATCTGGTAGGTCGTGGGGGAGGTATGCACCGGGACGAAGGTGATGCAAAAGTAGCCCGCCTCCTCAAAGGTCACCGTTTCTACCAGCTCGTTGTTGGAGACGTCGTATTCGTCGTACTCGCCGTTCGGGTCCAGCACACCCCTCAGCTCCACTGTGCCCGATCGCCATTCGGGTGGCAGCCGGAAGAGAAACGCGTCGTCCAGCTCGCCCCGGTCCCCGCCGTCCAGGTGCAGCGTGACTCGCCCCTCGAGGGGGTGCAGCGGAGAACCCGGGAGGGGCTGCCCATCCCGTGTGCCGTACAGCCGGGCGTCCACCAGGGGTACGTCCGCGTGCCCTGCCATGGCATGGAAGCGGACGTAGGTCGTCTTGCCCTTGATCAGGACCATCTCGTTCTTCAGGTTCTGGATCCCCTGCGTCACCTCCAGGTGCAGGGGGATCAGGTCGGTCATGACCGTCTCGTCCGAGCAACCGTAGGACGACCGGTTGCCCGCCAGGTCACGGGCGCGCACGCCGAACTCGTACGTGCCGGTGCCGTCCCACTGATCGTAGAGGGCAGAGGTACTGGTGGTCTCTGTCAGCCAGGGCTGATACTCCACACCCCAGGGGGTTTGGACCTGCACGTCATAGCTGGCAACGCCGCTCAGCGCGTCGTGGTACAGCCACTCGACGACGCAGGTCTGGGTGTTGGAAAAGCGCGGCGCGTCGAGCATGCACCCCTCCGGCGGCTCCGTGTCGATGCCGAACGGCCCCAGGTGGCTGGTATCGCCTGCATTGTGTGCCCGGTCGATGGCGCGCACGTGAAAGTACCACAGACCGTCGGGCCGGGGGAAGCCGCGTACGAGGTGCGACCACGTGTCTGTCTCCCCGTCGGGGATGGTGCCTGCCGCCCGGCTCCATTCATAGGAGCAGCCGATCACGCCGCTGCCAGCCCCATCGTCGGCGCTCCACACCACCTCGATCGACGTGCGCGTCCACGCGCGCACCTCCGGATCGGAAGAGATCAACGTGGGTGCGGTCGGCGGTTCGGTGTCGATCTGGTACGGCCCCAGGTGCACCGGCGTGGACCAGTTCCCGGCGTGATCCACCGTGCTAAAGTGCACGTACCACGCCCCGCCGGCGGTCGCCTGCAGCCAGACCTCGCCGCCAAGCGCGTCGTGGTCCACGACGTCGTCCGGCGAGTCCTCAGCGCCCTGCGTGAGGGCATACGAGTAGCCATCCACGCCGCTCAGGTTGTCGCTGGCGAAGTCCGTCCACACGAACACGACCCAGGCCTCGTTGCTCCATATCCAGGTCCCTGTTTCGTGGCTCGTGCACGCCAGATCGCTCGGGTTGGCGGGCGGCATGGCGTCGATCGCCACATAGTACATCGGGCTGGTCGCCACCTGCCCCCCCACGTCGGCGATCCGGAACTGGATCACGTTCTGGTCTGCCGAGTCCTGGTCGAACGGTACGCCGACTGCCGTGATCGTCTCATAGTTCGTCGTCCCGCTGCTGCCCGTGCACGAGGCGGGGAACCAAAGCCCACCCGCGCACGAGCTGCCGTCGGTCGAGTAGCAGTACTCGGCGCTCTCGACGTCCAACCCCGAGCCGACGTCCGCCACCTCGACGCTGGCGGTCGGCTGCTGCGACGTTCCCAGACGTAGGGAGGATGCGTTTCGGGGGCAAAGTTCCGCCAGCCGCCCGGCGGCGGCTCGGCCGCCGTCCAGATCCGCACCCCACCGGCGCTCCAGTCCGCGGCGATGACGTCGAGAGCCGCGTCGCCGTCCACGCGCCCCAGGACCGCCCCGAAAAAGCCGCCCATCGTCGGAAGCCCGCTGCTCGCCGCCGTCCACGTCGCGCCGCCATCCCCCAGCCAGACGTGGACGCCCCCGTCCACGCCCGCCAGGATGTCCAGGTCGCCGTCGTGGTCCACGTCGCCCAGGTCCAGGCTGGTCACCTTGATCGACGCCCCGATCGTCGCCGTCTCGGTCCAGCGCGGCTCCCGGTCGACCATCCACACCCGCACCCCGCCAGCCGCCAGCGAGGCGACCAGGTCGTCGTCGCCGTCGTGGTCCAGGTCGCCCATCGCCACGGCGCGGTAGTACCCGACCGGGACCGGCGGCGCCGGCGCCGCCGCGAAGTTCATGTCACCCCCGCCGAGCCACACCCCCGCCGTGGTCTCCTCATCGTACACGCCCGCGATGTCCAGCGCCCCGTCGTGGTCCACGTCGCCCACAGCCACGTCCTCACAGAAGACTGTCGGGTCGCCAAGCGTGAGCACGTGCCGCCAGATCGGGAGTCCGGAGCCGTCTCTGTCCCCCGCATAGACCTCTATGCCCTCCGAGCCGCAGGCCACGAGGTCGATCTGCCCGTCGTGGTCGACGTGCGCCAGGACCACGTCCTGGTACGTCCCGTCCTCCGGCAGCCCCTCGTTGGCTTTCTCCCAGTGCGTGCCCCCCTCCTCGACGACCCAGGCCATCAGGCCCCCGTCGCTGGCTGCCGCCAGGTCGAGCTCGGCCCGGTTGTCGATCTGGCCCCAGGCCACGGCGGGCCATGTGCCCGCGTCGGGCAGATCCGAGGACCCGATCCGCGTCCAGCTGTAACCGCCGTCTCCCAACCACGCGAGCAGACCGGCGGCCTGCGTGCCCGTGGCGATGTCCAGCGCTCCGTCGTGGTCCACGTCCGCTGCTGCCACGCTCAGCGCAGCGTACGCCGGCAGCGGCTGCACGCCCTCCACCCAGCCGCCCACGACCTGGGGCGTATGTGCGTTCGGCCATGCCACGATCGCGCTGCCTGCGGCGACGACGTCGGGGTCCCCATCTTGGTCCAGGTCCGCGACCAGCAGGCTGGCGACGTCCTCTCCCATCTCCCCGACGTCCGCCCCCGTCCACGTCCCGGCGTCGTTCGCCCAGGACATGACCTCGACCCCCACGCTGCGCACGCTCGAGCCCGAGACGAGGTCGGGATCGCCGTCGACGTCCAGGTCGCCCAGTGCGACGCCGGTCGCCGTTGCCACGTCGAGGCTGCCGATCTCTTGCCGCACCCACGTCCCGGCAAAGGGGGTCCCGTCGTTCTGCCAGGCGATCAGCTCGCTCGTCTCGGCGGGCCCATATCCGGCGACGACGTCCAGGTCCCCGTCGCCCCCCAGGTCCGCCAGCGCCAGCGACGCGACCTCGTCGGCGGCAGTGCCGACCGGCTGCACGTCCCATGCCCTGGCAAAGGGATCGCCGTTGTTCCGCCACGCGGTCACCTGGTTGGACCAGTCGCCCGACACGACGTCCAGGTCCCCGTCGTTGTCCAGGTCGCCTACCGCCAGCGCGCCGACCTCGTTCGCGGTCGGCGCGGTCCCGACAACGCAGTCCACCCAGGTCCCGGCAAAGGGTGAGTCATCGTTCTCCCAGATCCGGACCACCGCATCCCATTCGCCGGTGATCGCGTCCAGGTCACCGTCGTTGTCCAGGTCGCCCATGGCGACAGCGTAGACCGCGGCGCCCAGGCTGCCCAGCGTGACCGGAATCCAGTCCCCGTCGAACGGCGTGCCGTCGTTCTCCCACAGCTCGACCGTGTAGGACGACGTGCTGTCCCCGATGGTGACCAGGTCGATGTCCCCGTCGTGGTCCACGTCGCCTGCGGCGAGCGCTGTGACGATCTCGGTCACCCCTGACCCGAACTCGTGCGCCGTCCACGAGCCCGAGAGCGGCGCGCCGCCGTTCTCCCAGGCGCGCAGCTTGCCCGCCGTTGCCACGAGGTCCAGATCCCCGTCGCCGTCCACATCCGCCGCCGCGAGCGCGCTGACCGGCTCGGGGGCGTTCCCCACCGCGATCGCGGGTCCAAACGAGATCGCGGGCGTGCTGAGGGGCGCCATGGTCTGCGCGCCCTCTCCTCCGGCGCCGAGCGCGATCGCCAGCGCCAGAACCAGACAAACCACCCATCGCGTGCCCAACCTGCCGTTCATTTCGCACCTCCGTTGCATACCACAACGACGCCGTACCCTGCCGCCGACGCGGCTCACTTGAGTCATGTCGCTCTGACCCATCATCACTATATCCGATCGCCGTCCGGCGATCGTTACGGCAAGGGTTACGGCATCCGTTACGAGTCATCCATCCCGTCGCTGCCGCCGGGACGCTCTCAGCAAGGACACCCTGTGCTACTGTCACTGCGAGGCGGCGCCCTTCCCGCCGATCGCATCGCACTCAGCGTCTGCTGCTGAGAGCAGTCTCCCACGGCGCGAGAAAGCGCAGGGCTGTCCTCAGCAGCGAATGCGGCTGTTGACGATCCATACGTTGTGTGCTATACTCTTTGCAGTTGGTTGCCCGTCACCCTTGACGCGCGCCCTGTCATGTGTTTCACCTGCAATCCGCCCGTCCTCAACGGTGAGCGACGCATTCCACACCGAGCACGGCACATGCGCCATGGAGAGGAGGTGGGGCTCCAACTGCAGTCTGG
>JAFGIE010000045.1 GCA_016929775.1 Anaerolineae bacterium
CACATCCACCTTGGGGTGACGCGCCGCGTCAACCATCTTGGGGGCGAGAATTCATATACTACAGTCCATCGTGGGGAAGGTCTTGTTGAGCTGGGCCATCACGCCGCCGATGGTCGGCTCTCTCTCGACCAGGATCGTCTCGATCCCCTGGTCCGCCAGGTCGAGGGCAGCGCTGATCCCCGCCACGCCGGCGCCGACGACCATGGCACGCTTGGTGACCGGGACCTTGACCATGTCGAGCGGCGTCAAAAAGCGCGCCTTGGCGATCGCAGCGGCGGTCAGGTCCTTGGCCTTCTCCAGTGCGCCCTCCCGGTCGTGCCCGTGTGCCCACGTGCACTGCTCGCGGATGTTGGCCATTTCCATCAGGAATGGGTTCAGGCCTGCTTCCGCCACAGCGGCGCGGAAGGTGGGCTCGTGCATGCGCACCGAGCAGGCGGCGACGATCACGCGGTTCAGGTTGTACTTGACGATCTCTTCCTTGATCAAGTTCTGCCCACTGTCTGCGCACGCGTACAGGGTATCGGTCGCGCGCACAACACCGGGCAGCTTGGATGCGAACTCGGCCACCTCGCCAGGCGGGATGACCCCGGCGATGTTGGACCCGCAGTGGCAAACGTAGACGCCAATGCGCAGGTCCTCGCTTCCGTTATCTCCAGCCATAGTCGCTCCTTGTCTAGGGTTACGAACTGGTCGTGCAGTGGGGTCAGGGTGTGGCATCGTGCACCTGGGGGCCACGGTCCTGCGTGCGGTGGTTGGTCAGGGGCGCGACCAACGTACGCCGGCTTGACGCGCGGCTCCCGGACGCAGGACTGCGTGCGCGCGGGCGAGCGCTCGCCCGCGCGCACGCATCAGGCCGCTACCGGTGCCCCAACACTTCCTCGATCGCCAACTTGTGGCGGGCGCGCTGTGCGCGGCGATCGGGCGTGGTTAGCTCGAGCGCTTCCTTGGGGCACCACTTGACGCACTGTGGACCGTCTTCTTCGTTCTCGCACTGGTCGCAGATCTCGGCGAGCTTGGTCTCGGGGTTGATCGAGATCGCGCCAAAGTCGCAGGCCTCGATGCACCACGCGCACCCGTCGCACAGGGAGGCGTCGATGTGGATGATGCCGGTCAGCGCGTCCTGGGTGAGGGCATCGCGCGGGCAGGCGATGACACAGGGCGCGTCCTCGCACGTGCGGCAGGTCACCGACGTGACGAGCACCTCCTCTGCGCGCACCGTGCGGATCCGGCTGCGGTAGGTGTTGAACTCGCCCGTCTTGGTGTACGAGCAGATATACTCACACAACTGGCAACCCACGCACTTGGTCGGGTCACAGGTCACGTACTGGTACTTGGATGTCGATGTAGGCATGGTCTGCTCCTCGCTAGACGCCGATCTCGTCGGCAACGTCATCCATTCCCAGGGCGATCAGCTTTTCCTTGGGGATCAGACCCTCCTTGGTCCAGCCTTTGGCCTCGTAATAGATGTCCTTCAGGTACTCCAGCTCATCATCCGTGACCACGTACCCAGCAGACGCGCCCTCCTTGAGCGGCTCGTGCTGCCAGCGCCAGGGGAGGTGGTCGTCCTCGCGCGTCCACCCTTCCCGGATGTTGAACGCTTTCTTGATCGTGTGCGCCCGTTCGCCGATCAGGTCGACGTCGTCGTAATCAAAGTCCCAGCCGGTCGTCGCGTTGATCAGCTGGGCGATCGCAGGCCATGCGCCCGCGCGATCGGCCTTGCCGGTGAAGCAGCGCCGGATGAACTTGCAGAGCGGGAGCGTGTCATACACGGCGGCGTACTCTTCGGTCTCCCTCGCCACCCGACCGCGCGTCTCGTCGACCGTGAAGCGGTCTACCTCGCCCTTGATGTCGACGTCATAGGCTGCGGTGCGGTTGTGGCAGGCGCCGCGCGTGCCCGCCGCCAGGCCGAGCGAGAAGGTCTTGAGCGCGCGCGCATCATAGCCGGGTGTCTCGAGGCCCTTGATGTGCATCGCCCACTTCCAGCTCTCCGTGCCGCGCTCCTCGTCGATCCGGGCGCTCGCCCGCTTGGTCCCTTCGGCGAGGAGGTCGCCGATCCCCTCGCGGTCGCGGATCATCTCGGCGAGGGTCACCGCTTCGTCGTCGGCGCCAAAGGTGGGCTCGAAGCCGTCGGGGTACTTACCGCACTTGAAATCCTCTTTGGTCAGCACGCCCCGCTCAAAGCTCTCCATTGCCCACGAGATCGTCACGCCCATGCTCATCGTGTCGATGCCGCCCTTATCCGCGGTCTCGATCAGCTTGATCGCCGTCTCCATGCTGCCGATCCCGAGGTTCGAGCTGTTGGCATACAGCGACTCGTACTCGATCCCGGTCATCGCCCCCGTGTAGGGCCCTTCTACCGCGCGCGAGTACTGCTCGCAGCCGATCGGGCACTGCGCGCAGGCCATGGTCTTGACCTTGTGGTGGTCGTACAGGTGCTCGCCGCTGACCAGCTCGGCGTGCTCGAACACGCCCTGCTGGTAGTTGCGCGTGGGCAGCAGGCCTAGGGTGTTCATGTTGAGCACGTTGGACACCGTGCCCAAGACGCGGTACTTTTGCGTGTGCGGCCCCTGCGCGGCGTCGATGATGTCGAACGAGAGCTTGAGCAGCGTCTCCGGGTCGGCGACGGTGACGCCGTTGGTCCCGCGTATCGCCAGCGCCTTGAGCTTCTTGGAGCCCCACACCGCGCCATGCCCGGTGCGCCCCGCCTGGCGCCCGTCGTTGGTCACGTTAGCGAAACGGACCATGCGCTCGCCCGCCGGGCCGATCGTCGCCGAGCGGACCTGGTCGTCGCCTAGTTGCTCCCGGATCGCCTCTTCGGTCTGGAACGTGTCGAGCCCGAGTAGGTTGGCGGCGTCGCGAAACTCGACGCGGTTGTCGTCCACGAACACGTACACCCACTCGTCGCTCGCGTTGTGGATCACGATCCCGTCCCAGCGGGCGCGCTTGAGCGCGACCGTCATCCAGCTGCCGGAGAGGCTGTCGCCGATGAACCCGGTCATGGGGGACTTGGAGGCGAGGCCGTACTTGCCGCCCACGGGCACCGGGGTGCCGGCAAAGATGCCGTTGGCCACACAGATCGGGTTACCCGGAGAGACGGGATCGCACCCTGACTCGATGTTCTCCCAACACAGGCGCGTCGCCATGGAGACGCCGCCGATGTAGGTCTTGAACCACTCCTCCGGCTTGGTCTCGACCCATGTCTTGCGGGTCTTGAGGTCGATGTGCAGTATCCTGCCGCTGTAACCGTACATGTGTTATCCTCCTGCTGACATGGACATCAGGATGATCCGATCGTTCTCGCCGGGCGAATGGCCCATCTGTGCGGCTTGGACCATCTGCTTGGCATTCAGGTTCAAGATGTTGGGCTCCTGGAGGGTCACTCGATCGGGCCGGATCACGTTGCCGATCATCTGAGGGTACTGGTCTGCGAGCATACGGACGATGTCGCGGAAGGTGGTCCCAGGCTCGACGTCCAGCGAGACCTCCCGCTTGCCCGTCACCAGCCTGGATAGGCCCAATAGCTCGATCTGTACGCGCATACACATACTCCGATGGGGGCTTGGACGGCTGACCTGCTGCCGCGCAAAGGCGGTAGCATCAACCCTACGAGCCTCTTTCGTCATTGAAGTCACCGGCAGGGCTCATGCTACCGCCCTTCGAGGGCATTATACTACAAATGCCCTGGGCATGCCAAATGTCGATTTGGTGTTGTGGGGCGGTTGCGCCCTGTCCGCACTGTGTTATACTGTGGTCCGCTGGACCGGGATGGTGTGACCTCCGTAGACGGGAGACATGACGAGCGCAACCACCGCAACTCGCTGGATAGGGCTCTGGGTCGCTTGCACGCTGCTCTGCGCGTGCGCGGGACAGGCTGCGCCGACGCCGACCGCCACGGTCAGCCCTCGACCCACCGGCACGGCGACCGCGACGGCATCCTCGACCCCGACGGGCGCCCCGACGCGTCCGCCGCCGACCGCGACGGCATCCCCAACCCCGACGGCAGCGCCGACGCGCCCGCCGCCGACTGCGACGTGCACGCCCGTCCCCAGCCCGACACCCGAGCCACGGCGCACAGTCGTGGCCTTTGTCTCCGACTGGGCGGGGAACGACGACATCTACCTGTTCGACCTTGCCTCGGGCGCGATCGTGCGTCTCGCGGGCGGGATCGGCGAGGAACGGGACCCGGCGTTCTCGCCCGATGGGCGGTCGCTTTCGTATCGCACCAACGAGGGGGGCGCCTGGGCGTACGTCCGGTACGATCTGGCGTCGGGCGAGCAGAGTGTGCTGTACGAGGGCGGGATCGGCGGCTATCTGGGCGCGCTCGCCTGCCGTCCGCAGGACCCCGTGCGCTGTGTCTATGCCGCGTATCGCGGCGAAAACCCGGACCTCTACCTGCGCACAGCGGACGCAGAGCGGCGGCTGACCTCCGACCCGGCGGGCGACTATGCCCCCGCCTGGCGCCCGGGGCGGGACGAGATCGCCTTTGTCTCGTGGCGCGAGGGGCAGAAGGACCTCTACCTCGTGGATGCGATAGGCGCCCAAGCCGTCCGCCTATCCGGGACGGGAGGCGACGAGACGTCCCCAGCCTGGCATCCGGACGGCGACCGGCTCGTCTATGTCTACCGCGCCGACCGAGACACGGACCTGTACCTGCTCCACCTGGCGACGGGGGAGACGTCGCGCCTGACCGACGATCCCTATCCCGATCGCGCGCCTGCCTATGGTCCAGATGGGACGCTCTACTGGACCCGCTACGCGCCCGGCGCGCCCTTCGAGCGGCACGACCCCTACCGCGCCGGTCGTTGGGCGCTGTGGATACGCCCGCCGGGCGGCGAGGCGCAGCGCGTGGACCTGCCGATCCCCGGGCTCGACGTGTACACGCCGGCGGCGGCGTTCGCCCTGTGGCCCGACCTGCCGCCCCTCGTCTCTGCTGACGCTCCCGAGCGCGAGGCGACCCCGACGGGCGGGCGGGCAGAGCTGGTCCCCGTCGACGTGGCAGTGGCGGGCAATGGGCCCAAGCTGAACGAGCGCGTGGTCCCGTCCTACGAGGCGTGGCGCGCCGAGGCGCTCGCGCAGACGGGTTGGGACGTGCTGGGCGAGGTGAGCGACATGTTCCGGGGTCTGGGCTACAGCAAGCGTGACTACGGGCACCTGAGCTGGCACCGCACCGGGCGCGCGGTGGATCTGCTCTTCGAGTGGCCCGTGTCCCCGGAAGGCGAGAATGGGCTCATGGTCGTGCGCGACGACCTGGGCGCGCAGACGTACTGGCGCCTCTACCTGCGCACGCGCGCCCAGGACGGCAGCATGGGCGAACCGCTGACCGAGGCCCCGTTCGTGTTCTGGTTCTCGCTCGATCCGGCGCGCGAGCCGGAGGCGTGGGACGCGGGCGGGCGTCCTGGCGCGATCCCGCCCGGCTACTATGTCGACCTGACCCGCCTCGCGCAGCGACACGGCTGGCACCGCATCGCCTCCTACGAGGAGCCGGACTTTGACTGGCGCACCGACAGCGTCGGGCGCGAGTTCTGGCACTACCAGCGCACCGATGGCTTGACCTGGTGGGACGCCATGCTCGCGCTCTATCCACTGGAGACGCTCGAGGCAACCTATGGCTGGTCGGTCTGTGTGAACGTGTTGGGCATGGACCCCACCTGGCTCTCCCCCAAGGGGATCCCGACCCCGGTCCCCTGACCGGCTCTTCCGCCCCTAGAAGTGCTCGAACCGCTCCACGCTGAGCACAAACACGATCGCCCCGCCGACCTGGACCTCGATCGGTTCGAGCAGGATCGTCTCCTCGCACTCGACTGCCGGGGGTAGGGGGTTGACGTAGCGCGTGCGGGTGCGGCACTTGGCGCGGATGATCTCCAGCACGCGCGCCACTGCCTCATCTTGGACACCGGTCAAGATCGTGGCGTTTCCCTCGCGCAGGAACCCGCCCGTGGTGCTGATGATCGTCGCGTCATAGCCTTCCTGGATCAGGGCGTCGGTCAGCGCGTACGTGTCGTCGTGGTTGACGATGCTGATCAGCAGTTTCATGGTCCGTCCCTCCTATTGGCTCAGGCACGCGCGCACCCGGGCGCGCTCCGGCAGCGGTTCTCCGTCCCCGCCGATCGGCATCACGGCTCCATCCACCACGCGCGTCCGCACCGCGCCGCACGCGTAGGGGCTCCCGCGCAGGTTCGGCGCGTCGAGCAAGCCGAGCTCGACCGAGCGCGCCAGCACGTCGACGTCGAGGAGCGGGTCGCCGGAGGTCGCGGCGCCCACCCGCCGGATGCCAGCGATGATCTCTCGCGCCTCGCCCACGAGCCTGCCTTTGCGCGCCTGCACGTCCGGGTCGGCGGTCATGTCGGGCGCGCCCCGCAGCGCGTTCTCGATCGCGCGGCGCGCCATGCGGCAGCTCTCGATCACCTCGTCCGGGTGCGCCGCGTGGTCTGCCTCGCAATAGCCGACCACGTGCACGATGTGCGGGCGCAGCGCCATCTGCACGTACACCGACGCGCCCAGGTGGCCCCGCGCCGCGTCAGCCTGGACGGGGTAGCTCATGAGCCCGGTCCGCGTCTGCCGCCAGACGCGGAACCGGTCGTTCGACAGGCTCTCTGCCAGCTCGACCTTGGCGAGCTGCTTGGCGAGGTCCATGCGGTTGGAGATGTGCGGCGGCGTCTCGAACATCATCGTCGCCACATAGTCGCCCACGCCCATGGCGCGCGCCACGTACGCATACAGGTACGCTGCCGCGCAGGCGACGGCGTCGTGTGCGTCGCGCAGTTCCCAGTGGTGCGGTTCGTTCCCCTCCACCGGCACGCCGCGCTCGCCGTGCCAGCGCATGAGGGCCATGTGATCGGCGATGCTCTGGCGGAGGGAAAGCGGTCCTCGCCCATCGACGACGTTGAACCAAAAGAGCGAGGTCGCGCACCAGGCGTTGTGGATGGTACGCCGCAGCAGCTCCCCGTAACGCAGCAGGTCGTCGGTGCCCGAATACGATCGCATGAGCGGATAGTTGCCCCGCCGGCTCGCGGCGTAGAGCCGCTCCAGGTCGCGCGCGCTGCGAAAGGGCACCCCGCCCGCCCCCGTGCGCCGCGGATCGATCCGCTCTGGATGGAACAGGTTTTCCTGTGCATCCTGGTCGGGACCGAGCGAGATCACGTCCAGCGCCTGCGCCTCAGCGATGCGCTCGATGCCCTCTACCGTCGGACCGATGCTCATGCCGGGCAGGCCAAAGTGGTGGCGCAGCAGCGGGTAGGGCGCCTTCCAGGCAATGCGCGGGATCAGCGCGGCGGGAGTTTCCTCCCCCTGCAGCGCCTCCCAGCGCTGCCCGCGCAGGTAGGCGACGACGGCTTCGGGCGGCTCCTCTCCGCTGAACACGGCGTCGTACATGCCGATCTCGCGCGCCACGGCGGCGACCGGCGGCGTGCCGCCAAACACAAAGCGCACCGGCTTGCCCGCTCCCACGAGGCCCGCCTGCGAGCACGCTTCTCCCAGCTCCATCAGCAGCGAGCGCGCCGTCTCGGGGGTCAGCCGGTAGCTCACGGCGACGATGTCCGGCGCCGTCCGCCGGATGGCGGCGAGCATCGCGTCCACTGACGTCGCTGGTCCGGTAAAGACCGTCTCGTACCCTTCCTCCTCCGCCAAGCGCATGAAACTAAGCACGCCCGCGACGTGCACGCACTCGCCCAACGCGCCGCCGAGGATGGTCTTGCCCTCTCCCGCCTTCATGGTCTGACGCCCTCGATCACGTACGCGCTCAACTCGCCCACGCTGAGCCCCCGCAGCCCCAGTCGGTCCAGCGTCCGCCCGGTGCGCCAATAGTCGGTCTGGTGCACGATGCACGCCAGGCGGACGATCGACTCGATCGCGCGCGTCTGGACGCCGTACTGGTCACCCAGGGCGGCGATCGGGACCAGGCTCATCGGCACATCCTCAAAGATGTAGCGGATCTCCAAGCTGGGCGGGGCCTTGATCCCGTGGTAGCCGGGGTTGTTGTGGATCGCCTCGTTGAGCGTCGATCCACGCGCGTCGTACGCCATCTGCAGCCATTCTGTCGCCGTGATCGCCCGGATGCCCAACGCCGCGGCGACGGTCACCCGTTCGCGGTCGAGCGCTTCCAGCACGCGCGCCACCGACGGCGTTACGCCGTCGATGTAGAACTGGTAGTCGCCGCGCGTCGACTCGATCCGACCGGCGTTGAGCAGGGTCAGCGCGGGGTGAAAGATGGCGCCCATGTTGTTCAGGCTGGTGTGCAGGACGTCCTCGCCGTCGATGAACTGCGGGTAGGCGGGGCGGAGCGCGTCGAGCACTGCCCTGGTGCGCGTCGCCGGGAGGGCGGCGAGTGGGACGGCGTCCTTGATCCGGAAGATCTGGGCCTGCGCTGGCCCATCGGAGCGACTGGCGTACACTAGGGTCTCCGCCTCAGCCAGGGCCACGTCGGCCCGACAGCCTTGCTGCCGCAGCGCGTGCGCGAACTCGATCGCCCCGCCCGTCCGCCCGGGGTTGAGCACCACGATCTGCCCGTCCTGCAGGTGCGGGGCGGCTGCCTGTGCGATCTCCCGGTGCGCGCAGGCGGGCACCACCACCATCACGATCTGGGCGTCCGCCAGCGCCTCCGCCATGTCAGAGGTGACGGCGTGCAGGGCGCCAAACCCTTCCGGCCCACCGGGCCACGCGGAGGACAGGTTGACCCCGCCCCGCGCCTGGATCGCCGCGATGTGGGCATGGGTCCGGTTGTAGAGCGTGACGGGGAAGCCCCCCAATGCCAAGTGCGCCGCCATGGCCTTGCCGCCGTGCCCGGCGCCGATCACCGTATAGTGCGTGCCGAGTTCCATGTGCTCTCCTTTGAGAGGCGCGAGACACTCCGGACCGCGCCTTGGGCGATCAGCCTGCGTACATGAAAAGCGCCCCAAGCCAAAGCCTGGAGCGCGGGCCACGCGGCGGCTCTGCCTCTTTCAATGCCGACGAAGTTAGCTGACGGGTTAGGGCTGAAAGATGCCCTTCTCGCGCGCGAAGCGCGAGATACACCCCACAGGTGGGTCCTCCGCTCCCCGGCGTGAGCGCCGGGGATTAGGCTACAGGTTCGATTGTGCTCCCATTCTACGCCCGTTCGCGCCCTATGTCAAGCGACCCGGGGCCGCTGCCGGGCAAGCGTAGGCCAGTCGTACGGGAACCGGAGGCTGGATCCCGCTTTCCCGACGACTGGACGTGCGGGAAGGGCCGACCTTCTGCATTGGGGTTGTCCTTGTGCCACCGCGTTCTCGTGCTATAATGTACGGCACCCCCAACTGGAGATGACGATGACCAGACAACGCCCATCCGAGCGACCTTCCTTCCTTTCCACCCTCCAGCGCCCGATCGTGGTGCTGCTGCTGCTGCAGCTGATGGCGGGCATGATCCTCTCCCCCAGCCGTACCTTCTTGCCGGTGTATGTCAAGGAGCTGGGGTACTCGGCGATCCTGATCTCGACCCTGGCGACGATCAGCCAGATTGCCGGCTTGGCGGCTTCCTTGGCGGGCGGCACGTTGAGCGATACGCTGGGCCGCAAGGGAACGCTCCTGCTGGGCAACGTGGGGTACCTGCTGACCAGCCTGATCTTTTTCACGCCCTCGATCGGCGCGATCGGCGTGCTGTGGGCGATCGGTGGGTTCGCGATGGGGCTGCACACGCTGGGCGGCGAGAGCTATCTGATGGATACCGCCCACCCGAACTACCTGGGCGTGCTGGCGGCGCTCTACAACTGGGGCTACACCTTGGGCGGCGCGCTGAGTAGCCCAGTGGCTGGCTTTGTACTCGACCGCTGGTCATACGACGTCTTTGGCGCCGTCCTGCTCACCTTTGCGCTGGGGACGGTCCTCGCCAACGCGTTTGCCCTGCCCCGATCGCCGGTGGAGGGACGGGCCCGGTCTGTCGCGCGCCAGAGATGGTTCGGTTACCGCGAGATCGCCACGCGCCCTCCGGTGTGGATGCTCTCGGTGCTGCGCTTTCTGCCTACCTTTTACTATGGCATGAGCAACATCCTGATCCCGCTGCTGCTCTACGCCGCCGGCGCGAGCAAGATGGTGATCGCCCTGTATGCCACCGTCGGGCAGGTCGCTGCCTCCTTGGCCCAGGTCGTGGTCGGGCGGCAAGCCGACCGCTATGGTCCCAAGTGGCCGACCGTCGTGACCTTTGGTGCGCTGGTCGTCGGCATTGTCGGCGTCGGGGCCCTGACCAGTTCGCTGTGGGGCGTGTTTGCCTTTGGCGCACTGGGCCTCGCCGCAGCCTGGTCGTTGTCGACGCTGCTGCCCAGCCTGGTCGCAGAGGTGACAGCGCCCGAGGAGCGAGGGCGTGTGCTGGGATGGATCCACCTGTGGTGGAACCTGGCGATGAGCATGGGCGCGATGGCAGGCGGGGCGATGTACGAGGTCGCAGTGGCGCTGCCCTTTGGCATCTCGGCTGTACTGAACGTGATCGCGATCGCGCTGGTCTTTGTCTTTCACCGCATGATGCGAGCGTCGCAAGTGGCCTCGAACGCCGGCTTGAGCGATCGGTGACTTGACAGGCGCCCTGGTCCCGGGTATACTGATCCTAACGAATATCGTTCAAGGCGCTGAACCGGAAGAGTAGCGCCTGCGCGCGCGTCAGAGAGGCGGGCCTGGGGTGTGAGCTCGCTCGCAAGCGGCAGGCGTGAATGGGCCGGGAAGCCGCTCACCCGAACCTTCGTGCGGTAGGGTGAGCCGGAGAAGCCACCGTTACCAGGGCTCAAGGTATCAACCGCAGGTTGGCATGGGCCTGCCTGAGGAGCGTACCTGTCGAGAGGGGCTCGCCCGTTCCCTGGGGCAGGCCCAAGTGAGGTGGCACCGCGGGACGCGCAGCGCGCTTCTCGTCCTCAACCGAGGAGGAGAAGCGCGTTTTCTGTACCCGGAAGGCGAGGGGGAGCCGCTGCGAGCGCGGTTCGGTCCACGCGCCGGGGTTCCCGGCGACCGAGCGTCCTGCGCGCTCCTTGCCCGTCGTCCACCCGGCATCGTAGGCTGCGCGGCGGCGTGGGCGTCCACGACCCGCTGTGATCGACAAAGGAGGCGACACATGACAGCCAAGACCGACCGTCGGTTGCGTGTCTTCTCGGGCATCCAGCCCTCCGGCACGCTGCACATCGGCAACTACCTGGGCGCGATCCGCCAGTGGGTCGCCGGGCAGGCGGCGTGCGAGAACTATTTCTGCATCGTCGACATGCACGCGATCACCGTGCCGCAGGACCCGGCAGTGCTGCGGCGCAAGACGCGTGAGGTGGCAGCACTCTACCTGGCGTGCGGGGTCGACCCGCTCAAGAGCACGATCTTTGTGCAGAGCCACGTCCGCGCGCATGCCGAGTGCTGCTGGATCCTCAACTGCGTCACGCCTGTTGGTTGGCTGGAGCGCATGACCCAGTACAAGGCCAAATCGCAGGAGCAGGAGAGCGTGGGGGCGGGTTTGCTCGACTATCCTGTGCTCCAGGCGGCGGATATTCTGCTCTACGATACCGACCAGGTCCCTGTCGGCGAGGACCAAAAGCAGCACGTCGAGCTGGCGCGCGACATCGCGCAGCGCTTCAACCGCATCTACGGCGAGACCTTTGTCGTGCCCGAGCCCGTGCTGCCCAAGAGCGGGGCGCGCATCCGCGCGCTCAACGACCCGGAGCACAAGATGGCCAAAAGTCAGGCCCACCTCCCTGGACACGCCGTGTGCTTGGTCGACGAACCGGAGGCGATCCGGCAGACGGTCCGCCGCGCCGTCACCGACACGGGGCGCGAGATCGTCTACAGCGATGCGCCCGAGAAGGCGGGGGTCAACAACCTGCTCGAGATCTTTGAGCTGTTCACGGGACAGGAACGACCCGCGATCGAGGCCCACTTTGCGGGCCACGGCTATGCGGCGCTCAAGCGCGAGGTTGCCGAGGCGATCATCGAGGGCCTGCGGCCGATCCGCGAGCGCTACCACGAGCTGATCGGCGACCGGGCGGAGCTCGACCGGCTGCTCGCGCTTGGGGCGGCGCGCGCACGCGCCGTCGCGGAGCCCAAGGTCGAGGAGGTCAAGTACAAGGTCGGCTTTCTGCCTGGTGGGGAGGGCTGACGGGGGGCTGCCCGGACGGGCCCGGTCCCGGGCAGATCGGGCGAGGCGGCACGACGTCACCTTGCCGATTACGATCCGGCGCCGAATCGTGGTATAATGCGCCCATTGCCCGGCTCCCGCCAGCGCGGCTGTGCGGGACCGGCAGGCGGAGAGCCTATGCCAAACCAGACCCATGACCAGCACTTTGATACGCGCGCCGTCCACGCTGGCGAACGCGCGCCGCGTCCCGACTTTACCCCCGTGGTCACGCCGGTCTATCCCTCGATCGGCTATCTCTACGACGACACGGGTGACCTGGACGCCATCTTTGCGGGGACGCGCCAGGGATATGTCTACACCCGCTACGGGAACCCGACCGTGACCGCCTTTGAGGCGGCGGTCGCAGACCTGGAGGAGGGTGAAGCGGCGTTGGCGTTTGGATCGGGCATGGCGGCGATCCACGCCGCGCTACTCGCGCTGGGCCTGCGCGCCGGGACATCGGCGGTAGTGGCGCAGGACGTGTACGGCGCCACCTATGCCCTCTTCCGCGACCTGTTGGCCTCGCAAGGCGTCGACGTGCATTGGGTCGATGCCGCGGACCTGGCTGCGGTCGACGCCCTGTGCGCCGCCGTCGCGCCTCGTGTGCTCTTTGTAGAGACGGTCTCCAACCCGCTGCTCAAGGTGGCGGACATCCCGTCCTTGGCGCAGGCGGCGCACGCCCACGGCGTCTCGCTGGTGGTGGACAATACCTTTGCCACCCCCTACCTCTGCCGCCCGCTCTCGATGGGCGCGGACGTCGTGGTCCACAGCGCCACCAAGTACATCGGCGGGCACGGGGATGCGCTGGGCGGGATCGTGGTCACCTCGGCGGCGCACAGGGACCGGGTCTACGAGGTGCTCAAGCTCACGGGCGCCAACCTCGGCCCGCAGGAGGCATGGCTGCTGATGCGCGGGCTCAAGACCCTCCCGCTGCGCATGGCGCGCCACTGCGACAATGCGCTCCAGGTCGCCGATGGTCTGGCGCGCATGGGCGGCGTGTCGCGCGTCTACTACCCTGGGCGGCACGATCACCCCGGGCATCGCCTGGCGACGCGCCTGTTCGCCGGTCGCGGCTACGGCGGCATGGTGGCGTTTGAGCTGCGCAACGCCGACCAGGCCCGCGTCTTCCGGTTCTTCGAGGCGCTCGCGCTCTGCCTGCCCGCCACCACGCTCGGCGATGTCTACACGCTGGTCCTCTACCCGGCGCACTCGTCGCACCGCGCGCTCAGCGTGGAGGCGCGCGCCCAGCTCGGCATCGGTCCGGGGTTGGTGCGCATGTCGGTCGGCATCGAGGCTGCTGCGGACATCTTGGCGGACGTCGCGCAGGCGCTCGCGCAGATCCAGTACGATTGACGCAGGGGGCGCGTGGCTCTCCGGTGCGCGATGTCACCGCGCTGGGCGCCTCCCGTCAGCCTGCTGTCAGGAAATGGGCCGAGGCGTGTGATACCATGACGGCATCGTGGGACACGTATCGACGCACAGAGAGGAGAAAACGATGGCTACGAGACAGTATCAGGAGGTGACGGTTCCCTACGCCTCGCCGCGCGCGCTAAACCAGGTGCAGTCGGTGATGCGGCTGTTGATCTGGGTCGCGACCTTTGTCGTGGTCGCGATCATCCTCGGCGCCGTGGGCTTGGGGATCATGTTCGTCGGCAACGCGATCACGGGCGGAAGTGGCGGGAGCGTCTGTCTCGCGCCATTTGGCATCGCGGCGCTGATCCTCGATGTGATGGTGTCGAGCATGATCAGCCGCTGCTTCTACATCATCCCCGAGTACGAGCGCGTGGTCGTCCTCAAGTTGGGCGAGTTCGTCGGCGTGCGTGGCCCGGGCCGATTCTGGGTGGTTCCTTATCCGCCCTACTACCAGTCGGCGGCGATGACGTTGGACATCCGCCTGCAAACGCAGATCATCAAGGCGGCGCAGACGCTGACCAAGGACAACGTCCCCGTCGGGTGCGAGGCGGTCCTCTTTTGGCGCGTCGAGGACCCGCGCACGGCTGCGCTCCAGGTCAAGAACCACGCCGAGGCGGTCTATCTCGCCGCCAATAGCGCGCTCAAGGACACGATCGGCACCTTGGAGCTGTCGGAACTGCTCAGCCAACGTGACCTGGTGGCGCAGAATCTCAAGCAGATCATCGACCAGGCGGCGTCCAAGTTTGGCGTCGACGTCTCGTCGGTCGAGATCACGGATGTGCATGTCCCCACCGATCTGATCCAGGAGCTGAGCGTGCGCGCCCAGTCCGAACGCGCTGCCGCCGCCAAGATCACCGAGGCCCAGGCAGAGCTCGAGGTCGCACGCCTCTTCCAGGCTGCGGCGAACTCGATGGACGATGTGGGAATGGAGATCTATCGCCTCAACGTGCTCGAGCGTATCGGGCGCGAGGAGGGCAGCCAGATCGTGGTCTATGGCCTGGGCCATGCCTCGTCCTCGATGGGCGACCAGATCGCGGCGGCTGCTGCCGGGGCCCGTGCGGCGCGGGACTGCCCGCCAAAAGCGTCGTCGGCGCCGAAAGGCGAGGCGCCGGTGGAGTAGCGCCCCGCACACCCCGAGCCTGCGCTCCCCACTGCCCCCCTCGTGGCACACACGACGGGGGCAGTGTGCGTGTAGTGCATGGTACTTTACAAGCCCCAGAATCATGCTATAATCCCCGCTATGAGAAGACACACAGCCACACAAAACCCACCCCTGTTGGTCAATACGCCGGAAGCGCTGGACGAGATGCGCTACCGGCTGCAGGCGGCGCCCGCGATCGCGGTTGATACCGAGTCGAACAGCCTGTATGCCTACAGCGAGCGGGTGTGCCTGATCCAGTTCTCTGTTCCCGGGGAGGACTATTTGGTGGACCCGCTGGCGCTGGATGGCCTCGCGTGCCTGGCGTCGGTCTTTGCCGCGAGTGAGGTCCAGAAGGTTTTTCACGCCGCCGAGTACGATGTGATGGTCCTCAGGCGCGACTATGGCTACCGGTTCTCAAACCTGTTTGATACAATGATCGCCAGCCGGATCGTGGGTTGGCCCCGTTTTGGCCTCGCCTCGCTGCTCGAAGAGCAGTTCGGCGTGCAGACCGACAAGCGGATGCAGCGCACCAACTGGGGCAGGCGCCCCCTCACAGAGGAACAGATCGAGTACGCGCGGCTCGACACCCACTTTCTCCTTGCCCTGCGCGACAAGCTGGCGGCAGAGCTGCAGGCCCAGGGGCGCGAGCGGGAGGCGCGCGCCGCCTTTGCACGCGTCGCCCGCAGCCGGTGGACGGAGCGGACGTTCGACCCCCATGGCTTTTGGCGGATCAAGGGCGCCCGTGACCTCGACGACCAAGGCTTGGCGGTCTTGCGCGAGCTGTACATCTACCGCGAGGAGCGCGCGCAAGAGCTGGACCGTCCCCCGTTCAAGGTGTTCAACGACAGCGTGCTGGTGGCCTTGAGCCAGCAGACGCCGCGCTCCTTTGCCGAGCTGGGACGGGTCTCGGGCGTGCCGCGGCGTCTCCCCTCCCGCCTGCGCCGCAAGCTGCTCGACGTGATCGAGCAGGGGCTCGGCGCGCCGGCGCCGCACCGACCGCCCTATCAGGGCCCCGAACGGCCCGACGACGAGGTGTTGGCGCGCTATGAGGCGCTGCGCGACTGGCGGCGCGAGCGCGCGGAGCAGCGGGGGGTCGAGCTGGACGTGATCCTGTCCAACCGGGCCTTGCACGCGCTGGCGGAAGAGAATCCCACCTCGCCGGACGCGCTGGCGCAGGTCGGCGAGCTCAATGGCTGGGAGCGCGAGGAGTACGGTCGTGAGATCACTGGGTTGCTGCGTCGGCACGGGCGCATTCGCGCCCACTGACGCGGCGTCTACGGAGGAGATTGATGAGCCTGCAAGAGCAGTTGGCGGCTGACCTCAAGGTTGCCCTGCGCGAAAAGGATGACGCGCGCAAGAGCGCGATCCGCATGGCGCTCGCAGCTCTCAAGTACGCGCGCGTCGCAGTGAACCGCGATCTGACGCAAGACGAGATGCTCGGCGCCCTGAGCAAAGAGGTCGCACAGCGCCACAAGGCGATGGAAGAGTTCAGGCAGGGCGGGCGCGCAGACCTGGTCGAACGCGAGCGGATCGAGCTGGACATCCTCGAGGCGTACCTGCCCCAGCCGCTGACGGAGGACGAGATCATCGAGCTGGCGCGCGAGGTGATCGCCGAGGTCGGCGCATCGGGCCCGAAGGACATGGGGCAGGTGATGCGCGCCATCATGCCCCGCGTCCGCGGGCGCGCGGATGGGAGCCACGTGAACCAGATCGTGCGCCAGCTGCTCCAATCGGGCGGCTGAGATGCTGGGCCTGGGCACAGGGTAAGGGAGAGGGTCGTGGCAAAGGCGCGCGTCCGTTCGAGATGGCCTCCGCGCTTGCTGGCGCTGTTCGCCGTCCTGCTGGCAGCGGGCCTCGGGTTGATCCTGTCCTCGGACCTCTTGCTTGCCCAGCGCCTGTCGATCGAGCCCGGGCAGGCGGCGAACGAGGACATTACCGCGCCGCGCCGGATCGAGTTCGAGAGCGAGATCCTCACCGAAGCCGCGCGTCGGGCTGCGCTTGCCGGGGCGCCGCGCATCTACCGCGACCTCGATCGCCAGGTTGGGCGTCTGCAGGCGAGCAAGGCGCTCAACATCCTCAATTTCGTAGAGTCGGTGCGCGCCGATCCCTATGCCACCTCCGCGTACCAGCGGTCGTGCCTGGCGGCGATCGAGGCGGTCCAGCTCTCTCCACAGGTGATTAGCGACACGCTCTCGCTGAGCGACGACCAGTGGCGAGCTGTACACAACGAGACACGCGAGGTGCTGGCGCGGGTCATGCAGGAGGAGATCAAGTCGGGACAGGAGGACGCGGCGCGGCGTAGCGTGCGTGCCCTGATCGACTTTGAGCTCAACGAACCGCAGACCGCGATCGTGAACGAGATCGTGAGTGGCCTGGTGGTCGCCAATCGCGTCTACGACGCGGAGGCCACAGAAGCGGCGCGCGCGGAGGCCCTCGAGAGCGTCGAACCGCAGATGCGGGTCCTCAAAGAGAACCAGATCATTGTGCGCAGCAACGAGATCGTCACCGACCTGCAGATCGAGGCGCTCCAGGCGGCGGGATTGCTGACCCTCGAAGCGGACTGGGTTGCCGTCGGCGGGACGTTCCTCTTTAGCCTAGGGCCGGTCGTGGGGATCAGCGTCTATCTGTGGCACAACGAGCGCGATCTGCTCACGCGTCCTCACCACCTGTTGCTCCTTCTCTTGTTGCTCCTAACCTTTGCTCTCTTGGCCAAGTGGAGCGCACCGTTGGCGCGCTGGCAGCAGTACATGCTGCCCCTGGCGACGTTGGGCATGTTGGTCACTGTGTTGTTCGGGGTGCGGCTTGGCCTGGTCTCGCAGGTCGCGCTCTGCTTGATCGTGCTCTACCTCGGGCAGGGGCGCATCGACCTATTTGTCTACCACCTGGCAGGCGGTCTGGTGGGCCTCTTTGCGCTGCGGCAGGTGAGGCGGATGAACGCCTTCATGTGGGCCGGCTCTTACCAGATCCTGGTCAACGTGGTGACCGCGGCTGCGTTCTTGCTCGTCGAAGGAGAGCTTGGGTCGCTGCAAGCGGGACAGCTGGCCCTGAGCAGCGTGGCGAACGGCGCGCTGTCTGCGGTGGTGGCGCTGGGAGGCTACTACCTGCTCGGCATGTCGTTCAATATCACGACCACCCTCCAGTTGATCGACTTGGCGCGCCCCACCCACCCCGCGATGCGCGAACTGCTGCTCAAAGCGCCGGGCACCTACCATCACAGCATCATGGTCGGGAATATGGCCGAGCAGGCGGCGGAGGCTGTGGGCGCCAATGCCCTCTTGGCCCGCGTGGGCGCCTTCTATCACGACATCGGCAAGACGGTGCGCCCCTACTTTTTCACCGAGAACCAGATGGAGGGCTCCAACCCGCACGACCTTCTCGATCCCAGCACCAGCGCGCAGATCATCCGCCGGCACACCAGCGATGGCCTCGACCTGGCGCGGAGTAGGTACCATCTCCCAAAGGCGATCCAGGCTTTCATCGCCGAGCATCACGGCACATCTGAGATCGGCTTCTTTTACCAAAAGGCGCTCCAGCAGTATGGGGAGGGTGGGTTCAACGAGGCGGACTATCGCCACTATGGCCCGACGCCGCAGAGTAAAGAGACGGCGATCGTCATGATGGCGGACAGCTGCGAGGCTGCGGTGCGCAGCGTGCACCCGCGCGATCCCGAGGCGCTGGAGCGGCTGATCGAAAAGATCATCTCCAACATGCTCGCCAAGGGCCAGCTGGACGCAACGCCGCTCACCCTGCGCGAGATCAGCGCGATCAAGTCCTCGTTCGTCAACACCCTCCAGGGCGCCTTCCATCCCCGCGTGCGCTACCCCGGCTTTGACGAGCCGGCGGGGCTGCCCGCCCAGGAGGCAGGCAGTGCGATCGAGGCGGGACAGGGCGGAGCGGATTCCCTTCCTGCCGGCGAGGCGGAGCAGGGGGCGGCGCGCGCCCTGTCGGCGGAGAGCGAAGCAAGCGTGGAGCGCCAAGATGCGCCGTCAGGCGCAGGAGAGAGCGACGGTGATTGACGTCCTGGTGCGGGATGCCTTTGAGAAAGAGGTCGATGCCGGCGAGGTCGAACGCCTGGCAAGGGCGGTGCTCGATGCCGAGGGGGTCGGCGTCGAGGCCTCGCTGACTATCGTGATCACGGACGATGCCGAGATCCACGACCTCAACCGCCAGTTCCGTGCCGTCGATGCCCCGACCGATGTCCTCGCGTTCGCCGACGATGCCCCCGATGCGCGCTTTGTGGACGGATCGTCCGCGGAGCCCTACTTGGGCGACGTGATCGTCTCCTACCCGCGCGCATGCGAGCAGGCGGCGGAACAGGGACACGACGTTGGCGCGGAACTGCGCTTGCTCGTCGTACACGGCGTGCTCCATCTGCTGGGCTACGACCACGCCACCCCAGACCAAGAACGCGCCATGTGGGCGCGCCAGGATGCGATCCTGGCGCGCGGACCGGCATAGCCCATGGACGACACGATGCGGGCCCGCGCCGGCAGACCAGAGGAGCCGTGCACGCTGAGAAATAGCTTTCGTTACGCCATCGCCGGGCTGTGGTACGCGATCCGGACGCAGCGCAACATGCGCGTTCATCTCTCGATCCTGGTCGTGGTGCTGGGGCTTGGCCTCTACCTGGGCCTTCCTTGGCTGCACTGGGCAGTGCTCGCCCTGACGAGCGGCTTTGTCCTCGTGGCAGAGCTGTTCAATACCGTTGCCGAAGCGGCGCTGGACGCGGCGACGCCCTACTATCACCCTCTGGTCAAGGTTGCCAAGGACGTGGCGGCGGGCGCGGTGCTCCTCACGGCGATCGTCTCCCTGGTCGTCGGCCTCATGGTCCTCGGGCCTCCGCTCTGGCAGCGCCTCACTGCGCTGCTGGGCCTGTAGCGATATTGCATTGTCATCCCCCCCTTTTGATGCTATAATAGGCATAGGGGTGCGCTCTGGGCTTTCCTGATGCGCGCCGTCTGGCTACCCGCGCGCTCGCCTGGGCGCAACTCACGCGCATCCTGGGCAGCGCATCGCCCCCACGCGAGTCCACGGCAACGTGCATCGAGGTGTCCAGTGTTCGCCTGGCAGCGAGAGTTCCTACAGCGTGTACGCAACCTGATCGACCCACCCTTGGCGGACGAGGTGGCGTCGTACCGTCGACGGTGGCTCCGACGCACGACCGCCGGGCTGGGCTTGTTCGGCCTGCTTGGCCTGTCGGGAGGCGCACTGCTGCTCCTGCTCGACGAGCGCTGGGGGCTGTTCGCGCTCGGCTGCGGGGCAGTTGCGGTGGCGCTCAGTGCCGCGGCGTACGCGCTCCTGCGCTACGGCTACGTGTGGTGGGCGGGTCACGTCCCAGCGCTGGCAGCGTGGGCAGGCGTGAGCGGCGTGCTCTGGTTCGGGGGGTGGGGGGGCGTGCTCAGCGCGGGCTATGCGCTCGCCATCGCCCTCGCCGTCCTCTTTGCTGGGCCGGTGGGCGGCGTGCTCTGGACCGCAGCGAGCGTGCTGGCGTACGCCGTGATGAGCGATCCGGCGCTCTCCGCCCTGCGCGGCGACCTGTTCCCGGGTCCCGGTGCGGCGCCACGGCTGGACATCGTCCTGCTTGGCGCGGTGTGGATCGCGCTCTTGGCGCTGATCGCCGCCCTCGAGCGTCGGCTGCGATCGACCGCTGCGCACCGGGCGCAAGAGGCGCACGATCACGCTGCCGAGCGGGAGGCGGCGACGCGCGCTCGCCAGGAGATGCTCGCCCAGTTCGCGCGGCAGGTCGACCGGGAGCGCGCCCTGCTTGCCGCGGTGCAGCAGGTCGATACGCCGGTCCTGCCCCTTGACGCGCGCGCCGTGCTCGTACCATTGAGCGGACAGCTCGACGAGGTGCGCGCGGAGCGGCTGATCGACGCGCTGCTCGCCGGCGTCGATCGCTACCACGCCGATCGCGTGCTGATCGACCTGAGCGGGTTGGTCGCGCTGGATGCGAGAGCTGCCGCTGCCCTGGTCCGCGCCATCCAGGGCGCGCGCCTGGTGGGGAGCGCCTGTGTGCTGGTCGGCGTGCGCCCTCCCGTAGCGCGCGCGCTGGCGGCGCTCGACGCCGACTTGGCGTCGATCTCGACCTATCCGACGCTGCGCGAGGGTCTGGCTGCTGTGCGCGAGGCCGATCGGGCGGGGCAGCTGAGCCCCCGACCCGAGCGAGCGCGTACGGCGTGAGCGAGGTCGTGCTGACATGGACTGGATGACCCAGCTCGAGGCCTGGTTGCGTCGCTGGTTCGCGCCCCGATCGCGGAACCAGTGGCAGGCCTTGCGCGAGCGCGTGATCTATACGCTCTCCCTGCCCCTGCTGGTCGTGTTTGCGCTCCTCGCAGCCGTCGATGGCATGCTGCTTTTGGTCGGCGAAGGGGCGGTAGCCGATCTGTTAGCCGATCTATTCGGGATGGTTTCCATGGCTGCGGTGTACGCGATCACGCGCCGCGGCTGGATCCGCCTGGGCAGCCTGTCGCTGGTCTTCATCTACCTCGATCTCGTGGTGTTCTATATCCTGCGCCAGGGAAGCGCCAGCATCAACTCGGTCTTGTTTGTGGTCGCGATTATCGCATCTGGCTTTGCCCTGGGTTGGCTCGCGGCGTTCATCGTAGCCACCGTGTCCACCAGCTTGTATGGCTTGGCGGCGTTCTTGGAGGTGCAGCGCGCCCTCGTGCCCTTTGCGCTGGGCCCGCTAGCTCGCCAGGTTGCGGTCTTTGGGGGTGTGGCCTATCTTTGCGCTGCCCTGGTCGCCGTCTTTGAGCGCTGGTCCTATCGTTCCATGCGCGGCTATGCGCACGCGCTCGCGCGCGAGCGCGTGGCGCTCCAGGCAGCGGATCGCGAGCGCCGGATGCTGGTCCAGTCGCTGCAGGAGCAGGTCGCGGCGCAGCGCCAGCTGGTCGCTAACCTGAGCGCGGAACGCGAAGAGCAGGTGGACGTGCGCGCTGCGCTGCGCGAGCTGGCGACGCCGGTCATGCCCATCCTCGACCGCGTGGTTGTGGCTCCGGTTGTCGGCGATCTGGACGCCGACCGGGCCGAGGGGCTCTTGCGCGACGTGCTCGACGGCGTCGAGCAGCACGAGGCGTGGCTTGCGATCCTCGACCTGACCGCGGTCTCGCGCCTGGACGGGAGCGCGGCAGACGGACTGCGCCGCCTGGTGGACGGCGCGGGCTTGGTCGGCGCAGAGTGCGTGCTTGCCGGCGTGCGTCCCGCCGTGGCGCGCGCCATGCTCGACCTGGACGTCCCGCCCGACGTGATCTGCCGGCGCGATCTACAGAGTGCGCTGCGATATGCCTTGCAGCGTGCTGGCGCGCGGATCGTGCCGCTCTCCTCCCGCGCCGAGCGAGATGGGCGTGGATGACGGCGTCTGCGCCGGCGGTTGTTCGCAGGCGTCCGTCCGTGTGTTGGAAGCGAGAGAAGTGAGGGAACCGATGAGCACCATACACGTCAACGATGAGATCGAGATCCGCCAAGTAGAACCCTATCTGTGGGAGGTCGTGCAGCAGGGCGAGATGCGCGTGCCGGGACGCATCTACACCGATGCGGACGGCATCCGCGACTTGGCGAGCGAGGTTCAGGAAGGCAAGGTCTGGAATGCGCTGCGCCAGGTGGTCAACGTCGCCTGCCTGCCCGGCATCCAGGAGGCCTCGTTGGCGATGGCTGACGTGCATCCCGGCTACGGCTTCCCGATCGGGGGCGTTGGCGCCTTTGACCTGGAAGAGGGGGTGGTCAGCGTAGCCGGGGTGGGCTATGACATCAACTGCGGCGTGCGCACGCTGCGCACGCCCCTCCGCCGTGCGGAGGTCGAGCCCGTGAAGGAGAAACTTGCCGACGCGCTGTTCCGCGACGTGCCTGCTGGGCTCGGCTCCAAGGGCGACATCCGCTTGACCATGCGCGAGATGGACCGTCTGCTGGTGGCGGGGGCCCGGTGGGTGGTCGAGCACGGCTATGGGCTGCCGGCTGACCTCGCGTACGTCGAGGAAGGGGGATGCATTGCGGGCGCCGATCCAGCCGTCGTGAGTGACAAGGCCAAGGAACGCGAACTCCAGCAGATCGGTTCGCTTGGCTCGGGCAACCACTACCTCGAAGTCCAGTGGGTCGAAGAGATCCTGGATCGCGATGCGGCGGCAGCCTATGGCCTCTTCCCCGACCAGGTCCTGATCAGCATCCACTCGGGGAGCCGCGCCCTGGGACACCAGATCGGGACGGACTATCTCTCGGTGCTCGATGCCGCGAGCCGCAAGTACGGGATCCCGATCCGCGAGCGCGAGCTGGTGTGCGCGCCGGTGGATAGCCCCGAGGGGCGACGCTACATGAGCGCCGTCAACTGCGGGATCAACGTCGCATTCGCGAACCGGCAGGCCCTGGCGCACTTGGCGCGCGAAACCTTCCATCGCGTACTCGGCATCGCGCGCGAGGAGGTGGCTACGCTGTACGAGGTGGCGCACAACACCGCCAAGGTCGAGGAGCACCTGGTCGGCGGTGCGCACAAGCGCGTCGTGGTCCACCGCAAGGGCGCAACGCGCGCCTTTGGGCCCGGTCACCCACAGCTGCCCGCCGCCTACCGCGGGGTGGGTCAGCCGGTGCTCGTTGGCGGTACGATGGGCACCTCGTCCTACATCCTGCGCGGGACCGAGAAAGCCATGGCGGAGACCTTTGGCAGCGCGCTCCATGGCGCGGGGCGGCTCATGTCGCGCAACCAAGCCATCAAGCGCTTCCGCGCCGATCAGATGACGCGTGACCTGGCGCGCGACGGGATCGTGATCCGTGGGCACTCAAAGAGAGGCCTGGCAGAAGAGGCCCCGGGCGCGTACAAGGATGTGCGGAACGTGGTCGGCATCATGCACGACGCCGGCATCATCCGCCGGGTGGCACGCGTCCGCCCCATGGTCTGCATCAAGGGCTGACCCTGAACCGCCGCTTTGTGGGGCAGGCCGAAGCCGTGGTATAATAGCTGCCTGGTGCGGAGAGGGTGCGTTTGAGAGACGCACCCTCCCCTCAGGTTCTGGGGGCTGTTCAGTGTGGCTACCGTCCTGATCGTCGATGACAACCAGTCGTTCCGCCAGCTGAATGCCGAGTTCCTGCGCATGGACGGGCACCGGGTGCTGACCGCGAGCAATGGGCGCGAGACGCTCGAGCTCGTCCGTCGAGAGCGTCCCGACATCGTGTTACTCGACATCATGATGCCCGGGATCGACGGCTACGAGATCTGCCGCGAGATCAAGGCCGATCCAGAGACCGCGCGCACGGTCGTGGTCATGGTCACGGCTCTGCCGTCCAGCGCGCGGTACAAGAGCCTCCAGGCGGGGGCGGATGAACACGTCAGCAAGCCTGTGGCGTCGCGCGACTTGCGTGCGATCGTCAATCGCTGGTCCGGGCACGCGTCCCTCGTGGACGGCGCCCGAGCCAGCTGATCGAGCACGTGCACAGCCTAGGGAGAGCAGCGATCGATGGAGTTGTTGAACCAGACACTGGGTCGCTTCCAGATCGTCGAAAAGCTGGGCAAGGGTGGCATGGCGACGGTCTACAAGGCCTACCAGACCAACCTGCAGCGCTACGTCGCGATCAAAGTCCTCTCGCCCGCGTTGGCGGATGACCTGGACCTGGTCAAGCGGTTCTTGCGCGAGGCCCGATCCGCCGCGGCGCTCCAGCATCCCAACGTGATCATCATCCACGACGTGGACAGCGAAGAGAACGTCCACTACATCGTCTCGGAGTTCCTGGAAGGGGCAACGCTGGCGCAGCTGATGCAGCAGGAGGGTGCGCTCTCCCTGCAGCGCATCGTCCACATCCTGCGCCAAGTGGCTCAGGCCCTCGACTATGCCCACAGCCGTGGCTTTATTCACAGAGACATCAAGCCTAGCAACATCATGATCGACCCTGCTCGCGGCGACCACGTCACGCTGATGGACTTTGGCCTGGTGCAGGTCGCCGGCGGCAGTCGCATCACGCGCGCGGGCTATATCATGGGCACACCCGACTATATGTCGCCTGAGCAAGCCCGGGGCGATCCCGTGGATCACCGCACGGACATCTATTCGCTGGGCGTGACCACGTACCACGTGCTGACCGGCAAGGTGCCCTTTCAAAAGTCCACGCCGCACGCCGTGCTGCTTGCGCACATCATGGAGGATCCGCCGGCGATGGCGCCTTCGGGCGCCGGCATATCGCCCCAGCTCGAAGCCGTCGTGCGCAAGGCGATGGCCAAAGACCCGCGCGACCGCTACGAGTGGGTTGGCGACATGGTCGACGACCTGGAGATGGCGATCAACAGCCCCGAGACGTTCATCGCGCCCTCGGTCGTTCCCTCTCTCTATCCCCAGACGCCGCCTCCGGTCGCCGGCGATGCGCCGACGGTCTCGGCGCAAGCGCCGTTGGGCGACAGGAAGGCGGATCTGCAGGCACAGCGCCCCGGACCGCCCGGTTTCGCGCCACCGCAGACGCCGACACCGTCCCCTCCGGCGCCGGGCGCCCCCCGACACGCGCCGCTGGGCGCGCCCCAGTTCGCGCCGCCGCAGACGCCGGTGCCGCCGCAGACGCCTGCGCCGCCGCAGACGGTGGCGTCCCGTCGCAGGGCGCGCTGGGTGTGGCCCGTAGTAGGCCTAGTCTCGGTCGCCGTCCTGGCGGCGCTCGTCGTCGCCGGGATCTTGCTGTGGCCTCGCATCGCGCCGATGCTGAACCAGCCCACGGCGACCGTTGTCGCCGCGGCGACCCTGACGCCCACTGTCGCGCCGGCGATCGCGCTCTTTGACGTCCGCCCGCTGGAGGTGACACAGGGCGAGAGCGTGACGATCGAGTGGCGAGCGACGGGCGTCGATGCGGTCACGATCCAGCCGAACGTGCGCGAGAATGCCCCGCCCCAAGGGAGCATCGTGCACCAGCCTGGGCAGACCACCGTCTACCGCCTGGAACTGGCAAGCGGTGCGACGCGCGAGGTCGAGGTCGTGGTCCGTCCCGCGCCAGGCGCGCCGGTGATCGAGTCCTTTGTCGCCGACCCACCGACGCAGGTGCGGGGCGGCGAGTTTCGGCTGGCATGGCGCGTTTCCGGCGACGTGACCGCGATCGAGATCAGCCGCGGCTTTGAGATGATCCGCGGACTGAGCCCTGAGGACGAGATCACGCTGGTCGCCGATCAGACGACCACGTTCCTGCTCAATGCCTACAACGGCGACTTGCTCTCCTCCGCCAAGATCGAGTTCAGAGTCACCGAACCCACGCCCACGCCGACCCCGACGCCCGAGCCAACGGAGACGCGCGCGCCGACGGAGACGCCGTTGCCGCCCACGCCCACGCCAACCGCAACCCCCCTGGCGCCGACCCCGACCCAGGTGTCTGCGCCCACGCGGACGCCGACGCCTCCGCCGACGCTGCCCGTGAGCGGGGTGGTGCACGCGTTCGAGACCTTTGGTAGCTGGAAGCGCGGCGATCAGCCCTATGGCGAGTTGTCACAGAGCGCAGACCAGCACCAGTCAGGTAGCTATGCGGCGCGGCTGGACTATGACTTTGGCCCTGCCAGTGCGAGCGATGACTTTGTCGTCTTTGCCAACCAGGTCCCGGTGGCTGGCGAACCGAACGCCGTCCAGGCGTGGCTGTATGGCGATCGCTCTGGGCACTATGTCAACATCTGGATCGAGGACGCGCAGCGCCAGGTGTGGTCGGTGCACATGGGCGCGCTCGACTTTGAGGGGTGGCGGCAGGTGACCGGTGCGATCGACCCTGCGCTGCCATGGCCCTCGGGCGCGGTGTTTGGGCCCGACAATGGCGCGATCGACTATCCCGTCTCCTTCTACGGTCTGGTCCTCGACCGTCCGGGCGCAGGGCCGACGAGCGGGCGGATCTATATCGACGATATCGCGCTCCTGCAGCTCGACCAGGCGGCCCTGCCCGAGGGCACGTCGACGCCGTCCGGTCCGAGTGGGCGGATCATCTTTACCGTCAGGTTGGACGAAAAGCTCTACGCGCTCTATGCCACCGATCCGGGCTGGACCAAGGCGGTCAAGATCGGCGACACGGATTGGGGCCACTCGACGTGTATCCCATCTGCCACGACGGCAGCCACGCTCGACGGTACGGTCGTCGCGCTGCGCCCTGTCGAGCGTTGCGAGATCGCGGGTACGGTCGGTTCGTGCCCTTCGCCCGATGGCAAGTGGAAGGTGAACACCAACAACCTAGGCAGCAGCTTCTCGGTGGTGCTCTACAACGTGGCTGCAGACCGGATCGAAGAGGCTTACTATGAGGGCAGGCTCAATATCTACGTGGGCCTGAACTGGGCGCCCGATAGCAGCCACTTTCTGTTCACCGACGAGTCGAGCGTCTACCGCGCCGACGTCGGTCGAGCTGGCGTGTACCGGGTGATCCCTTACAAGGACACGCAGTGGCCCTTGCAGTACAGCGCCGATGGCAGCCTGGTCATGTACCTCAAACCGGTCAACGGCGCGATCGCGGACGTGTTTGTCGCGCAGCCCGACGGCAGCGGCGAGCGCAACCTGACCAACGCGCCGATCGCAGTCAAGCTCTGTCCGCGCTGGCGGGGCTGAGACAGGCAGCGCCCAGAAGCGTGCCTCCGGTTCGGGGCCCTCGCCCGGGGGACGGGCGCGTGCGCGTACGTGTGCCCGCGTGTGCTAGCCTGCGCCTTTGTAGCCTTTGCATACCACAAATACCTCATAGCCCTCACGGTGGGTGGCGTCAGGGTAGAATGGCTTGACCAGCTCGAACTGTGCGCGCAGGTCGACCAGCAGCTGGGGCAGGTCCTCGCCCTCGAATACCTTGGCGACAAAGTCGCCGCCCTGCCGCAGCGTGTGGCGCGCGATCTCGAGCGCGGCATACACCAGGGCGATCGAGAACGCGTGATCGCGGATCCGGATGCCAGATGTGTTCGGCGCTGCGTCCGAGAGCACCACGTCGACCGGACCGCCTGCCGCTTCGATCGCCTCTGCCTGGACCTCCGCTCTTGTCATATCGCCCTGGATCGTCGTGACGCCCGGGATCGGCTCGATCGGCTGCAGGTCGAGGGCAACCACGCGCCCGCCAGAGCCCGTCCGCTTGGCGGCGACTTGTGACCAGCTGCCAGGCGCAGCGCCCAGGTCGAGGATCGCCTGACCGGGGTGCAGGATGCGGAACTTGTCGTCGATCTGGATCAACTTGTATGCCGAGCGCGCTCGGTAGCCTTCCTGCTTGGCTTTCTGAAAGTAGGGGTCATCGGCCTGTCGCTCGCGCCAGTGACCGCTCGATCCCGATCGCGAGCCGCTCCGTCGTCGCCTGGTCATATGTGTGCTCCCTTGAGCGCCCAGGGCCCGCGTGCGGGCGCCAGTCCATTCCTTTGCCGTTCCGCCCGGATCAGGGACTGAGCCACTTGCTGACGTCCTCGCCGCGCGCGTACTGCTGTACCGCGTGGTACACGGGCCTGGGCGTGAACTCGGTGGTGACAAAGCTATAGTAGTTCAGGTAGCCGGGTTCGGGTCGTGGGAAACGGAACGCCCACAGCGCAACCGCTTTGCACCAGGGCCACTCGTGCCGCGCCCACGCGTAGGCCTGTACCGTGTAGGCCACGCGCAGCCGGGGGGAGACCGCTTTGGTCCAGCGCGGATGATCGTTCCATCCCCCTTCGGTGATCATCAGCGGCTTGTGCGCGTCGCCGTTGCGGACCATGATCTGCCGCAGCAGTTCGGTGCGCCGGTAGTTGATCGCGTCCGTCGCCGGCGGCGCGTCCGTCGGAAAGCGCCACCCGTAGGCGTGGACGGCGAGAGCGTCGAAATAGGACGCTGCCCCGGCGTCGTACATGCCCTGCAGGTAGTCGAGGTCGCCCATCGCGTCCGGGGCGCCCAGGGTCGGCGACAGCGCGCCTCCCAGGACCACGATCTCGGGGTTCGCCTCCTTGGCGCGCGCATAGGCAATGCGCAGCATCTCGGCGTACTCGGCTGGGTCCGGATCCCGGTAGCCCCACTCCAGGCCCAGGTTGGGCTCGTTCCACACGATCAGGTAGTCGACCTCGCCGCGGTAGCGCGCCGCGAAAGCGCCCACAAAGTCGCCCAGGTCGGCGTAACGCGCTGGGTCCAGGTAAGAGACCTCTGTGTCCGGCGGGCGGGCCCAGTCGGGCACGAACCCGATCCGGGCGATCACGTTTAGGCCCTGCCGCCGCGCGTGGGCGATCACCATGTCGGCGTGCGCCCAGTCATAGACGCCCTTGGCGGGTTCGCTGTACTGCCACGGAAAGTACTCGACGACCCAACTGGCGCCCATCTCGCGCACCATCTCGAGCGTCTGCTTGATCTTCCATTCCTCGACCTCGTCGGTCAGGCGCGTGTGTACGCCGATCGCGGGGTCCACGCTCTCCACGCTCCGCTGCGGGCCCAGGACGACCAGCGGACGAGGCGGGCGCAGTCCATACAGAGCGAGCGCGATCAGCACGACGCAGCGCAGCCCGGTCCACGCCCACTTCTGCCATCTGGAGGTCACAGGCAAAGCGCCGGGCAGTGCGGAAGCTCCCTGTGATCTGGCAGGGGGGTCTGCTTGCGCCACGTGTTCCTCCATGTCTCGTAGCTGGTGCCGGGCGAGTGCCGGGCCTTCCAGCTGCGCGCGGGACAGCGTACCACGCCGACCACCGGCGCTGCCTGTCTCGTGCCCGGGTTGGCTCGATCGGCTGCACGGTCGGTGCCGGGGCGGCGTATGCACGATTATAGCCGCCCCGTGCGGAAATCACAAGGTATGGTATAATGACTGTGTGGTCCGATCGTGGTGGCGGGGGACCGTGTGCCCTCCGCCCTTGTCTGCGTCCCCTGAAGGAGTTGCCATGATCAAGATCGAGGTCGCCGCGTGGAGCGACCGCGGTCAGGTGCGCCCGACCAACGAGGACAGGGTGTTCTACCAGATGCTCAGCGCTTCCGACGCCGATCCGATCGCGCTCTGCATGATCGCGGACGGCATGGGGGGCTATCTGGGCGGCGAGGTCGCGAGCCACTGGGCGATCGAGACGCTCAAGCTTTCCCTGGCGGATCTCTTTGTGCCCAACGGCTCGCGGCGTGCGGTGCGCATGCGCGACACGTCGTCGGGCGCGGCGCAGGCGGGGGACGACGGGCACGCGCGCGCCCCGGACATGGCGATCGTTCACCTGCTGCGCGAAGCGATCCGCCGCGCCAACCACATCGTGCGCCAGTATACGATCGGCGACCAGCAAGAGGCAATGGGAGCGGGCTCGACGCTGACCCTGGTGCTGGTCAAGGGCACGCGGGCCTATGTCGCCAATGTCGGCGACAGCCGTGCCTACCTGCTGCGCGCAGGGCGGCTGACTCAGGTCACCCGCGATCACTCGGTGGTCGCCGAGCTCGTCGCCGCCGGGCGAGTCACGCTCGCCGAGTCCTTCACCCATCCTCAGGGGGGGCTGATCACGCGCTGCGTGGGGTGCAGCGAAGAGATCGACCCCGACATCGGGCCGCTGACAGCACGCGTCGGCGACCTGTTTCTGCTTTGCTCCGATGGCCTGTGGACGATGCTCCGCGACCCGCGGGCCATGGCAGAGATGATCGCCGGCAGCCCCGATCTCGAGTCGGCTGCCCAGGCGCTGGTCAGTGCGGCGAACGAGGCGGGCGGCAAAGACAATGTCACGGTCGGGCTGATGCGCCTCGCCGGTGCACCCGACATCTCCGCCTAGCCGAACCCCTGAGCCAGGCATGGAAAAGCCCCCCGTGTGGATCTCCGGGGGGCTTGTGCATCTCTGCGCGCGGACTAGGGGCGGTTCGCCAGCTTTTTCCCGATGAACAGGCCCATCACCAGGACCACTGCCGAGATCCCTGCCACGATGCTCAGGCTGGTCACGTCCTCGCTCCGGGACGAGGTCGAGGCGAGGCCTGCTGCGTTCACATTCGGCGGTGGCTGCACGACGGTGTGGTGCACCCGCGTGGGCGTCGGCAGCGGCGTTGGGCTCGAGGTCGGGGTGGGCGACGGGGTAAAGGTTGGCGTCACCGTGGGCGTATGGGTTGGCGTCGGCGTGTTGGTTGGCGTCGGCGTGTTGGTCGGCGTCGGGGTGTTGGTCGGCGTCGGCGTGTTGGTCGGCAGCGGCGTGTTGGTCGGCTTGACCGGCGCGGCTGCGGCGACCATTGTTCTCGCTCCGCCCGTAGCGACGAGGCACGCCATGTCGACGAACGTCGCCTCGTACCGGTACGCCCACTGGTTCCAGCCCCTGACATAGACGGTCACGTACTCGCCCTGGGCCTGGGCTGTGACCTGGGTCTTGACCCACTGGTTCGTGCCATCCGGGGCCTTGGTGTGGGCATCCCACACGGCTTCACCCCATGTCACATTCTCGGGCGGGCGCATCACCTGCCCGGCGGGCTCGAACCCGGTGGGATCGATGCCAGCTGTGACCTGGTAGTTGCCCAGGTCGTCCGGTCCGGATACCATCTGGTCCTTGACCCAATGGTTGTCGCGCGCGCTCATGATCTGGACATAGATCGAGAACACGACCTTGCTGTTCGCGGGCACCTTGACCCGCTGCCAGATCCCGGCGTCGTGCAGCGCATAGGTGTTGAACCACTGCAGCGACTTGTTCCCGTCGAGCAGTCGCGCGCGCAGGTCTGCGCTGCCGTCGTCCTCCGGACGCTGGAGCACTTTCCACTCGGGCTCGTAGTACTTGCTGCCCGGACCGGTGTGATAGTACCACGGATTCCAGCCCTCGCTGACCCACGACGAGCGGCTGGTGCGGCGCATGTCCCCTTCGAAGCTAGGGTTGGTGAGCAGGTTCTCGCTTTGCTGCGTTGGCTGCGCTAGAACGAGGGGCGCGGCCATCGACACGACGCACAATAGTGCAAAAAGCACCATAGTGTTTCGAATCAGCCTATGCATACGGGAGCTTCCTCCTTGCCCGAAGGGGCAGAATTGGAGGCATTATACCGCAAATCGGTGCGCAGCGCAAACCGCGGACTGGGGAATCGCGCATCATTGCCAACTTGGGCGGGGAATGGTATAATGATCCTGAGTGGGTCGCATAGGCGCAGGGTGGGGGGGCTCTGGCCTGCGTACACGCCTGTTGGCGCGCGGCGACAGCGCCTGTGTCACGGCGGCGATGGTGGACTCGACGATGGCCGAAAGCCCTGGACGGCACGCACGGCGGTTGCCCCATCTACCTCTGCTGAGCTGCCAGCTCGCGCAACTGCGCGAGGTGGAGGGGGCGCTCGATCGCCTGCTGCACCGGGTCATCGACCAGTTGAGCGAGGAGGCCTTGGCCCGCGCCTCAGAGCGGTTTGACGAGCTCGTCATCGCGCATCCTGACCTGCGGATCGCCGATGTGAGCGCTTACCCGCGGCTCGTAAAGGCCTTGATGGCGTGCCTCGACCCACAGCGCGGGCCACTCGACGGCTTCGAGGACGCTGTCGCGTTGCTCAGCGCGCGGTGTGTGACGCCGCAGTCCCTGCGCGCCCTGCGCGCCCGCCTGTACAGCGTCGCCGGGCGGGTGGCGCTGCGCGCGCCGGACTTGTTGCCCACGGCGGCGATCGCCGCGTTCTCGCTCGACGACGAGGACCAGGCGTGCAACGCCTTCGTGCACATGGTGGTCTGTGCTTCGGCGATCGAGGCCTACGTCCAAGCTGCCCTGTGCGAGGAGGCGTCGCCCTCGGTCGACGTGAGTACCTGGCTGGCGGCGGACCCGCCCGCGGCGTTGATCGCCGCGATCGGTGAGGGCCCGGCGTACTATTTCGCCGCGATCCCGGGCGTGCTGCCCTTTCTCGACCAGGAACGGGTGCTCTTTGAGCCGGAGCGCCTGGCGCCCGTGCAAGCTAGGGGCGCGGCGTCGCCCTGTCCGCATGCGGTGGGGCTTGGCGCGCTGGTCGATGGGGCGTACGTCACGCGGCTCTCTGCAGAGATCGCGCGCGTACGCCGCGCACTGCGGGAGCGCTACCCGGTGCACACGGTCGCCGATGTCGAGATGCTGGCTGAGCGGGCGCTCGACGCCCTGGTTGCCCTGCCGCACAGTGCGAACCCGCTTCTCCAGGCGATCTTTGTCCAGAGCTGGGTCCGGTATCTCTATCAGGCCAACTAGCGCCGCCCTGCTACGGGCGCCGCGCCTCCTGGAGGGCCCGTACCGGCTCGGCTCTTGCTTTTGCCGCCGGCGTCTCGCGCCGGTGCATTGGCCTGTTTGGCCAAGGGGGTATCGATGAGTCAAGGGAATCGCCGAGATGACGCCCAGCCGCTTCCGGCAGTACTGAGCCGGATCCGGTCCAAGCTGCCTGTGCTCGCCGATGAGGAAAAGCTATTGGCCGAGTACATCCTTCTCAACTACGATGTGGTGCCCAAGCTGTCGCTCGTGCAGCTTGCCGAGGAGGCGCAGGTCCACCCCAGCGCCGTGGTCCGCTTCTGCGATGACGTGGGCTGCGAGGGCTTTCACGCCCTACACACAGCCCTCGCCGAGATCGACTCGGTCGCCGCCAGCGTGTTCTTTGAGCAGGTCGACGGCTTCGATCTCGGTCACATCGCCCAGAGCGTGTTCGACGACATCAAGCGCATGCTCGACGAGACGCTCGCGTCGCTCGATATGGACGCCATGCAGCGCGCCGTCGACGCGATCCTGGCTGCGGACGAGACCGTGATCCTCGGCATGGGGACCTCTGGCAGCACGGCGCAGGAATTCGTGTACCGTCTGCAGTGGATCGGGGTACGCTGCACCCAGCACGTCGACCCCCACCGTCAGTTGATGGCTGTGTCGCTGGTGGATGAGAAGGACCTCGTGATCGCCGTCTCCCATTCGGGGCGCACGACCAACGTCGTGGATGCGCTCAAGCTGGCGAAAGAGCGCGGGGCCAAGACCATGTGCATCACCGACTTTCCCCACTCGCCCCTGACTGAGTACGCGGACATTGTCCTCTGCGCGGTGCACATCGAGAACAGCCTGGGCGTAGAGATGGTCGCCACCCGCGCAGCGCACCTGGCGATCGTGGACGCGATCATGGTCGCCGTGGCCCTGCGCGACCGGGAACGCGCTCTGCAGAGCATCAAGAACAACGAACGCCTGGTCGTTCACTTGCGCTACTAGGACCCCAATGGCAACACTCGACCCAAACATCCCGTCCCGCGAACTGAGCGATCTCCTCAACGACGCGGCAACCCTGTTGCACCTGCACGGGCAGCGCATCCTGACGCCCGAGATGCTCCTGCTGGCGATGATGCGCAGCCCGCGCTGTGCCGGTGCGCAGATCCTGGCGCGCTTTGCCGAGGGGCGTGGGGTGGACCTCGCCGAGTTGGAACGCGAGGTCGAGTCACAGGCGCGGATGCGACAGGGGCGCGACGCCGACTTTGCATTTACCGCGCAGAACGGGCGCCCGGTGCCGCTGTCAGACGAGATGGTCGTCGTCCTCGACGAGGGACGCACGATCGCCGAGGCCATGGGCGAGGTCTGGGTTGGCACCTCGCACGCCCTAGCATCGATGAGCCAGGCTGGCGTGTCCACGGCTGGTCTTCTCCAGCGCCGCGGGATCACGCCGACGGCGATGACCGAGATGCTCGCCGATCAGAGCCTCGCCCGCGCAGGGTCGACCGCTGACTGGGTGACCATGGCGCGCCAGGGCGAGATGCACCCGGTCTACTTTCGCGAAGCCTTGCTCAGCGAGCTCATGAACCTGCTCTCCCTCGCCGGCGAGCGGCACGTGCTCCTGGTCGGTCCGCCGGGAGTGGGCAAGCGTTCGCTGGTCTATGCCCTAGCGCTGCTGATCGCCGAGGGGCGTGGGCCTGACGGCATCAGCTCGGTGATCGCCGTCGCCGACGCTGCCTACGTCGACAACCCGGTCGCCGCGATCCGGGCTGGGCTGCGCAAGGCGCGCGGCGGCATCTTTCTCGTCCCCGACATCCATCGCTTCTATGGCGGCGTGGTCCACGCCGAGCTTCCCGAGGGCGCCAAACCCCTGCAGCGCGCCTTCTTCGAGGACGGTGTGACCCTGATCGGCACGACCACGCCCGAGATGTACGACACGCGGCTGCGCGGCGGCGCGGCGACCGGCGGGCAGGTCCGCGTCCTGCGCGTTCCTCCGACCGACGAGCGGGAAACGGTCGAGATCCTGCGCACGCTCCGTCCTAACCTGGAAGACGAGTATGCGATCCAGATCGCCGACGCGAGCCTGCCCGTAGCAGCTTCTATGGCCCGACGCTACCTCCCAACGCGCCCCCTCCCGGGCGGGGCGGTACAGCTCTTGCACCGTGCCTGTGCCCTGGTGCGCATGAGCACGCAGGAGAACTTGGCCTTTCGCGCGCCGGTGTCGGGCGATGCCGTGCTCGACGCCGATGACGTGACGCTCACCCTGAGCCGCATGACCGGCATCCCGGTGACCCGTCTCGGCGCCGACGAACGGAGCCGTTACGCGCGCATGGTCGAGCACCTGCAGGAGCGGATCATCGGGCAGGACCAGGCTGTGCTCGCCCTGAGCCGTGCCGTCAAGACGGCGCGCGTGGGGCTCAAGGACCCGCGCCGCCCGATCGGCAGTTTTCTCTTCCTCGGGCCGACGGGCGTGGGCAAGAGCGAGCTCTCCAAGGCCCTGTCCGAGTTCCTGTTTGGCAGCGAGGATGCGCTGATCGCGATCGACATGAGCGAGTACATGGACGAGAGCTCGGTCAACCGCCTGATCGGCGCGCCGCCCGGCTACGTCGGCTACGAGGGTGGAGGACAGCTGACCGACCGTGTGCTCCAGTCGCCCTATGCCGTGATCCTGTTCGACGAGGTGGAAAAGGCCCACCCCCGTGTGCTGGACGTCTTGCTCCAGGTCATGGAAGAGGGGCGCTTGACCGATGGGAAGGGCCGCCAAGCGTCGTTTCGCGAGACGGTGGTTCTCATGACGAGCAATCTCGGCGCCGCCTACTTGGGCGATCCGGCGCTCGGCGAATCGGCGCGCGATATGGCGATGCGCGAGGTCAAGTCGCATTTCCGGCCCGAGTTCCTCAACCGCCTGGACGACATTATCTTTTTCAATCGTCTGAGCGACGAGGACCTGTTCCAGATCATGGGCCTCCTGCTGAAGAAAGAGGGCGAACTCGCCGCCGGGCGAGGGCTGGAGCTGCAGGTCAGCGACGCCGCGCGGCGCTGGATGGTCGCGCAAAACGACCATCCCGAGTGGGGCGCGCGCCCCCTGCGCCGGATCTTGCAGCGCCACCTGCGCGAACCGCTGGCGGACTATTTACTGCGCGCCGACCCGCCGCCGGGCACCGTCGTGCGGGTCGACGTCGATCAGCAGCAGCTGACCTTTGTGACCGGGTAGGTGCTCGGTCAGCGCTTGGGCTGCAGCGCCGGAACGCTGGATGGGGTCTCTCTTGAGCCCGGCGCGGGTGTCTTGCGCCCGCGCCGGGTCGGCTTGCCTGCCTGGTACGTGGATCTGGGCCTCTCTGCCGGAGCGAGGTCGCTGGACCGGGCGCCGGCTATGACCCGGACAGGGAACCTCTGACGATCTGGTACGCGGTGCCAAAGCCGAGCTTGTTCGGGGGCGTCAGACCGCGGTTCTGTACCTTCTTGCTGCCCTTGGGCACTTCCCGGATCTCGTTCCCGTTTCCGTCCTCCCAGACCTTCTTCTTTGCGTTCCATTTGAAGGCTGTGGGCTCGCGCGAGCTCGCCAGCTCCGCGTCGCCCATGGATCCCAGCACGCCGTCGTACGGTTTCTGCGTCCCGCCCGCCGAGACCTGCAGCCAGGTGTGCGAGTTAGGCGCCTCCTTGCTGGTCCCGGTGAACAGGATCCGGCCCGTCTGGACGCCCTTAGCATCGTAGACCGTCCCCTCAAACGAGGTCGGGATCACGCCTCCCTTCTGCGATGCCATGGGCTTGGTCAGCAAGGCCTGTGGCTCGACGATCGGGAAGGTCTGCACGTTGTCCAGGCCCGGGTAGAGCTTGATCATCGTCTCCAGCAGCTTGACGATCGTGTCGCACTGCGTGCTCGGCTCGGTCGGCATCTGCTGACCGATCGCGCGCATAGCTTGCTCGCGCTTAGCAAGCCGTTTCGTGCGCTCCTTCGGATCCTCGCCCAGCATGATCTGGCTCGGCGCATCCAGGTCGCTGGCGGGATAGTAGCCGATCTGGATGTCCTGCTTGCTGATGAATGCCTTGAATATCTCGTCCACGATCGTGACCGGGGGTGCGGACTGCATGCCCTTGACGGTCGCCTTGACGCGCTGCGTGGCTTTGAGCACGGGCATGCCCTTGGCAAAGTTTGTCCACGTCTTCCCGGCGCCCTCCAACGCTGTCACCATGCCTCTTGCCGTCACCAGCTGGTAGAGGTTGTTGAGGGCGCTCAGGTCGCCTGTGTCCTTGAGTGGCGCGAGGACCTTCTCGATAAAGGCGCGCGGCGCGTGCTGTACGAGCTTGGCAACCAAGGCGGGGCCGATTGTCCTGGCGGTGACCCACCGCCAGTCCAGAACGGTCTCGGCAAAGGCCAACCACTCCTGCTGGGCGCCCTTGTCCAGCGTGAGCGCGAGGCGCTCCACCATGAGCAGGTGCTGCAGCTGCTCCGTCTGGCCCTTGTCCCGCAGGTCGATCAGCACGTCTTTGATGAACTCCTTGGGATGGGCCCGCGGTTCCGCGACCTTGCCGGCGAACTTGGTCCACGTCTTCTTGTCCTTTTCCAGTTCGGTGACCATGCCCACCCGCGCGATCATGGCGTGCAGGGAGGTCAGGTCGCCCGCCTCGTGCAGCACCGCCAGGACGTTCTTGGTAAAGTCGCCGGGATTGTGCGCCGCCAGTTCCACCACCAGTTCGTCGGACAGCTGTGAGAGGAGGGGATGCCAGCGCACGATCGCCTTGGGCTTGACGATCAGGTCGTAGAGGATCGGATTGCGCACTGCCGCCGGCGCGGTTGCGGCGCCCACCTTCCACGCCGTCGTGTTCCCCTCGTACTTCTCGAGCAAGTGCGCGAGCAGCGTCTTATAGTAGGTCGCGTCCAGCTCCTGCAGCCTGGTCGCCGCCGCCTGTGCGCCCGACAGCGAGTCGCCCTTCATCGCCTTCTCGAGCTTGGTGGTGTGCCACCACTTCTTGCTCAGCCATCTCACCGATGGCTTGTCGGTGCGCTGCAGCACGCCGGTATCCGGCGCGCGCTGCCGGTTGCCCTTGCCGGACGGGTCTCCTGCGAGGCGTTTGGCCTGGAGCGGCTCTTGAGCCTGGCTCAGGAGCGCTGACCCGGCGCGCCCCGCCTGGATCTGGGCTGTCACAGCCCGGTTTCCGGTCCAGCGCTGCAGGGCGAGCTGGTCGGCGGGCGCGGCCCTGGGTGGTTGGGCCATGGCGCGCTGGACGCTGAGCGCGAGCGCGTGGGCGGTGTTGGACAGTGAGGATTCGTCGACCGGGGAGTGCACGGTGTGGCGCCGCTGCGCCGGACGGTGCACTCGTGTGCGATGCTCTGCTGTGCCTGGCACGCGTACCTCCCTACTAGCTCTTCAACGTCGCGTTCGGCGAGTGCCGCGGCGACCCATCCCCAGGGCGCTCCTAGGTGGTCACAGGAGGTGCGTGAGCGCTTGAACCTATTATACCACAGATCGGGGCACATAGCGCAACGGATCGACTGCTGGTGCGGGACGAAAAAAGTGCCAGACACTCCACAAGTGTCTGGCACCTCGGGCCTGGTGAGCCGTACAGGATTCGAACCTGTGACTCCCTGCTTAAAAGGCAGGTGCTCTGCCAACTGAGCTAACGGCCCCTACAACGACCCCAGTATAGCACGAAAGCCCCGTCCTGTCAACCCCCAACTGACAGGTTAGGGGCAAATTTTAAGGTTAATTAGGCATCTATACTCTCTTATTTAGTCCTAATTCCTGCCTTTTCTTGTCCTTTAGGGGATATGTCGGATCGAGCCGCCGGATCTCGGCGCACAGGATCTGGAAGAGTCGGTCAGTGTGAAACCCGGCGCGTGCTCCGAGGCGCCTACCCTGCAGCCCCTCCGGCTCGTCGAGGTGTGCGCGGTAGAGGGGTAGGACGCGCACGATCACCGGTTGGGGCGCCCGCCGCGCGCGCTGCAGCCGTTGGAAGGCGGTCAGCGAGCCCTCGGTCTCCCAACTGCGGTCCAGCATCGAGGCGACGCGGTGCCCGCCCATGACGACGACTGGCATGATCGGCACGCGCGCCACCAGCGCAAAGCGCGCCGCGCCGCTCTTGAACGGGCCCAGCGTGACCCGGTCGTGTGGGTCGTCGGGATTGCCCAGGCGCGTGCCCTCCAGGGACGTCGCCAGCACGCCGTTCGGGCGCTTGAGCAGGGCGTGGATCGCGCGCACGAGGCGCGGCTCTGGGTGCTGCTGGTCGATGCAGATCACCCGGTCACCCGTCACCACGCGCGGTAGGATGCGGTTCTCCGCCTTGGTGAGCCACACGGGCCACGCGCGTCCTGCGCGGCGAAAGCACTCGTCGATCGCGATCGAGTCGATCCAGCCCGTGTGGGGCGCGAATGCGCAGACCATGGCGCTTCTGCGCGGGATAAGCTTCTCGCTGCCAGCGGTGTCCAGGCGCACCGTGCCCAGCAGGTACGCCTCGAGTACGTGGGGAATGATCTGTCGCCAGCGGGGCGGCGGATACGATGGTGCGTTGGCGTGTCTGGTCATGGGATTTGGCCTCGCATCTGGCGGCTCTACAGTGTGTAACCCGCATGTGGCGGTCACGTGTCGCTGACGTGTTCAGTTTGCGTGGCGGTCCATTCCCTCGCGCGCCCTCCGCGTGCATTGCACGTGTGCGGCTGCGAACACCAGGGGTACGTCCTGTGATGCGCCAGGTCACTACCGGTTGTGTCCGCGCGGTGCGGCTGCAGCTCCCGCCCGCTAGATGACATAACACTTGACTTTGCGCGCGAGCTGTTGTAGGATCGAATCAGGTCGTTCGTTCACTGGGGGCAGCCTGATGAAGCAGCACAAGAACCCACCCCTGATCTCAAGTACGCAGTTCGTCGCCATCGTCATCCTGACGCTCTCGATCTTTCTGATCATCGACCTCGGGCGCCGGGCGACCGCCCAATACCACGTCTCGCAGGCGGAGCGGCGCCTCAAGCAAGAGATCAGCGACGCGCTGGACCTGCAGGCCCGGCTGATCGAGCAGCGCGACTATGTCGCCAGTGACGCCTACGTCGAGGAATGGGCGCGCGACAACGCGCACATGATCCGCCCCGGCGATCAACCGGTGATCCTGGTCACAACCGAAGCCCCCAGCCCGGCGCCGCGCAGCCTCGCGCCGCAGGACCCCGCACCGGCGGACGATATCCCCAACTGGTACTACTGGTGGGAGCTCTTTTTCGCCGAGTAGGCGTGGGCGCGCCCAGCTACCATCCCGTGGATCCCGGCGTAGCGCCTCTCCGCTGTACTGCGCCCCGCGCTAGCTGAACGCGAGGTCGGTCATCGGCACGTCGTCCGTGCCCGACGCCCGGAACCCCGCCCCCAGGAACCAGAAGGGACGTCCCTCCGTCGGGGGCTGGGTCGCCACGAGCAGGGTGTTGGCGCCCGCCCTGAGGCGAAACGGCTCTGTCGTGCGCAGTTGCCTGACAAAGGGGTGCGCCGTGCCCTGGTCCCGCGCCGCCTCGGCGACCGGCTCTCCGTTCAGGGTGAACGATACCTCTCCGCCCGCCATGTAGGCCAAGACCGCCTCCCGGTCGTCCGGGCTGGTGACGGTCGTCGCCACATAGGCGGCGAGCGGTTCGCCCGCCTGCAACCGTTCGCGGTAGGCGCGCGAGAACAGGATTGCGTGCGGTTCGTTGATGTTGGCGAGCCCCTCTGCCGTCTGGCGATGGGGCGTCCACCCCAGCGACGCATCGATCGTGCCGTCCGTGTTCGTCACTTCGCGCAGCGAGAGCGGCGTCTGTTCGCGGTTGTAGACTAGCGCTCGCCACGCATAGACCGTCGGAAAGATCGGCTGGCTGTGGTGCGTGAGGGACAGCGTCTGCCCGCGCCACCGCAGCTCGACCTCTGCCTCCCAGCGCGCACTCGCGACGCTCCCGTCGAAGGCAAAGGGCGTGGCAATGATCTGTGCCTCGCTGCAGCCCGCGTGGTCGACCGTGTGCCGTTCGTGCGCCCCGCCTCGGTAGAGGTCAAAGGTCACGCGCACGTCGTAGCGCTGTTCTGGCGATGCGGGCGCGCCGACGATCACCCGTCCCAACTGCCCCGCGGCTTCCTCGGGCGTGACGTACTCGATCACGCGCGCAAAGGGCCCCCCAAGCCGGGCTACGGCGTCCGCACGACCGGGCAGCGCGGTGCGCAGCACCGCATCCGCCGCTGCGGCGCTGCTGGCATCCCCACCGGCGCCGGCGGGCCACTCGCTGCCCAACAGGCGCCACGCATCGCCCCGCGCGCATGCGCGGTTGTGCGCCTCGCCGAGCGCCGAGATGCCGTTCGGGTTCCATGCCGTCACCTCGACGCCTTGACGCCTGTCGCGCGCCGCAACCCGGATCGTGGTGGTCAGCGTCTCGGGGTTGTAGGCCCAGTCTCGGCTGCCCTCGCCGTCGATCGTCACTGCCTCGGGCTGCCGGCTGCCCTCGAGGTGGATCACATAGCCCCGCTCCGGCGCGAGCGCCGCGCAATGTCCCTCGGCGGGGGCGACGCGCACCGTCCACGCCCGATCGGCGTCGATCTCGGTCTCGATCGCCGTCCACTCGAACGCTCCCTGCTGGTAGGCAGTCGAGACGCCGTCGTCTTCGTAGAGCCGGAACGTGCCCGCCGCGCCAGGGAAGACCTGCAGCACGATCGGGTCGGAGGGGATGTCGTCGGTAGCGCCCGAGCGCATGCCCGTCCCCGCCGGGTCGTGGTATGACGAAGCGAGCGGCACGATCGCCCCTGCGCGCGCCAGAAGCGGCACGCGGTCCAGGTCGCCGACCACGCGCACCCAGCGCGGTCCGCTGTACGTCTCCTTGGTCTGGTAGTCGATCCACGTCCCGTCCGGCACCCAGACGTCGGTCGATGCCATTCCTGTCGCTGGGTCTGCTGGGTGGACGATCGGCGCGGCGATCAGCTCGTCGCCCAGGTAGTACTGGTAGCGCGCGACGTACGCTGCTTCCGCCTCGGGGTGCGCATAGTACATCGGGCGGCAGAGCGAGATGCTCGTCTCGGATGCGACCCGTGCCATGGTATACAGGTAGGGCACCAGTTGGTAGCGCAGGTGGAACGCGGCGCGCGCGGCGCGGTACACGGGGTCGGGATAGGCCCACGGGCGGCGCTCCGCCGTCGGGTCCTTTGTCGAGTGCAGGCGCAGGCAGGGGCTGAGCGCGCCGAACTGGACCCAGCGCGCATAGAGCTCGGGTTCGGTGGCGCCGCCCATGTGCCCGCCGATGTCGTGGCTCCACCAACCGTAGCACACGTTCGATGCCGTGGCGGTGAGGTAGGGCTGGAACTGGAGCGCGGGCCAACCGACGATCGTGTCCCCCGAGAAGCCGATGTAGTAGCGATGGTTGCCCAAGCCTCCCCAGCGGCTGTACAGCATCGGCCTGCCGCCGCGTCGCGTCGAGTCGTGAAAGTGAAGGTGGTTGAGCCACGGCAGTGGATCGAGGCCCCGCATCTCCGAGCCTTCGCCCTGCTGCCAGTCGATCCACCAAAAGTCGACCCCTTCGTCCTCCATCGGGTGGTGGAGCAGCTCAAAGTAGTGGCGCACGAACCGCTTGTCGGTGATCCGGAAGGGCACGGGCTCGCCGCTCTCCGGGTCCATGCCCATCGCCCTTGCGAACTGCGCATAGACCGCTTCGTGCGCCTGGATCCCCTGCGCGGGGTGTAGGTTGAGCGTGGCGCGCAGGCCCTTGTCGTGCACCCACGACAGGAAGGCGGCGGGGTCCGGAAAGAGCTCGCGGTTCCACGTGTATCCGGTCCACGTCACCGGCGTGTGCCAGTCCATGTCGATCACCAGCACGTCGAGCGGCAGGTCGTGGCGCTCAAAGTCGCCCACCAGGTCCATCAGGTCCTGTGCGCTGTAGGCCCAGTAGCGCGACCACCACGCGCCGAGCACAAAGCGCGGGATCAGCGGGATCGCCCCGCCAAAGCGCGTATAGTCCTGCAGCGCACCCGCATAGTCGTGCCCGTAGGCGAACAAGGTCCAGTCGCTCAGCGCGTGCTCGGGGCGGGGGGCGACCCACCCGTCGTCCGGCTCAAAGACCACGGAAGCCGAGTCGTCGAACACCGACCACCCGGCGCGCGAGAGCAAGCCCTCGCCCAGCGCTGCGTCCCCGGCGCACCCGTCGAGGGTGCGGCGGGTCCCGCGCAGGTTCGCCGGCGCGGGCATGCCCGGCGTCCAGACCGCTCGCTCCCCGTCCAGGTCCATGGCGATCGACAGGTTCGCGGCGTCAAAGGGACCATCGCTGCGGAGGTAGCACAGGCGCAACGCGCCCGTATCCACGCACAGCCCGCTCGCGTCCCGCTCGATCTGCAGCGGAGGTGGATCAGGCGTGTAGCGCGTCGGGAAGGCGTACGTCCCCCGGTCCTCGAACGCGCCGGTCTCGGACCACTCCATGCGGACCATGCGTGGGGTGAGAAAGGTAAAGCGCGCCTTGCCGCAGACCACCATCGCGTCCTCGTGCGCGACAGGGTTCCCGCGGAAGCGGATTCGTTCGTAGAGATCAGCAGCATCGTGCGTGGTCATTGCACCTCCCTGGCGATGTGCGGTCTGTGCCGGGTGCGACGTGAGCGCCGGCGCATCGTCGTGCCCTATGCCTCGTCGAGCAGTCGGCGCAGGGTGCGCATGCTCTCCACGGCGCAGGTCTCGGCGTCGGGCACCGGGCGCGCCTCGATCGAGATGTAGCCTGTGTAGCCGATCGCGCGCAGCGTGTGCACGATCGCGCAAAAGTCAATGTGCCCCGCGCCGGGGTAGGCGCGGTTCGAGTCGGCAAAGTGGACGTGAAAGAGGTGGGACCCAGCCTCGCGCAGGCTCTCCTCGATCGATGCGTCCTCGATGTTCATGTGAAAGGTGTCGGCGAGTACGCCGAAGGCGCTCGAGCCGACCTCCTCGACCAGGGCAAGGCACTCGGGCACCGAGTTGATCAGCGTGGTCTCGTAGCGGTTGATCGGTTCGAGCGCCAGGCGCACCCCGCGCGGGGCAGCGGCGGCGGCGCAACGCTGCAGCGCCTTGACCATCCACGCATGGGCCTGCGCGTGGGCGATCCCCGGGCGGACGATCCCGCGCAGCAGGCCGATGATGATCACAGCCCCCGTGCGCGCGGCAAAGGGGATGTGATCGAGCACCCGCTGTACTGCCGCCGCGCGTACGCCGGGATCGGGATCGGTGAACGACAGGCCCTCCTCGCCCCACGCCTGCCCGGTGCCGATCGCCGGAACTGCCAGCCCGTGCGCATTGGTCACCGCGAGCAGGACGTCCGCCTGGATCAGGTTCGGGTCGCGGATCGCCAGCTCCACGCCGTCGTACCCGAGGGCTGCGATCGTCGCCACGTTGGCGGCGAAATCGCCCTTGAAGGCGACGGCGTCGAACTTGCTTGGATGGGTCGAGAGGACGATGCTGGTCTTCATAGCGCTCCCTTCTGGTGTCTGTCCGCCGAGATCGGCGCGCCGTGTCGCCGCGAGTCGAGCGACACGGCGCACCAGCTTGGACGCGTTACCGCTGCCCGATCGTGGGCAGACCGTACACGCTCTTCCAGCCCTCGGTCCACGGCTCGCGCAGGTAGGGTTCCATCTCTGCTTCCGTGCGCATGGTGGTCGTCTCCACCGGAGGCACCGTGCCGGAGGGGAATGCGGTGATGATCTCGTCGACCAGCAGGGTCAGGTAGCTCAGGATCGCCGCCAGGGGGCGCTTGGCCTTTTCCGCGCTGCTCAGCGTCGCGCGCCCGACCACGCCTTCTGGCGTTCCGAACAACTCGATCGCCGCGTGTCCCTCGCCCTCCGACCATTTGCAGGGCCGGCGGAAGGGATCGACCGACTTGTCGAGGTGCCCGTCGGGCAGGTACGAGATCCCGTCGGCGTCGACGGCGTGCGCCATGTTGACCATGTCGGGAAAGAGGTACAGCCCGAGCGAGGTCTCCGATTCGTCGGCATGGACAAAGTTCGTGTCCCACTTGCCGCCTTCGTCGGTCGTGTTAAAGAACTCGCGCACTGCACGGTGCCAGTCGATCACGCGGTAGATGCCGGGCAGCTGGTAGCGCTTGCAGAACTCGTGCAGCGCCTCCTCGAGCACCCACAGCTGTCCGTGGTTGTTGAGGATGATCTGCTTGCGCCAGCCGTCGTTCCACAGCCCGAGCATGGTGTCGACCAGGAACTCGACCACGACGTGGTCGCGGATGATCACGTTGCCCGGCATGCCCAGGTGGTGATAGGGATGCGCGCCGTACATCAGCGGCGGCAGCGCGAGTGCAGGCGGGTTGCCCCCGTGCGTGGCATAGTAGCGGCGCACGCCCTCGGCGATCTGGCTCACAAAGAGCGTGTCTACAGCGCTCACGGTGTGGTCGCCGTGCAGCTCGGTGCAGCCGACGGGGATGATCACCACGTCGTTCTTGCGCCGCTGCTCGATCAGGTCGTGGCGTATCGTGGTCTGGATGTACGACCCTGCCTTGCCCCACTCGCAGGGCGAGGGCATGCCGTACTCGGCGAGCACAGCCTCGATCTCTGCGTCGCTCGATTCCCACAGTCGCTTCTTGAGGCGCCCGACCGCAGTGTTCTCAAAGAACACCGTCGGGTTGCCGGTGCGGAAAAACTTGGGTTCGGTGGACATCGTTTGCTCCTCCATCGGTATGGGTTGGGGTACAGTCTCGATCGCCGGTCCCGCTAGGCCTGCCGGTCCAGCTCGGCCAACGCGCCGGTGCGGACGAACACGATCCGCTCCGCGACGTTGGTCGCGCGTTCGCCTGCGCGCTTGACGTGGTAGGCGATGGTCAGCGTGCTGGCGCCGCGCTCAAAGTGCTTGGTCTTCTTGTCCGTCATTCTCTCTGTGATCGAATCGACGATCGCCGTGTGCAGGCGATCGATCTCGTTCGCGCGCTCAGAGATCGCGCGTGCGGCTTCGACGTCATCGCGCAAGAAGGCGTCGACGCTCTCGTGGAGCAGGTTGCACACTTGCTGGGCCATGACCGACAGCTCGTCGAGAGGACCGAGCAGCGGTTCGTGCTCCAGGCGGAGCCGGATCTGGGCGATCGCCTTGGCATAGTCGCCGATCCGCTCCAAGTTGGTCGCCACGTCGTTCGCCGCCAGGACCGTCCGCAGCTGGATGCGCTGTGGGTGGTGCGTGCGCAGGATGTCGAGGCACGCTTCCTCGATCCGGTAGCGTAGGTCGTTCACGTCCAGGTCATCCTCGACCACCTGTGCGGCAAGCACGTGGTCGTCCTCCACCGCCGCCCGGACCGCCCACGAGAGCGCCTGCGTCACCATATGCTCCATGGCTTCGAGCTGCTGGCGCACGGTGCGCAGCGCCCTCTTGAGCGTCCGTCGCGCCGCGCGGACCAGGTCAGCCTTGAACCATCTGCGTAGGACGGCGAGCACGACATAGATTGCTGCGCCGCCAAAGACCCCCAGGAAGTAGTTGCCCGTCCCGACCGCCATCCCCAGCGCGGCGACCGCCCAGATCCCGGCAGCTGAGGTCAGGCCATAGATCGTCCCGCCGCGGCGGATCATGACCCCCGCGCCGAGAAAGCCGATCCCGCTCACGATCTGCGCCGCCACGCGCGCCGGATCGCCGCCCAGGAAGCCGCGGTAGGACAGGATCGTGAACAGGCACGACCCCACCGAGACCAGCATGTAGGTCCGGATCCCGGCAGGCATGTCCCGCCGCTCTCGATCCCAGCCTACGATCCCGCCCAAGGCCAAGGCGAGCAGGACCTGGATCGCGATGCGTAGGCCGATCTGAGGCTCAAAGGTCCCCAGGATCTCTGTGATCATCCGTCCTCTCTCTCGCTACCGCACGTCGACCTCGTCCGTGCGCACCGGTCGGTGCTCGCGCAGCGATCGCCCGGCTGCGTGGGCGATCACCACCGGCGCACGCCCGTCCGGGCCACTCACGGGCGGGTCCGTATCGTGCTGGATACTGGCGATGAACGCCTTCATTTCGGCGATGTAGGCCTCGGTGTACCGCTCCACGAAAAAGTAGAGGGGCAGCGCCGACCGCACCCCCTCCGCGCTGCTGTAGACCGTGCGATCAGCCGTGTTGTTCTCTGCGCAGACCATGCCCTGCGAACCGAACACTTCAACGCGCTGATCGTACCCATAGACCGCTTGGCGGCTGTTGTCGATCGTGCCGATCGCGCCGTTGGCAAAACGGAGCGTGATCAGCGCCGTGTCGACGTCGCCCGCCTCGCCGATCGCTGGGTCGACCATCACGTCCCCGACGGCGAACACCTCTTCGACCTCGCTGCCCATGAGGTAGCGCGCCATGTCAAAGTCGTGGATCGTCATGTCCATAAAGATCCCGCCCGAGACGGCGATGTAGCTGATCGGCGGCGGCGCCGGGTCGCGGCTCGTGATGCGCAGGATGTGCGGCGTGCCGATCTTGCCCTCCGCGACCATGTCGCGCACGCGCCTAAAGCTCGGATCGAAACGACGGTTGAAGCCGATCTGCAGCTTGACCCCCGCTGCTGCCACGGACTGCAGGGCGTGGTCGATACGCGCCAGGTCGTGGTCGATCGGCTTCTCGCAAAAGATGTGCTTGCCCGCGGCAGCAGCGTCGACGATCAGCTGCGCGTGCGTGTCGGTGCTCGAGCAGATCACGACCGCCTCGATCTCGGCGCGGGCGAGCAGCGCCTGCGGGTCATTGGTGGCGGTCGGGATCCCAAAGCGCGCTGCACACCGCTGCGCCGCCTCTGCCACCACGTCCGCCACTGCCACCAGGTTCGCGTCGGGAATGCGGTAGGCGAGGTGCTCGGCGTGCAGCGTGCCGATCCGCCCGGCGCCGATCAGGCCAACGTTCACTCTGCTTGTCATCTTTACTCCCTAGCGCGGGATAGCGCCGTGCCCCCTGGTTCGCCTAGATCTTGACCAGGATCTTGGCGTCCGTCCGCGCCGTCGCCTGCGCGATCGCGTCGATCGCCTTGTCGAGCGGATACCGCGCGGTGACCATCTTGGTGGTGTCGATCAGACCGGCAGCCATCATGCTGATCACGCTCGGGAAGATGCCGTGACCCGAGTGGCCCTGCGAGCCGTAGACCTGTCCACGGCGCACCTGGAGGGTCTCGAGGTACATCGGCACGCGCACTGCGGCGCGCCCGACCTGCGCGATCTTGCCATTGATCGCCAGGCACTGCTCCATGAGCGGGATCGTCTTGCCTGGCGCGCCAGCTGCCTCGACCTGCAGGTCGGCCCCGCGCCCGTGCGTCAGGTCCATCACCACCTGTACGGCATCGACCTCGAGCGGGTTGTAGACATAGTCCGCGCCCATCCGCGCGCTCACCTCGCGCCGCGGCGCCGAGATCTCGAACGCGATCACCTTGGCTGCGCCCGCTGCCTTGCACTCGGCGGCAGCGGTCAGCCCGATCGGCCCCTGTCCATAGACGACGACGGTGCCGCCGGGCCGGAACCCGCCCGCGCGCTCGAACACGCAGTTGTAGGCAACGCTGGACGGCTCGACCGTGGCTCCCATTTCGTACACCACGCTCTCGTCGCCGTTGCAGACGTCCATCAAGTCGTTGAGCTTCCAGCAGTACTTGGCCCCGACGGCGATGTACTCGGCGAACGCGCCGTTGATCGTAAAGCCGATCTCTTCGAGGTTGGTGCAGTGGTTGGGATAGCCATCGCGGCAGGGGCGGCAGTGTCCACACCAGATCATCTCTTCGGCGGTCACCAGGTCGCCCACTTCCAGGTCCTCCACGGCTGCGCCGACCTCCACGACCTTGCCCGCAAACTCGTGCCCCAGGATCGCCGGGAACTTGGTCAAGCCGGGGTAGAGGACATACCCGTCGGCGTCGGTCTCGTAAAAGTGCATGTCCGACCCGCAGACCCCGCAGGCCTTGATCTCCAGCAAGACCTCATCCGGCGCGATCGTCGGCATGGGCACGTCCTTGATCTCCAGTACGGGGTGACGCCATACCGCGTTGCCCGTGATCGCCTTGCCTGTCCGTTTCTCCCATTCCGACAGCGCATAGTCGGGCTTGGGATCCCATTCGGCCGAGAGTACCAGTCCTTTCACCGTGTGTCTCCTTTCAGGTTGTGGTCAACGCGATCGACGTGACCACGCTCTGTCCTCAGGGCGCGAGGTGCCTCCCCGGGGACCTGCGGCGCGGGGCTGCCCCCGCCTGTGCACGCGCGCGTGCTGTGTGTGTGACGTTCACGCCCCCTCTCCTCCCTGCGGGCGCGCGCAGGACTCGCGCAGGGCGAGTGTAGGGCGCAGCAGTACGTCGTCGACGTCCGCCTCGTCGAGCAGGTCTAGGGCCATCTCGATCGCCCTTCGTCCTAGTTCGTACTTGGCCTGTACGACCGTGGTCAGCGGCGGGTCGAGGTAGCGCGCGGCGTCGATGTCGTCGTAGCCGATGATCGAGATGTCGCCCGGGACAGATAGGCCCAGCGACTTGACGGCGCGCAGTGCGCCCATTGCCGTCCGGTCATTGTAGCACAAGATCGCCGATGGTCGTTCCTGCCCCGCACACAGGCAGCGTGCTGCCTGTGCGCCCGCCGGCGCGGTCCCGTCGCCGGGCGCGATCCACCGCGGCGCGATCGAGGCGTTCACCTGGCTAAGTGCTTGCTGGCAGCCGGTCAGGCGCAGTTGGCTCGAGGTTGCGCTCTCGCGCCCCGTGATGTAGGCGATGCGCCGGTGCCCCAGCGCTGCCAGGTACTCGCCGACCAGCCGTCCGCCATGGAGGTCGTCGTTGCGCACCGAGAAGGAGTAGTCGCCGGGCTGCTGGTTGTTGATCAGGACCACCGGCACGTGCGTCTCGGTCAGCTGTGCGTAGAAACCGCCCACGCGCGATGCGGTGACGATCACGGCGTCGACCCGCTGCTCGCGCAGGGTTCGCACTGCAGCGACCTCGCGCTCGGGGTCGTCGGCTGAGCTGCACAGGATCACCACATAGCCGCGATCGAGCGCTGTCTCTTCGATGCCGCGCGCGACTTCGGCGACAAAGGGGTCGGCGATCGTGGTCACCACCAAGCCAACGGTGCGCGTGCGCCGGGTGGACATCGCGCGCGCGATGGCGCTGGGGGTATAGCCCATCTCCTCCGCCAGCTGCTGGATGCGCGCCTTGGTCTCGGGCTTGACCAGCGGGCTGTTCGATAGGGCGCGCGAGACCGTCGAGTGCGACACACCAGCCTGCCGCGCGATATCCTTGATCGAGATGGTCATGCCTACTCCTCCACGCACACCGTGGCGCTTTGCACACGTGTGCAAGTATACGAGGGAAAGGCCCGGCTGTCAAATCAGCCGCTTGGCGGCAGCGGGGTCGCGGGGTATAATGCCCTGTGCTATGCGCTCGCGTCCCTTGGACCGCGGAAGGAGGGCCACGTGGGGTCAGAGACAGGCTATCGCGACCGCCGCATCGTGCTCGGCGCGATCGGCGTGCTCCTGCTCGGCGCGGGCATCACGGCGCTGATCATCGGCCCGCTCGAGCTCCACTGCTTCTACCTCTTTTCGGAGGGCGGTCGCCATCACTATCCCGGCTTCCGGTTTGGCACCTTTATGTATGGCAACATCGCCGCCCAGGTCGCCGCCTACTATCTTGTCGCCGCAGTCGGCATCCCCCTCGGGTACGGGCACCTGGCGGGACGGCGTTGGACCCGCGTGCTTGTCTTGGCCCTGGCTTGGTGCTGGTTCGTGATCGGGATGCCGCTCTCGGCGGTTGGGGCGTTCATGCTCTTCTCTGCCAAGGCCCTGTCGATCCCCATCGCCGCGGCAGCGCTGGTCCTGCTCGCCCTCTCCTACTTGACGCTGCCCGTACTGCTGCTCCGCTTCTACCGCGGGCGCAACGTGACGGCGACCTTGGCGCGCACGGACCCGCGCTCGTACTGGGTCGAGCGTCTGCCCATGCCGGTCCTTGTCCTCTGCCTGCTCTACGCCTTCTACATCCTCGCCATGCACGCTCCCATGTTCCTCGGCGGCGTGGTCCCGGTCTTTGGCGCCCTGATCAGTGGACTCGAGGGCATCGCGGTGCTGGACCTGGCGATCGTGACCCTGGGATGGCTGCTGTGGGGCATGGCGCGGCTCAAGCGGTGGGCGTGGTGGGGGTCGTTGGCCTATTTCGTCCTGCTCGCCACGTCCGTAGCGACCCTCGCGCGCTACCCGCTCTCCGACCTGCTCGCCGCGATGCGCCTCCCGCCGACAGAGCTGCAGGCGCTGGGTGGCTTGCCCTTGCACGGCGTGCACCTGGCGCTCTTGATAGGCGTCCCGCTCCTGGCGACGCTGGGACTGCTCGTCCGCGCGCGGCGGTGTTTCGCGCGCAGCCCCGACGCGTCGCCGGGCGCGCCTGACCTGCGTTCGAGTGTGTCTCCAATCGGGAAAGGGGATCGACTGCGATGAGGCTTGTCTCTTGGAACGTCAACGGCATCCGGTCCGTCACCGGAAAGGGCTTCCACGACTGGCTGGATCAGGCGTCGCCCGACGTGCTGTGCTTGCAAGAGACGCGCATCCAGGCTGACCAGCTGACCGAGCGCCTGGCGCAGCCCGCTGGTTATCACGCCACCTGGTGCCATGCCGAGCGCAAGGGGTACAGCGGCGTGACCACGTGGTGCAAGACGCCGCCGCTGCACGCCCAGTGCGGGTTCGGCGTCGAGGAATTCGACGCCGAGGGGCGCGTGCTGATCACGCAGCATCCCGGCTTTGTGCTGCTCAACGTCTACTTTCCGAACGGGGGACGGGGGCTCGAACGGCTCGACTACAAGCTGCGCTTCTACGAGGCGTTGCTCGCGTACTGCGATGCGCGGCACGCACGCGGGGAGCGGCTTGTCCTGTGCGGCGACTATAACACCGCGCATCGCCCGATCGACCTCGCGCGCCCCAAGGAGAACGCCAAGACCTCCGGTTTTCTGGAGGAGGAGCGGGTCTGGATCGACCACTACCTCGCGCACGGCTTGGTCGACACCTTTCGCGCCCTGCACCCCGACGTCGCCGACCGCTACTCGTGGTGGATGTACATGCGCAACGCGCGTGCGCGTAACATCGGCTGGCGGATCGACTACTTCTTGGTCTCCGAGGCGCTCATGCCTGCCGTCACCGGCGCCGACATCCTGACCGAGGTCGTGGGATCGGACCATTGTCCCGTCACCCTCGACCTGGAAGCGTTTGACTAATCGGTTTCGATATGCTACCATCTTGGTGTGCTGGGCGGAGGGCGCGCGCGATCGCGAGCGGTCTCTGTCCCTTCACGGCGTTCTCTGAACGGTCGCCCTGCTCGACGGGCAGAACCGGCTTTATCGCACGATGCCGCACGGTGGAAAGGAGTCAACGATGGTCAGCGGGAAGGACGAGACAGCCGTCCTGGATCGCAAGCTCAAGATGGGAATGGTTGGCGGCGGGCGTGACGCGTTTATCGGCGCGGTGCATCGCCGCGCGGCGATGCTGGATGGCGGGGTCGAGCTGGTTGCCGGGGCCTTCTCTTCGACCCCGGAAAAGTCCAAGCTCTCGGCGCAGGACCTCTACGTGCCGCAAGCGCGCGCCTACGGCACTTGGCAGGACATGCTCGCGGGCGAGAGCGCCCTGCCAGAGGGCGAGCGGATCGACTTTGTGTCGATCGTCACCCCCAACCACATGCACTACCCGGTCGCCAAGGCGTTCGCCGCCGCAGGCTTTAACGTCGTACTCGACAAGCCCATGGTGCACACCAGCGAGCAGGCAAATGACCTGATCGCGACGGTGCGCGAACGCGGCGTGATCTTTGCCGTGACCTACAACTATACGGGGTATCCGCTCGTCAAGCAGATGCGCCACATGGTGCAGCAGGGCATGCTGGGCGAGATCCGCAAGGTGATCGTCGAGTACCCGCAGGGCTGGTTGTCGACCAAGGAAGAGGATGCGGGCCAAAAGCAAGCCGAGTGGCGTACCGATCCCAAGCGCTCGGGCATCGCCGGCGCCGTGGGCGACATCGGTTCGCACGCCGAGAACCTGGTCAGCACGACCACCGGGCTCGAGATCGCCGAGCTGTGCGCTGACTTGACCACGTTTGTCCCCGGTCGGCTGCTCGACGACGACGCCAACGTCCTGCTCCGCTTCACGAATGGCGCGCGCGGGATCCTGACCGTCTCGCAGGTCTGTGTCGGGCAGGAGAACAACCTTACGATCCGCATCTGGGGCACCGAGGGCGCGCTCGAGTGGCACCAAGAGCACCCGAACTACCTGACCTACTGGCGAAAGGACGAGCCGATCCAGGTCATGTCGCGGGGCAATGGCTACCTCTGCGAGGCTGCGGATCGGGCGAGCCGTCTGCCGACGGGCCATCCCGAGGCCTTTATCGAGGCCTTTGGCAACGTGTATCTCAATGCCACCGACACGATGCGCGCCAAGCTGCTCGGACGCGAGCCCACCGCGCTCGAGCGCGACTTTCCGACTGTCTATGACGGCGCGCGCGGCGTGTACTTTATCGAGCGCGTGGTCGAAAGCGCGCACAGCGACCGCAAGTGGCTGTCCTTTGACTGGAATCCAGCCTAGGGCGGCGAGGTTGGCGCCCGCTACGCCGGCGACACCGGCGAGGTGGCGCGCCCACAGCCGTCCACCGGTATCTGCGGTGAGGGTGTGTCCCTCCTAGAACGCACCTTCTTATTCACGTGGGTGGCGCATGAGCGAGCGCCATCCCGACACCTGTGCGAGGAGGCATGACATGGCACGACCTGTGACGCTCTTTACTGGACAGTGGGCGGATCTTCCGCTCGACACGGTCGCCGAAAAGGCGGCGGCGTGGGGCTACGATGGCCTCGAGCTCGCTTGCTGGGGCGACCACTTTGAGGTAGATAAGGCCCTGTCCCAAGACGGCTATCTGCAGAGCCGGTGGGACATCCTCAAGAAACATGGCCTGAACTGCTGGGCGATCAGCACGCACCTCGTCGGTCAGTGCGTGTGCGACGATCCGATCGATGCGCGCCACAAAGGGATCCTGCCCTCCCGTATCTGGGGCGACGGCGAGCCCGAGGGCGTCCGCCAACGCGCTGCCCAGGACGTGATGAACACGGCGCGCGCCGCTGCGGCGTTCGGGGTCAAGGTGGTCAACGGCTTTACCGGCTCCAAGATCTGGAAATACCTCGCGATGTTCCCGCCCGTCCCCGCCGAGATGATCGAGGAGGGCTATGCCGACTTTGCCGCGCGCTGGAACCCGATTTTCGACGTCTTTGACGAGGTTGGCGTCCGCTTTGCGCTCGAGGTGCATCCCTCCGAGATCGCGTTCGACTTTTGGTCGGCGCAGCGCGCGCTCGAGGCTGTAGGGCGGCGTGAGGCGTTCGGCCTAAACTTTGATCCCAGCCACTTGTACTGGCAGATGATGGACCCGGTCCTGTTTGTGTACGAGTACGGCGACCGCATCTACCACATGCACGTCAAAGAGTCCGTGCGCCAGCTTGACGGGCGCAACGGCATCCTCGGGTCGCTGCTCTTCTTTGGCGACCACCGGCGCGGGTGGGACTTTGTCTCGCCGGGGCGCGGCGGCGTGCCCTTTGAGCGTGTCTTCCGGGCGCTCAACACCGTTGGCTACACCGGACCGCTCTCGGTCGAGTGGGAAGACAACGGCATGACGCGCGACCAGGGCGCCCCCGAGGCGCTGGCGCTGGTCCGCAGCCTCGACCTCACCCCCTCCGACCAGGCATTCGACGCCGCATTCGAGTCCAAGGCATAGGGCGTAGCGCACGTCTGGGGGCTGCAGGCCCTTCTGCCCCGACGCCCCCGTTCCCTTCCAGGGAGCGGGGGCGCGATCTGTGTAGAAAGGCGGGCATCTGTCCGCCACGATCGCTGGTTGCCGCCGCCTGCCCATCCGGTGTATAATACGCACTGGTCAAGGCGAGATCAAGGATGGGACAAGGAGGCGCAATGCCCGACCGCAAGCCCAAGTACACGACGATCAGCATCCCCCGCGAGCTGTACGAGCGTGTTGCCGCGATCATCGAGGATACTGGGTTCCGCAGTCCGACCGAGTACATCGTCTACCTGACCCGCCAGGCTGTGATCGCCATCGAGGCGGACAGTAACCTGATTCACTCGCTGCCCTACTCGGTCGGGCGCAGCGATGAGGCGGGGTGAGCCCGACCGCCCGGCGGCGCGGGAGGGAGCTGTGACGGCGCGCGGGCGCGTCCTCGTCCTGGGGGCCGACGGCGCCGACCCGTGCATCGTCGCCGACCAGATCGCCGCGGGTGCGCTGCCCAACCTGGCGCGCCTGTGCGCGGAGGGTCGCTGGGGCGCGATCCGCACGACCTTTCCCCCTGTCTCCCCCGTCGCCTGGATGACCTGCCTGACCGGGCAGGGCCCTGCCCGGCACGGGCTGCGCGACTTCCTGGTCAAGTCGGCGGACAGCTACCTGCCCACGATCGGGCTCTATCACGTGCGGGGTGGGGCCGATGGCCTTCCCGTCTACACCAGCCGCCGGTCCGCCGCCACGCTGCCCGAGCTGCTCGCCGACGCAGGTCGCACCGCATATCTCCTCAAGGTCCCAGGCACCTTTCCGCCCCCGCCGGTGCAGGGCGGCTTGCTGGCAGGCTTTGGCATGCCCGACCTGCTCGGCACGTTTGGCGTCTCTGCCTGGTACACGACCGATGCGCCGGCTGCTCGCCTCGCTGCGCCCGACGGAACGGAGCTGATCCACGCCCTCGCACCGGCGGGCGCCGGCGTGTGGCGCGCGTCCATGTCTGGGCCCGCCGGCGCCGTGCGGACCTGCCTGGTGCGGCGTGCCGGTGACCAGGTCGTCTTCTCGATCGAGGGGCAGGACCAGCGCCCAGTGGCGATCCTTGGCCCGGGCGAGTGGAGCGGCTGGGTGCGCCTCTCCTTCCCCGTCGCCGCACGCGGCACGGTGACCGGGCTCTGCCGCTTCAAGCTCATTTCGTCGACGCCGGCGCTCGTGATCTATCGTACCGCTCTGCAGTGCGCGCCCGAGGAGCCGCTCTACCCACTCTCCACGCCCCCTGGGTTCGCGGCGCGGCTTGCCGGCATGGTCGGCCCGTACGCCACGCTCGGCATGCCGGGCGACATGGACGGCGTGCGCCGCGGCGTCGTCGACCTCGACACGTTTCTCGAAGACGCGTACGCCAACTGGGCGCAGCAGGTCGACATGGCGCTCCGCTTGCTCGACGAACCGGGATCGGACCTGATCTTCCTTCACCTCTTTACCGTCGACAATGCGCAGCACCTCTTCTGGGCTTACTCCGATCCCGCGCATCCCGCCCACGAGGCTGCGCGCGCGTGGCGCTATCGCGGCGAGATCGCGCGCGCCTACCGTTGGATCGATGCCCAGCTGGGTCGGCTCCTGGAGCGGATCGACGGGCGAACGACCGTGATCGTGGTCAGCGACCACGGAGGCGCGCCGGTCTATCGGCTGGTCTACCCGAATGCCTGGCTTGCCGCGCGTGGTTACCTCGCGCCGCGTGAGGAGGTCGCGGCGGGCACGGCGGCGCGCCTCGACTGGGACCGCACGCGTGCGGCGATGTACGGCACGGGCGGGATCTGGCTGAACGTCCAGGGGCGCGAACCGCGCGGCGTCGTCGCCCCGGGGGCGCCCTACGAGGCGCTGCGCCGGGAGATCGGCGATGCCCTGGCGGCGTGGCGCGATCCAGAGACAGGGGGCCCCGTCGTGACCCGCGTGCTGCGCGGCGAAGAGATCTATGGTCCCACGGCGCGCGATACGGGGCCCGACCTGGTCCCGGCGCTCGCGCGCGGCTATGGGCTCGGGCGGGGGGAGGGACTGGGACGCGTCATGGCGGGCAAGCCGCTGATCGAGCCCAACCTCACCCCCTGGTCGGGCGGGCACGAGGGGCCCTATCTGCCCGACCAGGTCCCGGGCATCGCCGTCCTGTGGGGCAGGGGGGTCACCGCGGGCGAACTGCCGCACGCCGCGCGGCTGTACGACATCGCGCCCACAGTGCTGCGCCTGCTGGACGTCGATCCGCCCGCCGCGATGGAGGGGCACGACCTACTCGCGCCGCACTAGCGCTCAAAGATACTTGCACAACGGCACGAAATGGGGTAAAATGGTCCTGGATCGGTCACAATCAGGTGAGGTGTTCGTGCTATGCCTATGTACGTCTATCAATGTGATACCTGCGGACTGACGTTCGAGCGCCGCCAGCGCATGAGCGAACCGCCATTGGTAGATTGCCCCGAGTGTGATGGACACGTGCATCGCGTGATCCAGCCCGTCGGCATCGTGTTCAAGGGCTCGGGGTTCTATGTCACAGACAACCGGAGTCGCTCGTCGACCGCCTTGCCGGGAAAGAAGGACACAGAGTCCAAGGACGAAGGCGAAAAGGGGCCAGACGCCAAGTCGACTGCGCCGGAAAAGACGTCTCCCAAGTCCGACTGAGTCGGCGGTCGGAACCGGGGGCAGGGCTGCAGCCCCCGGTTTGCCTTGCGTCCCCGCCGCTCCTGACGGACCGACAGCCGAGGCGAGACGACCCTGTTCGGCGGGGCGGCGGCATCTCCCCGACCGGGCTGCACCTTCCCGCTGCAGCGCCTCTCTGTCCCTCCCTTTCCCTGCATGCCCGTCGACCCTGGGTCCTGATCGCGCCCTTCCGGCATCGGGCCGCAGGGACGGCCCGCCGACGGCGCGGATCGACAGCGGGGTCCGGTCCGCCCACCTGGCGCTAGCCTGTGTCGGTCGCCGCAGCAGGGGGCTGCTATGTCTCGTCGAGGGTTCGTGTTCCGGCTGGTCGTCACGATACAGGGCGCTGCGCTGGTGGGCGTGTTCCTGTTGCGCTATGCCGTCGCCACCCTCCTCGCCTCCGACGGGGCGACGTGGCGCGCGCCGCTCGGTAGGGAGCTACTGTACGCCGAGGGCGCTGCGCTGCTGGTGACCGGGCTGGTCGCCCTCCGGCTCTCGCCAGTGCTCCGCTTCCTCGGCGCCTGGAACCGGGCGGAGGCCCCCGCGCCTGGTGTGGCCCGCGCCGCGCGCGCCCGGGCGCTGAGCTACCCGTTCCTGTTCCAGATCGAGTGCCTCTTTTTGTCACTGGCGGTCGCTGCGGCGCTGCTTGCCCTGAGCGCCCGGGACCCTGGCGGCATCGCTGCACTCGAAGCGGTGCATGCCGTCCTCGGCGTCGCGATCGCGCTGGCGATCGGGTGTCTGCTCAGCGGGGTCTTGCGCGCACAGCTGCGCAGTTCCGTGCTGTCGCCCATCGCGGACCAGACACCAGCGGCGGAGGCGAGACGCGGCGGTGAGGGGGTCTCTGTCGCGCGCGAGTTGGCGTTGACCGTCGCCCTGCTCGGCCTGATCGTCGTCCTTGTGTGGGGCGCCTCCGCCTATGCGATGGCAGCCCAGGCGGCGGAGCAAGCCATCGCCGATGAGCGCGGACGGTGGCTGGAGCAGGTCGTGGCTCCGCAGGTGCGCGCCCTGCCCGCCGCGCAGCGCCTGGATGCCGTCGCGCCTCTCCTCGACCAGGACGAGGCGCCGTTCCTGCTCGATCGCGAGGGGCGTGTGGTCGGGCCGGACCCGCTGCCCTACGATCTCGCCTGGAGCCAGGTCAGCGCCCTGGCAGGGAGCGGCGCCGTGCGCCTATACCGGCCCGAGGGCTCGCCGGTCCGCATCCTGGCTGTGCCGCTCGGCATAGAGGACCAGGTGCTCTGTGTGGCCTACCCATCCCGCACGCACGAGTCGCCAGCGCTGCGACGCGTTCTCCGGACGGGAGGCGGCATCGCCCTGGCATGCCTGCTCTTGGCAGTGCTGGTGGGCGGACAGGCAGGCCTTGGACTGTCCCGCGACCTCCGGCGCCTGCTGTGTGGCCTAGGCGGCGGCGCCGATCCAGTGCAGGCGGCACGCGTGCAGGCGGGACGCATTGCATACGACGAGGTGGAGGCCCTGGCGGAGGCCTTGGGCGAGCAGCGGCGTCGCGCAGAGGCGCAGCTGGATGGGCTCCGCTCGCGGGTGGCGTCGCTCGAGAAAGAGGGCGACGAGTGGCGCCGGCTTGCCGCGGCTGCTGGCGCCACGAGCGCGTCGCTGATCCCGGCGTGGGACGGGGTGGCTGTGGCGCCACTGGTTGGGCACTATGATGAGCAGCGTGCCGCGTTTGTACGATCTGGGCTCCTCGCCGGGGTCGCCGAGCTGCGCACGCGCGTGCTGGTCATCGATCTGAGCGGCGTGACTGCGCTGAGCGAGGCGCTCGCTGACTGCCTGGCGCGCACCGCGCGTGCGGTCGCGCTCATGGGCCGCCACGTCGTGCTCTCGGGGGTGGGTCCCGAGGTGGCGTGGTCCCTGGCGCACATGTCGGCCGATCTGGGACGGCTGCCGGCGCGCCGCGACCTGGGCGAGGCGCTCGCGTATGCGCGGACCGCCCCGGATGCGGAACGCCAGGCGACGGAGTAGGGGCGGATGGGGTATCTGCTGGTCATCACGGCGATCACGTCGCTGATCGGGATCGGCGCGGCGCTCCTCGCCGCACGTTGGCGGGCGCGCACGCGCCAGGCATACGCTGCTGCCTGCCTCTCGTGCGCCGCCGGCGCCTTCGTCGCGCTCTTTCGTCTCGCGCAACCCGCAGCTGGCGGCTTGCTCGACCTCCTCCAAACGCTCCTGTTCTGTGTCTGGAGCACCGCGCTGCTCTCGCTCGCGGTGCTGCTTGCCTATGCGCCGCATCTCGCTCGACGCCGCCTGCCTTGGACGCTGTACGCTCCGTTGGCTGCGGCGGCAGTTGTGACGACCGCCGTCGCCCTGTTGTGGACGCTCCCGGGCGGCGATCCATATGCCCAGGTCTACCGCCGCTTCGTGGCGTGGTGGATCGCCATCGGGAGCATGCTGCTCCTGTCCGCGCTGGCTGTCGCCCTGCTGAGTTCTACTGCCGTCCGTGTGCGGGGTGGAGAGCGGGGGCAGATCGTGGCGCTGGCTGCCCTGATCGCGCTGCGCGCCCTCCTGGGCTCGGCGGGCGTGCAGCTCTTGCCGGGCACGTTCGCGATTGCTGCCCCCGCCGTCGGCGACGTGCTGGTCGCAGCGGGCCTCGCCTACGCTATCCTGCGCCGCGCCGCGCCAGCGCTCGGCGAGCGCGCCAGCGCACTGCTCTTCGAAGGGGTACGCCAGGGCGTGCTGATCCTCGATCGAGAGCGGATCGTGCTCGGCTGCAACGCACGCGCGGCTCACTTGCTCGGCCTCGCCGTGCAGGACATCGTCGGCAAGCAGATAGACCATGCCCTCGCTGCCAGTTCGTTGCCCGCGGACCTCTGGCAGCGGCTCAGCGAGGGGCTGGAGGGCGATCCGGTCGCTGTGCGCGAGGAGCGCCACGCCAACCCAGACGGAGAGCGGATCGTGCGCCACGAACTGGCGCCGATCGGCAGTCCGGGCGAGCCCGCACAGGGCTACGTCTGGCTGCTGCAGGACGTCAGCGCCCTGCGCCGCTATCAGGCTGAGGCCACGGCTTGTGGGCGCGCCCTCTCTGCCGCGCGCCAGGAGCTCGAGGAGGGCGGCGAGCGGATCCGCGAACTCCAAGAGACCCTGCGCAGCCTGACCGAGCCGGTCGTCCCGATTGCCGAGGGCGTCGTCGCCATGCCGCTCGCGGGGCGGATCGATGGTGTGCGCGCCGAGCGGATCACAGAGCGCCTGCTGGCAGGCATCGGCGCCCGCGCTGCCAAGCTCGCCTTGCTTGACGTCACGGGCGTGCCGGACATCGATCCGACCGTCGCCGGTTACCTGATCCAGGCGGCGCGCGCGGCGGCTTTGATGGGCTGCCGCCCAGTCCTGGTCGGCATTCGGCCCGAGATCGCGCCCGCCTTTGTGTCTTCTGGGCTCGATCGATCGGGCATCGTTACCTGTAGCGACCTGCAGCGCGGGATCGAGTATGCCCTGGGTGTGCTCGACCTCGAGCTGAGGCGATCAGTGAGGTAGCACATGGACAGAGACGCGCGAGAGGCACGGCTATTAGGCGCAATCAGCGCGCTGGGGCAGGGGGGCACGCCCGACGCGATCGGCGAAGCCTTGGCCCGGGGCTTGGTTGGGGCTGGGCTGGACCGCTGCGAGGTGTTCCTGGGCGTGGTCTACCAGGAGGATGCCCTGGCAGAGGGCGCGTGTGTGGCGCTCGCCGACGCGGGCGACCAAACGTCCAGCGTGCCCGACCGCGCGCCACTCCGTACGGCGGATCTGCCGGCGCTGGGACGCGCGCTCGGGGAGCGTGTACCGCAGTGGCTGGACGCGCAGGATCAGGGCGCACCGCTGGGCGAGGCCGAACGCGAGCTGCTCGACGCGGCTGGGCTCGTGGGGATGCTGATCTGTCCCATGGTCGCCGCCGACCGCTGTCTGGGCTACGTGCTTGCTGGGACGCGATCGAGAGACCGGATCGGCGATCAGGACGCCGTGCTCTATCAGGCCATTGCCGCGCAGGCGGCGGCGGCGATCGAGGCGGCGCGCGCCGGTCAGCGCTACCAGCGTGCAGAGCAGGAGCGCAGGGTGGGAGAGACGGTGGCTCGCGAGCAGCTGATCGGCGAGCTAGCGGTGCCGCTGATCCCGATCACGGACAACATCCTCGTCCTGCCTCTCGTCGGCTCGGTGGACAGCGCGCGGGCGGAGCAGATCATGACTTCGCTGCTCGACGGCATCGAGCGCCACGATGCAGAGGTCGTGATCGTGGATGTCACCGGCGTGCCCCTCATGGACACGGCGGTCGCCAACTACTTGCTGCGCATGACGCACGCCGCCAGCCTGGTCGGCGCGCGCACGATCCTGGTCGGGATCACGCCGCTGGTCGCACAGACCATCGTCGAGCTGGGCGTCGACCTGTCGAGCATCACGACGCGCAGTGACCTGCAGGGGGGTGTCGAGTACGCCCTGCGCCTCCAGGGGCAACACATCGCCCCGATCCGTGGTGTATCGTGAGAGTGACGAGGTCGCCATGATGGGGACGGCAGAACAGGGCGAGAGGCTTGCGCGCCGCGCTTATCAGCAGCTAGACCAGCTTGCCGCCGCATTCGTGGCGCAGGTGCAGGATGCGGGCCTGCCCGGGTACAGCGTCTTTGCGGCGCCTGTGTTGGCGCGCGGCGCGCGGATGCTCTACGAGGCGTTGGCGGACAGCCTGTCGCAGGTGGAACCTGAGCTCCTGCTCGCGCGCGCCCGCGAGCAGGCAAGCCGGCGCCGGCAGCAGGGCGTGCTCCCGGAGGAGCTAGCCCAAGTCGCCGCGATCTTTTGCGCCGTTCTCCAGGATGCGGGGTTTGCGACGCACGAGATCCCCCTGGCGGACCTGCTCCCCGCGTTCGTGGACGCTTTCACGGCGAGCCAAGCCGTGCGTCCGCTGCCCAGACCGGCCCCGCCCCCGCCCGAGGAAAGCCGGACACCCGGGTCACTCGAGCAGCTGCAGCGCGAGGCGCGGCAGCTCGAGACGGTGGCCCAGGTGAGCCGCGAGCTGATGGCTTCCCTCGAACTCGATGACCTGTTGCGCCTGGGCGTGGACCGGATCGCGACGCGGTTCGACTATGCGCACGTGGCGGTCTATCTTGCCGACGAGCTGTCGGGCCTCTCGCTCGCCTGTGAGCGCGTGGAGGGAGAGGCGCGCGTCGAGCCTGCACCGGAGGAGGAGCTGATCGGCTCGGTCGCGGCGGAGGGCGTGCCCTACCTGGCTGAGACGGGAGAGCTGGCGGTCCCGGTGCGTGCCGGCGACCAGGTGCTGGGCGTGCTCTATGTACGGGGCCGAGCGCCGCGTGCACTGACCGAGGCTGATCTCGCTTCCATGGCGGGCCTGGGGCTTCAACTCGGCGTCGCCGTCCAGCGCGCGACCGCATTCCGGGAGACGCGCGCGGCGAGCGCCATCGCTCGCGCCGTTAGTGCGGGTCCGGGCACGGGCAAGCTGCTCTCAGCCATCGCGCGTGAGCTGCGCGACGTGCTCTCCTTTGACGAGATGTCTGTCTCTCGCTACTACGAGATCCTGGGCGAGGTGGGCACGGTCGCCATCGATGGCGCAGACGAGGGAGGAGTACCCTCCGAAGTGCGCCTGCCCGTCGACGCGTCGCTCCCGGGGCGTGCGCTCCGGGAGGGACAGCCGCTGATCGTCGCCGACCTCGGGCAGGAGCCGGTCTGCGCCTACGCCGATGCGCAGGCCCTGCGCGAGCGCGGCATGCGGTCTGTGCTCGTGGTTCCCTTGCAGACGCGTGGTCAGTTCGTGGCGACCCTCAACCTGGTCAGCGCGCGCGACTGCGCGTTCGCCGCCGCCGATGCGCGCCTCATGGCTCGCGTCAGCGCGCAGCTGGCGACAGCGCTCGAGAACGCCGAGATCTGGGACAGCATGCAGCAGGCGGCGGCGCCAGCGCGACCCGAAAGCACAGCCTTCCGGGCGATGGTTGAGCACACGTCGGAGGCGATCGCCCTAGTTGGCCCCGACGATGTCATCACCTACGCCAACCGCGCGTTTCACGTCCTGTATGGCTATGACCCGCAGGCCGAGAGCCTGGCGGGCCATTCCCTGTTGTCGTTTGCCGTCGAGGGTGATCTGCCGGCGCTCGACGCGGCGATCCGTAGCGCGCTGGAGGCCTCTGGCTTGTGGGAGGGGACGGTGCGGCACCGGCGTCGGGACGGTACGCTCTTTGACGCTGCGATGGCCCTCTTTGCGGTGCACGAAGGTGATCCGGTTGCGGTTGCCGCATCGGTCCGCGACGTGACCGGCGAGCGCAAGACGATGGCGATCGGGCAGGTCTTGTCCTCCACGCCCGAGTTGGGCCAGCTCGCGCCGCGCGCGCTCGAGTGCATCGTCGAGGATACCGGGATCGATCGCGCCGGGATGGTCCTGTACGAGGCGTGCGCGCCCGAGGGACCGGAGACGGTCTCGCTGGTGGCGGTCTATGATCGCGAGGCAGGGGGCAGGCGCCTGATCGACGAGCTGTCTGCCGCCCAGGACCGCCCGTTTGCCGTCGCAGCCTACCACGAGCGGCAGTCCTTCCTTGTTCCCGACGTGACGGCGGACAATCGGCTCTCTGAGCAGGGGCGCGCCCTGCTTGTCGAGCAGGGGATCGTCTCCGTGCTCGTGCTGCCCATGCTGGTCGGCGGCGACGTGGTGGGCTTGGTGAGCTTGTCCTGGCGCAGCGCCGTCACGTTAGCCGCCGATCGCGTGGCGCTCTATGAGCTCGTGGTCGCCCAGGTCGCGACTGCGGTCGAGAACGCGCGCCAGGTCGCACGTAGGCAGCAGGCGTACCAGCGTGCCCTGGACCGGCGCCTGCTCGAGGTCCGGACCAGCATCGAGCTTGGGCAGGAGGTCGGCAGCTGTACGACGCCTGGCGAGTTGTTCGTGCGAGTGGCGCGCCTCCTCGCCGAGCGGCTTGGGTACGACCACGTCCTGCTCTACATGCGTGAGCGCGAGGGCCTGGCGTGTGTGGCTGGGTCGAGCGAGGCGGGGCGCCTGCTCCACGAGCAGGGATACCGCCGTGCGCTGGATGATGGGCCGCTGGGGTCTGCTGTCGCCCAGGGCCAAGCGGTACGTCTCGACGATCTCGCGCTCGAGGGCGCCTGGTCGGCGCACCCGCTGCTGGCAGGTATGCGCTCACTGCTCGTCGTGCCGCTCGTCCTGGGCAGCGACGTTCTTGGTGCACTCGAAGTCTACGGCGCGCGCCCGGGGGGCCTGACCGACGACGATACCCTGCTGCTTCTTGGCTTGGGCACGCAGGTTGCCATGGCGATCGAGAGCCAGCGCGTGCTGCGCGAGGCGCACCGCGCGCAGCGTGCCGCCCACCGGCGCGCTCAGCAGCTCGAGCTCAGCGTCGGTGTGAGCGAGCGCATCTCGGCGAACCTCGACCTCAATCAACTGCTCGCCGACATCGTCAACCTGATCCAGGAGGGCTTTGACTACGACTATGTCGAGGTCTGTCTCGTGGACCGCGAGACGGGCGACCTGGTGGTGAAGGAAGGGACGGGGGAGCCGGGTCAGGCTGCCAAGGCGCGCGCCGACCGCATTGGCGTGGGCGAGGGGGTTGTGGGACAGGCTGCGTCGAGCGGGCGTACTGTCCTCGTCCCCGAGGTCAGCGCGCCCGATGATCGCGTCCCCGGAACCCGTGCCGAGATCGCCGTGCCCCTCAAGCTGGGCCAACGCGTGCTCGGCGTGCTCGACGTCCGAAGCCGCGAGGTAGGGGGGCTGACAGAGGAGGACCAGGCCCTGTTGGAGGGACTGGGCGGGCAGATCGCTGTGGCTGTGCGCAATGCCCAGGTCTTTGGTCGCGTCGAGGATGAAGTCACGGTTTTCCAGGCGTTGGCAGAGAACTCGGCGGACGCGATCGCCATGTCTGGGCTGGACGGACGGTTGTTCTATGCCAACCCGGCGTGGTACGCGCTGTACGGTTACGACCGCACGCAGGATGCAGCCGCGGGCCTATCTGTGGAGGAGGTGTGGCCGGAGGAGGCCTGCGCGTGGCTGAGCCAGGCCCTGGCGGAAACGGGCGCGCGCCAGTGGCGAGGCCAGACAGAACGCCTGCGCGATGACCACGCACCGCTGCGGATCGACCTGACGCTCTATCCAGTGCGCGACCGGAGCGGCAGGGCGATCGGCGTCGCCGGCGTGGCGCGCGACGTGACGCGCAGCGCGCTTTCCGAGGAACTGGCGCGCTTGATCGGCACGGCATCCTCGCAGAGCCAGCTGGGGGTCGGCTTGCTGCGCGCCGTGATGTGGGGCATGCAGGTCGATGGCGGTCAGGTGGTCGTCTACGAGCAGGGCGCGCCGCGTATCGCGCGCACCGTGGCTGCGTACGACGAGCGCCAGAACGCCGTGATCGCCGTCGACGAGACGGCGCCCTTTGAGGACGACCCGATCCACGCCCAGGTCTGCCGGACCAGGCGCCCGGTCGTCCACGCCGACCCGGCTGCGCTCGACCCGGAGCGGCGTGCGGCGTGGGAGGCGCGCGGCATTCGTTCTACCGCTGCCCTGCCGCTGGTCACCGAGGCGAGCCAGGTCCAGGGCGCGCTGCTCCTCGAGCGTCGTGACCCCGGGCCGTACGACGGTGCGATCGCTTTCCTGGCGCCCGTGCTCCAGTACGCAGCCCTCGCCGTCGCCAACCTGGCGCTGCGCGAGGCGCAGGAGCGCGAAACGCGCGACGTGCTCGAACGGCGCACAGCCGAGATGCAGGCGGTGACGGAAGTCATGCAGACGATCGCCGCCGCCGGCGATCTGGGAGAGCTCTTTCGACGCGTCGTCGACGTCGTACAGGAGCGGTTTGGCTACTATCACGTCCGGCTCTACCTGTCGCGCGCAGACCAACCTGCGCTGGAGCTGGCGGCGGCGCACGGCGAGCGCGTCCGGGCCGAAGGCGACCGCTCGATCCCGCCGGAGGGGGGGCTGGCGGCTCAGGCTGCGGCTGCCGGGCACTCGATCCTGGCGCCCGACCTCGCCCAGTGGGCTGGCTGGGAGCCCGACCCCCGCCTGCCAGAGGCCCGCTCGGCAGTGGCTGTGCCGATCAAGATGGGCGAACAGGTGCTCGGTGTGCTCCACGTTGAGTCAGACCACGTCGGCGGGCTAGATCGCGAGGCGCAGGTCCTGTTGGAAGGCCTGTGCGGGCAGATCGCGATCGCCATGCAGAATACGCGACTGCTCCAAGAGGTGCAGCAGCGCCTGGACCAGGTGCACGTGCTCTACGAGACCACGCGTGTCCTCTCGACGGCGACCTCGTGCCAAGGCTTGGCTGCGGCGGCGATCGAGCGCATTGCCGCTACTGGTGCGTCCCGCTGTGAGTTCCTGCGCTACGAGCAGCGCGACCCGCCTCGCTACGTCGAGGTGCTCGCCAGTTGGGCGGCAGAAGGCGCGCCTGCCCCGGTCGGCGCGCACTATGACCTCGACGCATACCCACCCGGCACCCTCGTCGCCGAAGCCGCCGGCGAGGGGGTGCAGGTCTACCGGGCTGAGGACCCCGATGTGCCTCCGTCGATCCGCGCCTGGTGCGCGTCGCGCGAGGCCACTGCCCTTGCCCTCCTGCCGCTGCGGATCGGGGACGAGTACCTCGGGCTGTTGTCGATCGAGCAGCACGCAGGGCGCGCGTTCAATGCCGATGACCTGCGCTTCTACGAGACCGTGTCCAGCCAGTGCTCGGTCACCCTGCACGACCTCGAGCTGATCGAGCAGACGCAGCGCCAGCTCGCCGAGCTGCAGCACTCGTACGACAACGTGGCGCGCCTCGCCGATCAGGTGCGCGAGCTCTCCTCGCCCGTGGTCCAGGTGTGGGATGACGTGCTCGTGCTGCCCCTGGTGGGCGCGATCGACGCGCGCCGGGCGATGGACGCCATGGAGTCGCTGCTGAACGGCATCGTCGCCTACCAGGCTGAGCAGGTGATCATCGACATCACGGGCGTGCCGGTCGTGGACGCCGCTGTGGCGGACTATTTGCTGCGTACGATCCGAGCTGCGTCCATGCTGGGCGCACGCTGCATGATCGTCGGGGTTCGCTCCGAGATTGCCCGGGCTGTCGTCGGCTTGGGGCTCGATCTGAGCGGCGTGACCACGTACAGCAACCTGCGCGCGGGAATACAAGCCGCCTTGGAGAGCACGGGCTATGCCATTGCCCCGCTCCCGCCAGACCAGGAAGAGGGTGACTGATGTTCGACGGATCGCGCATTCCCATTCTCAAGATCGAAGAGTTCCTCGTTGCGTCGGTGCAGGTTGAGCTTTCGGACCAGTCGGCGGTGGCGTTCAAGGAGAACCTGCTGACCCGGATCTATGAGACCAAGGCCAAAGGCCTGATCCTGGACCTGACGGCGGTCGAAGTCGTGGACTCGTTCATGGCCCGTATCATCAACGAGGTCGGGGCGATGGCGGGACTCATGGGCACTCGCGTCGTGATCACTGGTCTCCAGCCTGCGGTCGCGATCACGCTCGTCGAGCTTGGGCTCCAGCTGCAAGGGGTCCAGACCGCCCTCAACCTGGAAAAGGGCATCGTGGCCCTGCGGCGCATGATCGCGGAGCGAGCGGACTGATGTCGAGCGAGCGGGTGGTCCCGATCCGCGGCGACATGGACATCGTTGCCGCGCGCATAGCGGGGCGCGAGTTGGCGCGCGAACTGGGCTTCGGCCTCGTCGATCAGGCGCGCATCGCCACGGCGATCTCAGAGCTGGTGCGCAACATCGTCCAGTACGCGGGGGAGGGCGAGGCGCTGATCCGGGCGCTCGACAGCGGTCCGCGGATCGGGATCGAGATCGTGCTGCGCGACAACGGCCCAGGCATCGCCGACGTCCAGCAGGCGCTGCGCGATGGGTTCTCCACTTCGGGGCACCTGGGCATGGGCCTCCCCGGCGCGCGCCGCCTGATGGACGAGTTTGCCATCGAGTCACAGGTTGCGGTCGGGACCACGGTCACGATCCGCAAGTGGCGCAGGTAGCCCCTTTGTCCGTCACGGTCCGCCGCGGGGCCCCGGTCTTTGCCAGAAGCCGGGGCCTCAGTGTGTCCCCGCGCGG
>JAFGIE010000046.1 GCA_016929775.1 Anaerolineae bacterium
CCCCCTCCCCAAGCCGCTTCCCGAGCCACCGCCTGAACCGCTGTGCATCGTACTCGGCGTCGCGGATCGGGTCTGCCAGCGCATCCTGCCCGGTGAACCCAAGCACCCGGCTCACGGTGCGCTTTTGCCGCCACCGCTTGCCATCGTACCAGATGCGCCCCTCGTGCAGGTAGGCCCGGATCACGAACAGGCCCGCTGGGCCCAACAGCACGTGCGGAACCGGCAGCAAGTAGTGGTACAGGTGATACTGGTTGCTGATCCCCTTGAGCGCCTGCGTCAGCAGCTGGTCTGCCCGTGGCGTGCGCGTCCAGTGGTTGGCATAGTACGCGCCAAAGATGCTTGCCACAAAGCCCACCAGCAGGCTTAGCAAGCTGACCCACACGAGCTCCGGACTCACAAAAGAGACCACCAGCCCTGCGATCAGCACGACGAGCCCGCCAAGCGTCGACCAGCGCCCGACCTCTGTGTTGACCTTGACCTTGCGCTCATCGACAAACGCTTCCATTATCCCTCCGCTTCCGCCTCCCGCTCCTGCGCCAGGCCCGCCTTGATGATCCCAACCACGTCGGCGCGCGCCGAGTCCCGCGCGACACGCACCGCGTTCTTGATCGCCTTCGCGTTGGAACGACCGTGGGCAATGATTGCCACGCCGTCTACGCCCAAGAGCGGCGCGCCGCCATACTCGGCGTAATCCATCCGCTTAGCGATCCGCTTCAGAGCCGGAAGGAGAAGCAGCACGCCAGGCAGGGTCAGCAGGAGGCCCGGTACGGCGAGCGCGACGCCGAGCTTGCTCAGCGTGCTGCCCGTCAGCTCACGCTTCAGGTACCGCGCCAGGAACGAGACCAACCCCTCCGAGAGCTTGACGATCACGTTGCCCGTGAAGCCGTCGGTGACCACGACGTCGGCGACGCCCTTGGTCACGTCCTTTCCCTCGGCGTTGCCGACAAAGCGCAGCCCGCTTGCTTCGAGGAGCGGAAACGCCTGCCGCACCAACTGGTTGCCCTTGTCCGGCTCTTCGCCGTTCGAGACGATGGCGACCCGCGGATTGGCGATCCCCCACAGCTTTTCCACGTACACGGCGCCCATCTGGGCAAACTGCACAAGGTTCTCTGGGGTTGGGTCGGTGTTCGCGCCGTTGTCGATCAGCAACACAGGAGTCGGCGCAGCCGGATAGCGTACCGCCAGCGCTGGGCGCTTGATGCCGCGGATGCGGCGCAGGTCAAAGATCGCCGACGCCATCACCGCGCCCGAGTTCCCGGCAGAGACAAATCCCTCTGCCTCACCCTCGCGCACCAACCGCATGCCGACCCGGATCGATGCATCGCGCTTGGCCTTGACCGCATCCACGTGCTCGTCCATCTCGATCACCTGGTCCGCGTGTACCACAGACAGCGGGAGCCCCGCGGTGTCGTGACGCGCCAGCTCTCGCCGGATCGCGTCTTCCCGACCCACGAGCACGACCTCGACCCCCAGCTCGCGCACAGCCTGTACAGCGCCGTCAATCACCACGCCAGGGGCGTGATCTCCGCCCATCGCGTCGAGCACGATCCTCATCGCTCCCTCCCTCTGACTCTACAGCGGTCTCCGCAGCCGCTGCCCGATCCATAGCCCACCGCCCATAGCGCCGACCAGCAACACAGCCACCACGCCCAACTCCACCCAGCGTCCGCTCAGCCCACGCGACGTCTCGATCGTGACGGTAGCCGTGGGCACCACGACCCACGTTGCGGTCGCCGTCGGCCTCAGCACCACCATAACGGGCGTTCGCGTTGGCGTGCTGCTTGGCGCCTCCGTCGCGGTCGGCTCAGCCGTCGCGGTTACAGTCGGGGTGGGACTGGGCGACGATGTCGCCGTCGCCACCTCCGTCGCGGTTGCCGTCGGCGTGCTGGTAGCGGCAGGCGTGCTCGTCGGCGTAGCTGTCGCCGTGGCGAGTGGCGTGGATGTGGCAGGAGGTCGCGTCGGCGTGGGTGGCGTCTCTACGAGAAGGACCGCATCGTCCCAGAAGGAAGTGTTGTACTTGGTCGGGTACTTGCACTCTCCCCGCGTGTACACCGTGACCCACTCACCCTGCGCACGGGCTGAGACGCGAATCGGCACCCATAGGTCTGCCGGATTCCCATTCGCATCGACGCCCCACGCTGCGATGTCCCACAGCGGTTCGGACCACTGGATCGACCCCGGCAGCGCCGCGCCAAAGTACGCGGGCGTCGCCCCGCTGGGGTCGATCCCGACCTGCGCGGAGTAGTTGCCGCCGCCAGCGCTCAGGTCGGACACGTACCGTCCGTCCACCGAGATCAGCGAGTCCCCTGTCTGGATCTGGACCCAGATCTCGAACGAGACCTGGGTGCCCGCGGGCACGCGGACCCGTTGGTAAAAGCCCGCCGTGTGCGTGCCCCCATTCGTAAAGAACTGCTGGGCGTGGTTGCCGCTGTGCACGTGACTGCGCAGGTCCGCCGAATCGGACGTCTCCAGCGTAATCAGCTTGTACTCGACCTCACGGTTCTGCACGCTGTCCCCGAGCACTGACCACGGATGCCAGTCCGTCGCGAGCCACGAGGAAAGGCTCGTCCCCTCCCCGATCGTCTGCCGGGGCGGGCCCTCAAAGCCCGCGTTCTGCAGTCCGCTGGTACCCTGTCCGCTCACCGGTGCGCCGCACAGGATCAGCGCTACCACCACCGTTAGCGCCACGCAAAAGAGGTCTCTCTTCACGCCTTCTCCACGATCACCCAAGCCGTATGCCCGGTCTTCTCGACCCAGGCGCGCACGCCATCGCCCGCGAACAGGGCGCATACCTCCTCGGGAGACAGAAAGTGGCTTCGCATCAGCAGGAGCTTCTCCCCCAAGGCGACCATCTTGACCGCGAGGGACACGATGTCCGGCTCTTCGATCACCAGCCGTCCTCCTGAGGACAGGACCCGCAACAGCTCCCGCGCCGCTGCTGCCTGATCGCGCAGGTGATGGAACGCGTCGATCATGATGATCCGGTCGAACATCCCGGCTGGAAACGGGATCTGCTCCGACTCGCCCTGCGTGATGCAGATCCCCTTCCGCCTACCCTCGGCGAGCATCTTGGGCGACGGGTCGAGGATACAGACCTGCGCCACCTTGCCGAGGTAGAACTGGGCCACCCGCCCCGTCCCTCCACCGACGTCGAGCAGCCGATCGCCCTGGCGCGGCTGCACGTGCCTGTCAAGCAGATCCGCGTTCGCCCGGAAAAACACGACGTCATAGTACGGGGCAATCACCGAGAAGTGATCGAGCAGTGGCATCGGCCCTCCCTTCGTGCGGCTAGGCATCCTTGACGACCGCGATCGTAGACGTCGCTGGGAGCGCCAGGCTTGCCGCAGCCTCGACTGCCTTGAGCACGCCGACCGGCACCAGACAGGACGCGTGCAGCCCGTGCTGCGCCGCGAGCCGGACGGGCGTCGTCTCTGCCAGCGGACGCTGCAAGATCTCCTCGAAGGCGTTGAGCTCCTGTAGCTCTCGCGCCAGCGCGCGCACCTTGGGACACGTGCTCTCGATCATCAGCACAACGGACACGCCGTCGGGGGACTGCGCCTCCACCGACGTCTCGAACCCACACACACCGGCGCTCACCTGGGCACGGACACTCATGCTGCCGGACCTCCCTGCGCCGCTGCGCCGCGCTCCCCGCGCAGGTAGCGGTCGATGTCGGCGGCTGCGTGCTTGCCCGCACCCATGGCGCTGATCACCGTTGCGGCGCCCGTCACGATATCGCCTCCCGCCCACACGGCATCCTTTGTCGTCTTGCCCGTCTCCTCGCTCGCGCGCACAGTCCCCCAGCGCGTGCGCTCCAACCCACCCGAGTCGGCGAAAACCAACGGGTTGGGCTGCGTGCCCAGGGCCATCACCACAGTGTCGACCGCCATATCGAACTCGGAGCCCTCGATCGGGACCGGTCGTCTCCGCCCGCTCGCATCCGGCTCGCCAAGCTCCATGTGGATGCAGCGCATGCCCACCACCAACCCGTGCTCATCGCCCAGCACCTCCACCGGGTTCGTGAGGTAGTCAAAGATGATCCCCTCTTCCTCGGCGTGGTGCAGCTCCTCTTCGCGCGCCGGCACCTCTTCGCGTGAGCGCCGGTACACGATGTGCACCTCTGGTGGGTCCTCGCCTCGCTCTGCCGCCTGCAGTGTGCCCAGCCGCAGCGCGCAGCGCGCCGAGTCCATCGCCACGTTGCCCGCGCCGATCACGGCGACCCTGGCGCCAACCTTGACCGGCGTGTCGTACTCGGGAAAGAGATAGCCCTTCATGAGATTGACCCGCGTCAGGAACTCGTTGGCCGAGTATACGCCGATATAGTTCACCCCGGGGATGCGCATAAAGATCGGCAGCCCAGCCCCCGTCCCCAAGAACACGGCATCGAACCCCATCTCGCCCAGTAGCTCATCGATCGTGTACAGCTTGCCCACCACAGCATCGAGATGGATCTCGACGCCTAGGCTCCTCACATAGTCGACCTCCGCCTGGACGATCGCTTTGGGCAGGCGGAACTCGGGGATCCCGTACATCAGGACCCCGCCCGGGGCGTGCAGCGACTCAAAGATCTCGACGTGGTGTCCCATCTTGGCTAGATCGCCGGCGCAAGTCAGTCCTGCGGGCCCCGAACCGATCACGGCTACCCGGTAGCCGCTCGGCGCGGGCGGTTCGGGCGGCGCGACGCCGTTCCCCAGCTCCCAGTCGGCCACATACCGCTCCAGGCGACCGATCGCCACCGGCTCGTGCCGCTTCCCCAACGTGCAGCGCACTTCACACTGCGATTCCTGGGGACAGACCCTGCCACACACTGCCGGCAGGTTGTTCTTGCGCTTGATGATCCGCGCCGCCTCGCGCACGTCTCCCCCGCGCAGGGCGAGGATGAACTCGGCGATCGGCACCTCCACTGGGCACCCCTCCACGCACGGCGCGTTCTTGCACTGCAGGCAGCGCTCCGCTTCCTGCAGCGCCATCTCGGGCGTGAGTCCCAGCGCTACCTCGTTAAAGTTGGCCCGCCGCTCCACCGCATCTTGCTGTGGCATCGGCTGGCGCGGGATGGACATGCGTTGTTTCGCGTTCAGTTCAGCCATGCGTGATCCCTACCCCTCGACTGCTCTACAGGCGTGCGTCTCGAGCCACTGCTCCTTGGCTCGCCGCTCCTCATCCAGGTAGATCCGCTGGCGCGCGAGCGCCAGATCCCAGTCGACCAGGTGACCGTCGAACTCGGGCCCGTCGACGCACACGAACTTGGTCTCTCCTCCGACCGTCACCCGGCAGGCGCCACACATCCCCGTGCCGTCCACCATGATCGAGTTCAGGCTCACGATTGTCTTGACGCCAAACGGCTCGGTCGTGCGGGCGCAGAACTTCATCATGATCGCGGGTCCGATCGCCCACACGCGTGCCACGTCGTCGCGCGCCGTCAGGATCTCTTGCAGCGGCTGTGTGACCAACGCCATGCGACCGTAGGTGCCATCGTCCGTGCAGACGGTCAGCTCATCGCACACCGACCGCATCTTGTCCTCCCATAGCAGCAGGTCCTTTGTCCGCGCGCCGATGATCCCGAGGACCGTGTTGCCCGCCTCCTTCAGCGCGCGCGCGATCGGGAACACGGGCGCGATCCCGACGCCGCCGCCTACGCATACCACAGTCCCATAGTTCTCTATCTCGGTGGCATGCCCCAGCGGGCCCACAAGGTCCAGCACGCCCTCACCGACCTCGAGCGTCCCGAGCTTGATCGTCGACTTGCCGACCTCCTGGTAGATGATCGTCACCGTCCCACGTTCGCGGTCATAGTCCGCGATCGTCAGCGGGATCCGCTCCCCCGTCTCATCGATGCGCACGATCACAAACTGGCCCGCTTGCGCCTTGCGTGCGACCCTGGGCGCTTCGAGCACCATCCGCTTGTTGGCCTCGCTCAGGACCTCTTTTTCCAGGATTTTGTACACGCCCATCGCCTCCCTGATAGTGTAACACGCTCCTTGCCGTCCGACGGCAGGGAGCATGTGAAACCGGCTCATTATAACGCCTAACCCAGAGCGTGTCAAAACATCCGCGCCCGAGGAGTGCGCTCCTCGCGCAGAGCAACACCGGTGGCAGGCGTTGTGCGATCGACGGACCTGTGATACACTCTATACCCACGCGCTGCACGCAGGCAAATGCCTGTACATCCGACAGACCAAGGAGAGCCGCAACATGCCCGATGCATCCGAAGAGCGTGCGTACATCCGCGAACTCGCCCGACAGGTCGCCCAGATCGCGGCGAGCGACGAAAACCGGCGCATAGAGCAGCGCTGGCGCGACGTCAACGCCCTGCGCCGCCCCGACCGCGCCCCGGTCTGGTGTCGACCTGTGGGCGCGTGGGACGAGATCCTGCCGGCTGACGCACTCGCGTGCACCGATCCGTGGCTGCGTACGCTCGAGACGCAGTTCCGTCGCATCTTGATCAAGCACGGGATCGGCGACGATTCGCCCGTCTCTGAGACCTATGACGTCTCCGCCGTGTTCGTCGTAGACCCACCGAACACGTGGGGGGTGGACGTCGCACGCCACGACTCGGGAATCGACGGGGGCGCCTGGATCTACGACCCGCCGCTCAAGAGCGCCGCTGACTATGACCAGCTTAG
>JAFGIE010000047.1 GCA_016929775.1 Anaerolineae bacterium
CCAACCAAGGGCTTATGAGTCCCCTGCTCTACCATTGAGCTACCTCGCCGACGAGAGGTATTATAGCCGAAGGTCGGGATTTGTCAAGCTCTTGTCCGCACGGGATAGCGCAGCAATCCACCTGGCGCCTCCAGTGAAGAGAGTCCCTTTTCCACCCCTTGTGGATCGCACCCAGATTGCTGCCCTATCCCCAGCCGAGTTCCCCCACGCCGGCGCAAAGTGTGGTACAATGGTCCTGAGAGACCGACAGCCGGCGTGAAGCGAGGTAGGTGCGGTCGTGGTGTCCAAGCTGTTGACCTACGGTCTGACCGGGTTCGCCCTGCTCGCCATCTTGGGCGCGCCCGCGTGCGGCAGGGCAAAGGAACCAGAGCCACCCAGCGCTGCCGAACGTTCTTCCGAGCCGCCGCCCACAGGCGACGCCGTCACCATCTTTCTGTCCGGGGACGTGATGACCGGCAGGGGGATCGACCAGATCCTGCCCCATCCGGGCGATCCACAGCTATACGAGTCCTACGTCCGCGACGCCAGGAGGTACGTGGCGCTGGCAGAAGAGGCCCACGGTCCGATCGACTGGCCCGTCGACGACGCCTACATTTGGGGGGATGCGCTCCAGGAGCTGGCGCGCGTCGACCCCGACGTCCGGGCGATCAACCTCGAGACCAGCATCACGACGAGCGGCGACTACTGGCCCGGCAAGGGGATCCACTACCGGATGCACCCCCAGAATGTGCCCGCGCTGACCGCCGCCGGGATCGACTGCTGCGTCCTCGCAAACAACCACGTGCTCGACTGGGGCTATGCCGGGCTCGCCGAGACCCTGGATACGCTGGCGCAGGCAGGGATCCAGCGCGCGGGCGCCGGTCGGGACCGCCAGGAGGCGGAGGCGCCCGCCGTGATCGAGGTCGGAGAGGGGACGCGCGTCCTCCTCTACGCCTACGGTCTGCCCTCGAGCGGCATCCCGGGCGCCTGGGCTGCCGCCGCGGACCGGGGGGGCGTCAACCTGCTGGAGGACCTATCCGACGACGCCGTCCGCCGCGTCCGGCAGGGGATCGAGGCAGTGCGGCGCGAGGGCGACATCGTGGTGGTGTCGATCCACTGGGGCGGCAACTGGGGCTACCCGATCCCGTCCGAGCAGCGGACGTTCGCACACCGGCTGATCGACGAGGCGGGCGCCGACATCGTGCACGGGCACTCGTCGCACCACGCCAAGGGGATCGAGGTCTACCAGGACCGGCTGGTGCTGTATGGCTGCGGCGACCTGCTCACCGACTATGAGGGGATCGGCGGCTACGAGGCGTACCGGGGCGACCTGGGCCTGATGTATTTCGCGCGCGTCGATCCGGGCACGGGCGCGCTCTTGGGCCTGCACATGGCGCCCATGCAGTCCCAGCGCCTGCGCCTGACCCGCCCCGCGCGCGCCGATGCGCGCTGGCTGAGAGACACGCTGAACCGGGAAGGCAGGGCGCTCGGGACGTGGGTCGAGCTCGACGAGGACGGAACGCTGGACCTGCGATGGCTGTCTCACTATAAACCAGCTTTACCACCTATGGCCGATCACACGCACCCCGGTTTAGTGCTATGCTAAGGGTGTCAACGAACCCTGCAGTACGCTCGCCGGGTAGGTGGCCCAGGCGCCTCGATCAGGCGCTGGACCACACAGGATAGACACGGTCGTCTCTGCATCGCGCTTCGGGCACTAGGGATCTCAGGAGGACGAGGTGAAGAGTACATCAAGGTCGGGCACGGTGCTGGGTTGTGCGCTGCGGACGGGCACGCCATGCACATCCGCTGCACCGACAGCGGCAGCCCGACCCTCGTGATCGACGCTGGCAACGCCTGCTTTGGGCTGGAATGGACGCCGATCCAGGACGCGCTGTCTGAGACGACGCGCGTCTGCACCTACGATCGGGCGGGATATGGCTGGAGCAAAGCTGGGCCATCGCCGCGCGACGCCGCCACCGTCGTCGCCGAGCTACACGCCCTATTGCGGGCAGCGGGCGAACCCGGGCCATACGTGCTGGTGGGACACTCGCTGGGCGGGATCCACGCCCGCCTGTATGCCGCGCAGTACCCCGGCGAGGTTGCCGCGATGGTGCTGATCGACACGGCGGCGGCATACACCGTGTCGCCGGAACTGGAAGGACAGATGCGCGCCTCGATCGGCTTTTACCAGGTGATGCGCCTGCTGACCGGATCGGGTGTACTGCGCGTGCTGGGGCCATTGGGCGGCGCGAAGGCGATGCCCGAGACGGCGCGCAAGCTGCCCACCGCGCTCCAGGACGCGTACCTCAACCTGCTGCTCGACCCGCGGCAGCAGGCGACGGCGATCGCCGAGATGGCGCAGCTGCCCGCGAGCCTCCGCCAGGCAGGGGAGGCAATGGCGGGCGCGCAACCGCTGGGCGATATGCCGCTGATCGTGCTCACGGCGGGGCAGCAAATGGCGCCCGGATCGACTCCGTTTGACGATCGCCGGGTGCCGGTCAGCGGGGACGTGATCGAGATGCAGGGCACACTGGCGGCGCTCTCTGCGCGGGGTGAGCAGCGCGTGATCGCGCACAGTGGGCACCAGGTTCACCTCGACGCGCCAGAGGTGGTGATCGCCGCGCTGCAGGACGCGATCGCAGCGGTACGGTAGGCGACAAGGCGTGCTTGGCGGCAGCCGAGGGCCTACGGGGGAGGGGCGAGGCCATTCGCCCCGCAGCACAGCCACGCGGTGGCAAGTGGACAACAACGATCTCAAAGCCGGCGGCGAACGACAAGCGGAACAGGGAGGACCAGCTGGTAGGAGGAAAACGCCATGTCCCAAATAGATCAACTGGAACGAACGGGGCGCCTGCTACGCGACTTTGACCGCCAGTCGAGACTACTGGTGGAGGTCCTGGCATCGTTCTATGGGCGCGCCCTGGCTTCTGTCTATCTCGACGAGACGCGCCGGGAGTTCAGGGCACTGATCCCCCACATCCCGCGCATCGGCGGCGCCAGGAGCCGGTACAGCCGAGACGCGATCGGCATGTCCTATGGCCTGGCGCTGTACAAGGTCTTGCACGCGCACGGTCGATCGACGGACGAGATCGGGCGCGTCGTCCACGTCCTAGCCAGAGCGTCGCTGGCTTCCTTGCCCTGTCCAGTCAAGTGGGCCTCGCGCCTGCTCAAGGCGCTGTTGAGCACGCGGTTGGGCAAGCGCCTGTTCAAGATGCGGCTCAAGCACCAAGCTGCACGGTCACAGCAACAGGCAGATCCCGCAGGCGTCGTCGCCGTCTATGTCGAGGGGGACGGTCGCACGTTCGACTGCGGCATGGATATCACGCACTGCCCCATGTGGGATTTTTACCGCGCCCAAGGTGCTGGCGAGTTCTTGCGGTACGTCTGCCTGTATGACATGCTCGCCAGCGCACTCAGCGGCACCGGCTTGGTGCGTACTATGACCCTCTCGGAAGGCGCAGACAGGTGCGACAACCGCTTCCGGCTGGGCAAGGCGCCGGAGAACAGGCAGCGCACACAGCTGTTGGCCTGACCGGGGAGGCGCCCTCTACCAGCGGTCCTCGACCGTCTGTACCGCGCCGGCAACGTTGAGCAGGCAGAGCACAGGGCGTGGGCGCTCCCCGAGCATGCGCGCCGCCGCCGCGAGATAGCGCGCCACCTGCGGCTGATAGTCCGCCTCCGCCAGCTTGTCCTCGAGCTGCGCCCGCCCGGCGATGCGATCGGTCTTGAACTCGACCAGCGTCCAGCCCGCCGCGTCGCGAAAAAGCGCGTCGATCGCACCACACTCCAGCCGCCCGTCCGCGTCGATTCCGCTGTAGGGCACCTCGTGATAGCGCGCAGGGGCGCGATCCATGCGCCGGTAGAGGGGCGTCGCCTGGAAGCGCGTCAGGATCCGCGCCGCGCGCCGCACGGCGTTGCGCAGTTCGGCGGCGTCGGTGATCCCGCACCCGCGTGCCTCGGCGGCAGCCCACGCGTCGAAATCACGCTCCGCCGCACCGGGATAGAGCCACTGCGCGAGAGCGCCGTGCACGATCTGCCCCACCACCCACGACGGCGCGGCGGGCGACGCCCCACTCGGCGCGACGCGCCACACGCGCCGGGGTGGGTCGCGCGCCTCCTCGCGGCGCGCCTCGTCGGCGACCACCGGTTCGGGGAGGAAGGTACGCAGCATGGGCAGCTCGCCGGGTCCGAGGGCTGGGGCGCCCTCCGCCTCCGGATGGCGCGCGCCGGCGCGGTCTGCGCCCGGCGCCAGGCCCGTGAGGTCTGCGTTTGCCGGATAGAGCGTGCAGCGCACCGGCTGCGCGCCCGCGCGGAGCGCGATCGTCTGCACGGCGGCGCCCTCCGGATCGACCCCGGCGATCTGCTCGCCCAGCCCGAGCCCCTCGCCGAACCGCTTCAGCCAGCCGTCCGGGGACTTGCTGACCACGCCGCTGACCAGCAGCATCTCTTGGGCGCGCGTGGCGGCGACATAGAGCAGACGGTCAGACTCGGCATCCTCCTGGTCCTGCGCGGCGCGCTGCGCCAGCCGGTACATGCCCGATTGCGCGGCGTGCACCCTCGGCGCGCCCCCCGCACGCGCCTCGATCTGCTGCTCGGCGTAGGGCGGGATGACGCCGAGCGCAGGGTCGATCAGCAGCCCACGCGGCGGCGGGGCGCGGCGCCCTGCGTCGCCGATCGCGACGATCGGAAACTCGAGCCCCTTGGCGGCGTGCACGCTCATGATCTGCACGGCGCCCGCGGCAACGGTCGAAGCCTCCCCCTCGCGCGTCCCCACGTCCCGCAGCTGCGCGATGTACTCGAGAAAGGCCCCCATGCCCACGATCTCGCTGGCGTGTGCGTCGGACAGGAGCTTGGCGACGTTGCGCGCACCCCGCGCCTGCCCTGCGTGCAGAAGGGCAGCCTGGTAGCCGGTCTGGTCGAGGAAGGCCTTGAGCACGTCGGCGACCGGCACGCGCCCCACCTGCTCGTGC
>JAFGIE010000048.1 GCA_016929775.1 Anaerolineae bacterium
CCGCACGTTCAGTTGACCTAATGATCCTTAAAATTCCGCCCCCTTGGCGATCCAGGTGGGACGGCAGCTGCGCGCAGAACAGCACACAAGTCGTAGCGGTCAATGCCCTACGGATCCCGACAGCTAGTCCCTCGCTGAACCGCGATACGCCAACTGACGTCTGCGCGCTTGCCATCCCCTCTGCTTTGGGTTACAATATGCGCGCACTTGACCGGCGCCGCGCTCGTGCGCGCCGACCCCATCCAGGCGAGGAAGCACACACCGCTCTTGCGTCCCTCCACCCACTGGGAGTCAGGAGCACACGCTTCCTTTCTGCCGATCGTAGCCCCCGCGGGCTGCAGCGCATAGGACACCGTTTCTAGGACGTTCACTGGTTCGCGCATCGAGCGGTCTCGCTCAGTGCGTTTGTGGGTCCATACCGGTCACTCGAGGCGCACCATCGCCGCCAGCCGATGCAAGCGCGGTCGCGGTGCGCGTTTCCGCGTACGACGGGACAGCCCCAAGCCGCCCACGTGATGTCGAGGAGAAGCAAGATGCAGGACGCTCAGACCATCTGGAACGCCGCATTGGGCGAGCTCGAGCTGCAGATGACCAAGGCGACCTTTAACACCTGGCTCAAGCCCACCAGCGTAGTCTCCTGGCAGGAGGACGACTTTGTCCTCGGCGCACCAAACGGATACATCAAGGATTGGCTGGAGAACCGCCTGCGCACGCCGATCCAGCGTACCCTGAACGGCATCATCGGGCAGCCAGTGAACGTGCAGTTCGTGGTCTGGGCAGAGGAGCAGGACATCGATCAGGAGGATCCACTCCCACTGCTGAGTAGGCCCGATACGGCGCAAGGCGACACACAACTGAGCCAACCACGCGCCATGCCCAACGGGTACGACCGCATGCCGCTCAACCCGCGCTATACGTTTGAGACGTTCGTCGTCGGGCCGAGCAATCGCCTCGCGCACGCGGCGGCGCTCGCCGTCAGCGACATGCCCGCCGGCGCCTACAACCCCCTCTTCCTGTACGGCGGCGTAGGTCTGGGCAAGACGCATCTCCTCCACGCGATCGGGCATAGCTGCCAGCGCAAGAACCTACAGGTGCTCTATGTCTCCTCGGAGCAGTTCACCAACGACCTGATCAACGCGATCCGGACGCATAACACGGAGGACTTTCGGCTCAAGTACCGCAGCACCGACATCCTGTTGATCGACGACATCCAGTTCATCGCAGGCAAGGAAAGCACGCAAGAAGAGTTCTTTCACACCTTCAACACCCTGCACGCCGCCAACAAGCAGATCGTCCTGACCAGCGACCGCGCGCCCAAGGCGATCCCGACCCTAGAAGAGCGCCTCCGCTCCCGCTTCGAGTGGGGGCTCCTGGCAGACATCCAGGCGCCCGACCTCGAGACCCGTATCGCGATCCTGCAGTTCAAAGCGGAGACACAGCCGATCCCGATCCCAGAGGAGCTGCTCAACCTGATCGCACAACGCGTCGTGAGTAACATCCGCGAACTAGAGGGCGCACTCAACAAGCTCGTCGCACACAGCACGCTGACCCGCATCCCACCGAACGAGGAGCAGCTCGAAGAGACGCTGCAGGACATCATCGAGGTGCCCAAGACCCTCTCGCCGGAGCAGGTGATCAAAGCCGTAGCAGGTTTCTACCACGTCAGCGAGGAAGACCTGTGCGGGCGCAGGCGGCACCAGGAAATCGTGCGCCCACGCCAGGTGGCGATGTACCTGGCGCGCACAGAGACACAGGCATCTCTCCCCGAGATCGGGACGGCGATCGGCGGACGAGACCACACCACCGTGATCTATGGCGTCGAGAAAATCGAGGGGCAGCTGGAAGAGGATCCGACGCTTCGCCGCGAGATCATCGCCATCCAAGAGCAACTATACAGCGGGTCCCACTAGCAGCATCCCACATCACACAACAGAGCGAAAAGAACGTTTCCTCTGCTCAGCAACGTCCTGGAATGCGTACTGTACATTCCAGGACGATTCGTGTCCCGATCTTGCCTCTGCGATACGATGCAAATGTGTGGATAAGTCGCCGAGAACTGTGGACAGAAGTGAGTAACTGGGGATAACGCGACGCGCTGCAGGACCCGGGCTCCATGTCCAGCACTACCCGTTGTGCTCACACCCGCCCCCCCACAAGAGACGGTATGCCCGGTTATGGTCAAGCCAATCGAGTCCAGTTATCCCACGCGGTATCCCAAGCTATCCCCCTCATATCCCCAACCCGCTCTGCTTGCCCGCCGGCGCCGGATCCACAAGCTGTAGGGTCTGTTCACGTCGCCCAAGGTACACGTTGGTCACAACAAGTAGGAGGGCCCCCGTTGTCCACTTTTCCCCAGGCCCTACTACTAATACTACATACATGATCCTATAGAGAGAAAAGGGGATATCTATGGAGAGGAAAACCCTCCTGCAGAACGCGTGCTATCTGCTCTTGCAGTACGCAAGCGCAGTGGGAAGGTCTGGGAATGTGGCGCGTGGATCTATGGGCAAGGCGAGATCGCTCAGGAGATCAGCCACTGCAGGCTGGATGCCGACCCAGCCGATCTGCGTACCCAGCAGTGCCGCTGCCTCCATGCCCTGCAGCAAGGCTGTCGCACTCGCCTCGGGGAGGACAGAGACTGCGCTCAAGTCGAGCAGGGCCACGCGCGCGTGGTGTGTGCGCACACGTTCCAGCAGCCCCGCCACGAGGCGCGCGGTGCGCGCCGGCTCCAGGGCCCCGGCAAGGGCGAGGACCAGCACGCCATCGCCCAGGTCGACTGCCGGTCCCCACGCGTTGCTGAGCGCGTCTTCTATCGTCTCATGCGCGCGTCGCGCCTGGCTGAGTTGGTGTTGGCACATCCGCAGTGCCGTGGTCTCGGTTAGGCCAAGCGTCTTGCCGATCGAAAGCCCTGCTGCGTCGCGGATCGGAGCTACCTGGACCTGGACGTAGACCGGGCCTGCCGGGCTTTGCATCGCGATCTCGGTCTGGTAGGGCGCAGGATGCACTGCGATGGCGTAGGAGAGGGCTTCGAGCAGATCCGGCGGGATCGCCCTTGCCGCAAACAGGGCTGTGTAGGACGCATAGCGCACAGCTTGACCGTCGATCCCGAGGATCCGGGCGGCAGACGGGTTGACGTCTAGGATGTTGCCGGCGCTGTCGAGGACAACCCATCCCTGTGTGTCTTTTGCTGTGCGCTGGGTGGCGGCGCGCAGCAGCGGCGCAAAGCACGCGCGCAAGATGACGTAGCCCAGTATGAGGGCAAGCGCCAGGTCCGCCACGGAGGTGAGGCCCGTAAAGGGGCGCTCGGTCCGCGCAACTGCGAGGTGCGAGGCCAAGGGCAGCAGGATCGCGAGTAGCAAGCCTGCGCCGGTAAAGACCTGTCGTTGGCGGTCCTGGCGCCACAACACCATGACGAGCCCCCCCCACGTCCCGCCCAGAGGGATCAGGCGGACGAGCTGCGGAATGAGGTGTAGCGCGCTGTACGAGAGCGCGTACCCTTGTCCGGGAAGCAGCACAAGGTCGCGGTACAGGACCGTCGTACGCCCGGAGAGGTCAAAGGCTGCGATGACGGCGACGACGCTGTGGAAAAGCAGGCTGCTTGCGGTGATGGCGTGTACCCAAGGAGGGGGCTCGCCCTGGGCGATCATGTCCACGACGAGGAGCCATACAAGGAGGTCCGGGAGCGGATAGGCTACAACGTAGCGCAATCCCGCCAACCACCGCACGCTTGCCTGTGCGCCTGTGTACGAGAGGAGCAGCAGGGCGCCTGCGTGGAGGACCGTGCAACACAGAAAGGCGGCAAAGAGGCGATGGCTCGTCGTGCGCGGGCGCGCGGCATAGGCAGCGGTGAGCAGTGCGACCGAGAGCGCGAGCGGTACCACGGGCCAATATGCCATGCGCAGGTCCTCCTCGCCTGTAGCGGCTGCGTGTGGCGCAGGCGCGACGGAGCTCCATTATACCACAGTCACCGGACGCTACCGAATTGGGGTAGTGTGGTCGAGGATGTGCCGCTCGACCGCCCAAGCCAGTCCATCTGCGGCAAAGGGGGGCGCGACGACGTCCGCCGCTGCGCGCGCACGGTCTGTGCCATCCCCCATGGCGACGCCCAGCCCCGCCCAAGCCAGCATGTCGACGTCGTTATCTCCGTCGCCGACGGCGATCACCTCGTGTCGTGCGATCCCGCAGTGCGCGCAGAGCCAGGCCAAAGCCGCCGACTTGGAGCTCTGGGGCATCACATCGACGCCGAAAGGATGGGAAAAGAGCACGCGCACCCGGTCGCCGTAGCGTGCCTGTGCGCCGGCATAGACAGCGGCGAGGCGTTCGTGGTCGAGGCTGGTGTTCAGGATGATCTCGACCTGCTCGGGCAAGATCGAGAGGACGTCTGGGGCATAGACAGAGTGGTCGCCGGTCGTATAGACGGCAAAGTCGGCGATGACCTCGCCGGGCAGGGCGTTGTGATAGACCACATCGCCGTCGAACACGAGCTGCCGGACCGCTTGCCGTTGCAGCCAGGCAACGATCTCTGCCGCGAGAGAGCAGGGCAGTGTCTGGCGGTGGATCGTCTCTCCGGTTCGTGCGGATCGGATGCTGCCGCCGTGGTTGCAGATCAGCGGCGTGTCCAGTCCCAACGCCTCGGCGATCGGGCGCGCGCGGCGGTAGGCGCGTCCGGTGACGAGGCAGACCGTGACGCCTGCTGCGGCTGCGGCGCGGATCGCGCCGACCACGCGCTGCGTGGGCGGGTTGGGAAAGCGCACCAGGGTGTCATCGATGTCACAGGCAAGGAGCCGATAGCTCATGTGTGCACGCGTTCTATGTAGCGTTCGATCGCCCATGCCGCGCCGTCCATCTCTTGCGGCGGGGCGATCACGTCTGCTGCGGCTTTGACGTCGGGCGATGCGTTGCCCATGGCGACGCCAATGCCCGCCCATTCTACCATCGAACGATCGTTGCCGCTGTCTCCGAGGGCCATCACCTCGTCGCGGTGTAGGCCCATGCGGCGCGCCAACTGTGCCACGGCATTGCCCTTGGACACCTCGGCAGCCAAGCCCTCGACGAACCAGGCGTGCGAACGCATGACCTGGAATTGGCCTGCAGCCCGCGTGCGCAGCGCGTGCTCGATCTGATCGGCCTGATCCTGATCGGCGGCGGCGATGATGAACTTGATCGGGTCGCTCGGCAGGGCAGCCATCAGGTCGGCGACCTGGTGCACAGGTAGGCTGAACCAACGGTCATAGAAGGCCTGATCGCGCTGCATGGTAGCCACATAGATCTGATCGTCGTGGTAGACCGAGATCTCCCATCCGGCGCTTTCGCAGAGGGCGATCGCAGTCCGGAGGTGCTCCCGGGGCATGGCGCGGCGATAGAGCAACGTCCCATCGGGGAGCACGATCTCTGCGCCCTGGTAGCAGATCAGGGGCGCATCGATCCCCAGTTGCGCGGCAAAACGCCGTGTCGTGGGATAGCCGCGCCCGGTGGCAATGGTCACGGTCACCCCGGCGCGCCGGGCACGGTCGATGGCCTGGCGCAGCCGGAGCGAGATGGTCAGGTTGGCGTCGACCAGAGTGCCGTCGAGGTCGGACACGATCAGCTTGATCGGCATGAGGTTCCTCTATCCAGGGCGGATATCGCGCGGCGCGCCCGGCAGGTCGATGCGGACGATGCGATCGTGTCCCGCATCGTCCGGGTAGAGGGCGATCTGTGCCCCAGGGTAGGCGGCACGGGCGAGCGAGCGGGCGGCAGCCCCTTGCGTGGCGCCGATCTCGAGCAGGATCCGTGCGCGCGCCGCCAGCTTGTCATGTGCTGTGTCCAAGAGCGCACGGATGGCATCTAGCCCATCCGAGCCGGCGACGAGGGCGGAACGGGGTTCGTACAGGCGGATCTCTGGGGGCAGCGCCGCGTACTCGGCCTCGCTCACGTAGGGCAGGTTGGCGACCACGACATCTGCGCGCACGGGCAGTGGCGTGAGCAGATTCCCCTGCAGGAAGGTGATTCGCCGTGCGACCTGGCAACGCCGCGCGTTCGCACGCGCGATGTCGAGCGCGGCGGGCGAGCGGTCGATGGCATATACGTCTGCGTGGGGGGCACGTGCGGCGATCCCGATCGCGATCGCGCCGCTGCCTGTCCCCACGTCGACGATGCGGGGGTGGGACCCGCGCAGGGCGGCAGCCAGGGCGTGCTCGACGAGCGCCTCGGTCTCTGGGCGCGGGATGAGCACGTCGGGGGAGACCATCAGGTCAAAGTCGAGGAACGCGCGCGATCCGACGAGGTAGGCGACCGGTTCGTGCTGCGCGCGGCGCGCGATCAGGCGCCGGTAGTCGTCCTCTTCGGGCGAGGTGAGTCTGCGCTCTGGGTGCACAAAGAGATCGGTCGCCGTGCCGTGCAAGACGTGTGCGAGCAGGATCCGGGAAGCGAGCACGGGCTCGCTCGTCTCCGCGAGTTGCCCAGTCGCCCAGCGCAGGGCGTCGTCGACGCGCCAGAGATCGACGTGCGTTTGCGTCATCAGCCGCCCAGCGATTCGAGTTCCGCCGCCTGTTCGGCCTCGGTCAGTGCGTCGATGAAGGGGTCGAGGCTGCCGTCGAGGACCGTGTCGAGGTTATGGACGGACATGCCGATGCGATGGTCGGTGACGCGGTTCTGCGGGTAGTTGTAGGTCCGGATTTTTTCTGATCGTTCTCCGCTCCCGACCTGCGAGCGGCGCTTCTCCTCGAGTTCTGCGATCTGCTTCTGCTGTTCCATGTCGTAGAGGCGTGCGCGGAGCACCGCCAGCGCCTGGAGACGGTTCTGCGTCTGCGAACGCTGGTTCTCGCACGAAACGACCAGGCCCGAGGGCTGGTGGATGATGCGCACCGCCGTGGCGTTCTTTTGCATGTGCTGCCCGCCCGGGCCTGAGGAGGTATAGTTCTCGATGATCAGGTCCGCCGGGTCGATGTGCACGTCGACGTCGTCCATCTCGGGCAGTACGGCTACGGTTGCGGTCGAGGTGTGAATGCGCCCGCTTGTCTCAGTGATGGGCACGCGCTGCACGCGGTGCACGCCGCTCTCGTACTTGAAGCGCGAGAACGCGCCCTTGCCCGAGACCTCAAAAACGATCTCTTTGTAGCCGCCGACGCCCGTCTCGTTGGCGCTCAGGATCTCGGTCTTCCAGCGATGGGTCTCGGCATAGCGCATGTACATGCGCGCCAGGTCGGCACCGAAAAGGCCTGCCTCATCGCCCCCTGCCCCGGCGCGGACCTCGATGATCACGTTCCTGTCATCCCGCGGGTCCTTGGGGAGCAGCATGCGCCTGATCTGCTCCATGAGCGCCTCGGCGCGTGGTTCCAGGTCGTCGATCTCGCTGCGCGCCAGCTCGACGAGGTCTGCATCCTCTTCATCGAGCAGCGCCTTGGCCTGAGCAATCCGATCGACCAGATCCTCGTACTCGCGATAGCGCAGCACGAGGGGCGCCAGCTCGGCGCGTTCCTGCCCGTACTCTGCCAGCTTGACGTGATCGGTGGCGACCTCGGGGCGCGCCATCTCGCGTGTCAGTTCTTCGTATCGTTCCTCGATCCGCGCGAGGTTCTCTAGCATCGGTTCCTATCCTCCTCGTGTGCAAGTACAATATTGTACCTGAGGAGATAGGGTGTGTCAAGATAACTTGCCCTCGCGTGCCGAAGATACTATAATACGCCCGACGGGCCCTTAGCTCAGTGGTGAGAGCGACCGGCTCATAACCGGTTGGTCGCTGGTTCGATCCCAGCAGGGCCCATGGCGTTCCTTCGCCGCCGAGCGAGACCTTCTCGGCGGCGATTTATCTAGCGCGCGGGCAGGAAGGCGGGGTGGGACCGTGTGCACGTCGTGCTGTGGGGACGCGGCGGCATCGCAGGCACTGGATGGAGAGGCAGATATGGCAGAGGGGCAAGGGGGGTCCGCACCGGCAGAGGATCGATGTCGGGCTATAGCGCCGGCGCTCGCACCGGAGCTGTGCGAGATCTGGGGCGTGTCGGATCGCGAATTGGCAGAGCGGGCACAGTCGGGCGCGGTGGAAGGCCTGGCGCGCTTGGATCCCGAGCTCTTTGCCATGTTTGTCGCCGAGCGCAAGCGGCAGCAGGAGACGCTGGAGCTGATCGCCTCCGAGAACTATGTTTGCGGGCAGGTGCTCGCCGTACAAGGGTCGATCCTGACCAACAAGTACGCGGAGGGATACCCGGGGCGGCGTTACTACGGGGGGTGCGAGCACGTTGACGTCGCCGAGCAGCTGGCGATCGAGCGTGCGTGTACGCTCTTTGGCAGTGAGCACGCGAATGTCCAGCCACACTCGGGCTCGCAGGCCAATGCCGCGGCATATATGGCGCTCCTGGAGGGCGGAGACACGATCCTGGCGATGAGCTTGGCGCACGGTGGACACTTGACCCACGGGCATCCGATCAACTTCTCAGGCGAGATCTACCACTTTGTGCACTATGGGGTGGCGCGGGAGAGCGAGCAGATCGACTATGATGAGGTCGCCGCGTTGGCGCGCGCGCACAGACCACGCCTGATCCTGGCGGGCGCGAGCGCATACTCGCGGCTGATCGATTTCGCACGGCTGCGCGCGATCGCGGACGAGGTGGGGGCGTACCTGATGGTCGACATGGCGCACATTGCCGGGTTGGTCGCGGGCGGCGTACACCCCTCGCCTGTCCCGTACGCGCACGTGGTGACGACGACCACGCACAAGACCTTGCGCGGACCGAGAGGGGGGCTGATCCTATGCGGCAAGGACTTGGCGCGCGCGATCGACCGGGCTGTGTTCCCCGGGATCCAGGGCGGGCCCATGATGCACACGATCGCCGCCAAGGCGGTCGCACTGCGCCTGGCGATGCGACCTACGTTCAAGGCGTACGTGCGGCGCATCGTGGCTAACGCACAGGCGCTGGCAACCGACCTGCAGACTGCGGGGCTGCGCATCGTCTCTGGCGGCACAGACAACCACTTGATGCTGGTCGACGTGGGGAGCGCAGGGCTCACCGGCGCGGACGCCGAGGCTGCGCTGGAACGGGCGGGGGTGGCGACCAACAAGAACATGATCCCCTACGATCCGAACCCGCCCCGCGTGACGAGCGGAATCCGCATCGGCACGCCAGCGGTGACGACGCGCGGCATGGGGCGCGAAGAGATGGCGCGCATTGCGGCGTGGATCGGGCAGGTACTGCACGCGCCGGCGGACGAGGGGCTGTGTGCTGCGATCCGGGAAGAGGTGCGCGCGCTCTGCCAGCAGTTCCCGATCCCGATCCTGGAAGCGGACTAGGGCGCGTCCAGACCCTCGGTGCCCTTCATCGTCAGCGCAATGCGCCCGCGCGCGAGGTCGACGCCGAGCACGCGCACGGTGACGATGTCGCCGGGAGATACGACCTCCAACGGGTCGTGCACGTAGTTGTCGGACAGCTGCGAGACGTGGACCAGCCCGTCCTGCTTGACCCCGACGTCGACAAACGCGCCAAAGGGGACGACGTTGCGCACCGTGCCCTGCAGCTGCATGCCCTCGCATAGATCCTCGATCTGGAGCACGTCTTGCCGCAGGATCGGGGGCGGCAGGTCATCGCGCGGGTCGCGTCCGGGCTGGAGCAGCGCACCGACGATGTCGCGCAACGTCGGAAGCCCGACCTCCAGCTGCGCGGCGACCAGGTCGAGGTCGGTCCTCGCCCGCAGGGCGCGGAGATGGGACCCCACCTCGCGCTCGGGCGCGTTCAGCCAGTGCAGGAGGCGTTCCACAACGGGATAGCTTTCCGGGTGGATCGCCGTGTTATCCAGCGGATCGTCCCCCCCAGGAATGCGCAAGAACCCCGCTGCCTGCTCGAAGGTCCGTGCGCCGATCCCGGCAACCTCGGTGAGCGCGTGCCGCGCGCGGAAGGGCCCATGTGCGTCGCGATGGGCGACGATCTGCGCCGCGGTGCGCTGGTTGATGCCCGCGACGTAGCGCAGCAGCGCCGGCGAGGCTGTGTTGAGATCGACCCCGACATAGTTGACGACGCTCTCGACGACGGCGTCGAGGGCCTGTCCGAGCTGCTTTTGGTCGACGTCGTGCTGGTAGAGGCCCACGCCGATCGACTGGGGATCGATCTTGACCAGTTCGGCGAGCGGGTCTTGCAGGCGGCGGGCAATGCTCACGGCGCCGCGCATTGCGACGTCCAGGGTGGGGAGTTCGTCACGCGCGAGTTCGCTGGCGGAATAGACAGAAGCCCCAGCCTCGCTGACCATCACGTAGCGCGTGTGCGCTGTCTGTGCGGGGAGGGCGCGGATCACCTCGGCGATCAGGGCTTCGCTTTCACGCGAGGCGGTGCCATTGCCCACGGCAATCACGTCGACCTCGTGCCGCGCAATCAGCCGCGCGATCACGTCCTTGGCTTGCTCCCACTGCCGCTGTGGAGGATGGGGGTAGATGGTCGTCCCCTCCAGGTAACGCAGCGTAGCATCCACGACGGCGACCTTGCAGCCTGTGCGGTACCCCGGATCGAGGCCCATCACGACCCTACCGCGCAGCGGCGGCTGTAGCAACAGGCTGCGCAGGTTGGCGGCAAAGATGCGGATCGCGTGATCCCCGGCTTGTGCGGTCCGCAGCGCGCGCAGCTCGCGCGCGATCGCCGGTGCAAGCAGCCGCCGGTAGGCATCCTGTAGCGACTCCCGCATCTGCCCGACGAGCACGGAGCGGGCGTTGCGGATGAACTGCCGTTCGAGTGCGGCGATCAGGTCTGCCTCGGGTGCGTCGAGGCGGACCTTGAGCGCCCGGTCGCGCTCCCCGCGGTTGATCGCCAGGAGACGATGCGCGGGCAGGACGGAGAGCCGTTCTTGGAAGGCATAGTACATGCGATACACCTGGCGCGGGTCCGCATCGGCGTCGCCCTGGGTGCTGACCAACACGCCTTCACGCAGCGTCCGTGCGCGGACGACCTGGCGCGCCGCGGCATCCTCGGCGACGTGCTCCGCCACGATGTCGCACGCGCCGGCGTAGGCGTCCTCGACGGTAGGGACATCGTCGCTGAGGTAGGGACGGGCGATCTCGTCCAGGCTGCCGCGCGTGATGCGTTGCGCCAGGATCTCGTCCGCCAGGGGCTGCAGGCCCCGCTCGCGCGCCATCGTAGCGCGCGTGCGCCGCTTGGGACGGTAGGGCAAGTACAGGTCCTCGACCTCCTGCTGGACCGTGGCGCGCCGGATCGCCGCTTCCAGGTCTGGCGTTAGCTTGCCCTGGTCGGCGATGTGCTTGAGGACCGTAGCCTTGCGCGCTTCCAGGGTGCGCAGATAGCTCAACCGCCCCTCGATGGTCCGGATCTGTGTCTCGTCCAGCTCGCCGGTGGCTTCCTTGCGGTAGCGGGCGATAAAGGGAACCGTGTTCCCATCGTCAAAGAGCGCGATCGTGTGCGCGACTTGCTGCGGCGCGATCCCGAGCTCGTTGGCGATGTGGGCGGCGATATCCATATCGGTTCCTTTCGACGGGGTGGTGTGCAGCGATTATCCCACACGCAGGCAGCGGTGTCAAAGGGCGCGTTCGGTGCTCTGCGCCTGGGCGCAGTCTGGGGGGAGAGCTTGTCCGCGAGATCGTTGTGTGCTAGAATGCGCCGGAGTGGGGTGAGCGATCTGCCAGGAGGACAACAGGATGGCGAACGAACAGATCGAGGCCAAGATCAGGATCTACCCGGGCAAAGGACTGCCATGTGCCGTCGCGCACTATATCGCCGCCGAGCTGGGGCTCGCACCGCTCGAGGTAGGCGAGTGCGCGAATGCGATGGGCGTCCGGGGCACACTCTGCCAGTTGGGGCTGTTTGGCTATGCGACCAAAGGACGCCCGGGGTACCGGATCCGGCAGCCGATGGCGCACGTGCCGGAGGCGTTGGAGCGCGCGATCCGCGAGGCGTCGGTCGATGGGCGCGTCTCGTGCGCTGACTTGTGGCGGATCGCGGACGAGCAGGACTACTCGCGTCCCGAGATGGGCAATGCGGTCGAAGCCTTGGGGATGAAGGTCAAGCCCTGCCAGCTGGGGTTCTTTTAGGCGCAACCCGACCTCGACCAGGTCGCCGCGCGCTGGATGGGGCGGGCGCTTTGCTGGGCGTTGCCCCGTCCATGACAGCTAGGCGGGCGAGACCTAGCACCGCTCACCCTTTGGGCATCACCTGATCCCACAGTTGCTGCAGTTCGGGCGGCAGGGGGAGCTGGGCCTGGTACTTGGCTTCATAGTCTTGAATGTGCTTCGCCAGCAGGGCGGTCAGCGCCTTGGCGTGCTGGGGACTCATGCGCACGTTGAACACCGCACTCGCCTCGATCACCGGCTGCTTGCCCTGGCTCAGAAAGACGGGCGACTGCGTCCGGAAGTTCAGCGTGACGTCATAGATCGTGCTCGATACATTGACCGCATTCGCGTAAAAGTCGTGCGGCTCTTCGCCCATGGCTACTCCTCTCGGTACTGTGCAGCGCTGCGGGAGCGGCGGGGGCTCTCGTGCTGCGCGATGTCGCGCTGTCTCCGCGCGCTCCGACCGCTCGGCACCGTCCACACTGCGTCGGAAGAGAGGTTCGCGAGGGGACGCCCCCCGCACTCCCCGACCGACGGTGGCGTGCCTATTATACCACACTGCGCTCGTAGAGAGCGTTGCCTTTTC
>JAFGIE010000049.1 GCA_016929775.1 Anaerolineae bacterium
AATGGACGCTGTACTGCTGGGCGACCTCGGGGTGCGCTGCGGGATAGAGCGCGTCGATCCGCGCGCGGATCTCGTCCCGGTAGCGCGGGTCAACGAGGCCGATGCACGACCCACGGAACCCGCCGCCGCTAAAGCGCGCCCCGTACACACCTGGGCAGTCGCGGAGCAGCTCGTAGAGCGTGATCAGCTGCGGGTTGCCCGACTCGTAGTTGTAGACCGAGCTGGCGCCCGACTCGTTGATCAGCTGTCCCATCTCTTCCAGGTCACCCGCGCTCCACGCCTCGATCCCGGCGCGGACCCGCCGCACCTCGGTGAAAAAGTGGCGCGCGCGCCGATCCAGGGGCGGCGGCAGATCGCCACACAGGTCATCATAGATCTCTTCCGACACCAGGCGCAGGCGCGGCTCCGCCGGCACGGGCAGCCCCGCCCAGTCCAGCATCATGCGCGCCGCCTGTTGGCACTCGGTCACCCGCACGTTATAGTCGGTGGCAGCCAAAGAACGCGCCAGGCCCGAATAGGCGACGAGCACCTCAAAGTGACCGTTGTCCGCCGGCGTGGCGAACTTGCGCACCTCGACCGACTGGCAGTCGAGATAGGTCAGGTGATCGCGATCGCTGAGCAGGATGATCGACGGGTCGAGGATCCCGTTCTTGACGCCCAGGTAGGTGTTCTCGATGTACCGGTCGAGCTCAATGTTCTCGGCGGGCCCGATCTGCAGGTCGTTCGCCGTCTCCAGGGCGAGCAGGTAAGCGACACCGACCGCTGCCGACGAGCTCAGCCCGCCGATCGGCATCCGTCCCTCGACGATCCCGTCGATGCCGGTCGACAGCTCGTGCGACTGCTGCAGGGCGAGCACCGCGCCACGCACATAGTTACCCCAGTCTCCCTGGACCCTAGGCGGCACCTCGTCCAGGGAAAAGTCCACGCGCCCCTGAAAGTTCTCGCTCTCGATGCAGACCCGCCGGTCGCTGCGCGGGGCAAAAGCCAGGATGATCGCCCGGTTGAGCGTCATCCCGGTCACCAGCCCATCCTGGTGGTCGACGTGCGCACCCAAGGGAGAAATGCGCAACGGCGCATAGACGACGCGGATGTCCCCCTCGAGGCAGCCCGTACGCGCCCGCAGTTTTCCCTTGAGCGCCTCAACCTGCGCTTCTACGCTCACCCGCTACCCTCCGTCGCCAACACAGCCTGCTGCGCACGCAGCAGGTGGCGGATTCCCCCCTCCGCAAGGTCCAATAGGCGGTCCATCTCGCGCCGCCCAAAGGGTGCGCCTTCCGCCGTGCCCTGTACCTCGACGTAGCCGCCTGCGGCGGTCATGACCACGTTCACGTCCACATCGGCGCGCCGGTCCTCGTCGTAGCACAGGTCGAGCAACAGCTCACCGTCGACGATGCCCACGCTCACCGCAGCCACCGCGGTAGACAGCACGCCTGCCGGAACGGCGCCCGCCGCGACCAGGCTCCGCAGGGCGAGGGCCAAGGCCACGTATCCCCCGGTCACCGCCGCGGTGCGCGTCCCGCCATCGGCTTGGATCACGTCGCAGTCGACGATCACCTGCCGCTCGCCCAGGGCGTCCAGGTCGACCGCCGCACGCAACGAACGACCGATCAGGCGCCAGATCTCCTGGGTCCGCCCGCGCAGACCGCTGGTCTCGCGCTGCGAACGCGTGTGCGTCGCCCGTGGGAGGAGGGCATACTCGGCGGTCACCCACCCCCGCCCACGTCCGGCAAGCCAGGGCGGCACGCGTGGTTCGACCGTGGCGTTGCACAACACGCGCGTCTGCCCAGCCTCGATCAAAACCGACCCCTCGGGGTACGCCACGTACCCGGGGGTCAGGGTCACCGGACGCAGTTCGTCGCATGCCCGACCGTCAATCCGCACGCCGCCTCCTCGTCGCTCTCTGCCAACCGTGCAATTATACCACGCCCTGCACTTGGGGCAAAAAAGCGAGTCATCAAACCGCTTGCACGGGCGTCCGTTCGGTGGTAGAATCTAGGTACAGCCCCCATAGCTCAAAGGATAGAGCAACTGCCTTCTAAGCAGTCGGTTGCGTGTTCGAGTCGCGCTGGGGGCGCTGGCAATCGCGCCCGACTGGCAAGCCATCCACACGACAGGACCCCGATCTCGGCGAGACCGGGGCCCTGTGTGTCAAGTTGCGCTGGCTTGGCTACGCTGCGGGCGCGCCCTCGTCCGGCGAGAGGTAGTCCGGGCGGAGCTCGCTGCGGACGAGCCGGACGCCTTTCTGCACCACCTCTCCGACCGTGGCGACCAGGCCAATGCCCAGCCCCACGCGCAGCATCGGCCCCAAGATCTTGGTCAGCGTCTCGCGCAGCGATGCGGGTTCGATCGCCTCCATCGCCAGCAGCGACGGGCCAAAGAGCATGCGCGAGAGGACATAGACCCCGAACAGCGCCAGGACCAGGTCGATCGCGCGCGTCCAGCGCTGCCAACGCCCCAGCTGCACCAAGACCACGTTCAGCCCGATCCGGAGCAGCCACAGCACGTTGAGCATCGGCAGGTAGGCCTGCACGAACACAGGCGCCAACATGGGGGTCGCGTGCCAGACCCCCTTCCCACCATCGAGCGACCCAACGTAGGCTACGCCGACCCACTGCGGGAAAAAGTTGAACACGACCAGGGCGATCACCATCAGCACGCTTTCGACGATCAGCCCTCCGACCTCGATCCGCGCCCGATCCTGGACCGGCGGCAGCTTGCGTGGGTCCCACGCCGCTTCATCCCGCTCCAGGGCTGACTCGGGCAAGACGCGCTCCAGGACATAGAACGTCACCGTCACCGACCCTAGCCCTGCCAGGACAGCGCCGAGATAGCTGTCGAACACGTTGCCCAAGGCAGACGCCAAGCCCCCCGCCGGGTCGCTCTCGCCCCACAGCGCCAGACCGAGCAAGACCAGGTGCGCGATCGTCAGTGCCCCCGTCACGGCGGCGACGACGATCCGGTAGATGTCGTACAGCCGTGGACCGATCACGTAGCGCTTGGGTGGCATATACCCCTCGACCACGCGCGCCGGCGGGCCAAAGACCTCGAGGACCGCAACCTGATCCGCCTCCGCCACCTCGCCCTTTTCGGGCAGCTCGCCCACCCGGTCTTGGAGCGCATCCATCAGCAGCGAGTGCAACTCTGCCTGCACGTCGGCGCGCATGCGCTGCGGCAGACGTCGCCCCACTTCGTGCACGTAGCGGTCGAAAAGCGTCACTTTCATTGTCTAGTTCTCCTCTCCAAGCAGTCGCTCGAGCACGCGGTTCAACGCGCGCCATTCCTCGACCAGGGTCTGCAGGGTCTCGCGCCCCACATCGCTGATCACATAGTACCGTCGCGGGCGCGGTCCCTCCACCGACCACTCGCTCTCGAGCAAGCCCTGCTCCTCCAGCCGCCGAAGCAGGGGGTAGAGCGTGCCCTGGTCGATCTCTACCCCCCGCTCGGACAGGCGCTGCGCGAGCGAGTAGCCGTAACGCCGATCGTCGAGCTGGCTCAGGACAGTCAGCACCAGTGTGCCGCGCCGCAACTCCGATATGAGATTGTCTGTAAGGTCTGCCATCTCTCCGCTCCCTCACTGTTTGACACATTATACCATATGTGACCCAGTATTGTCAATACCCAATTATAGGGTTTTTCCCATTGTTTTTGCACTCTTGCTCACTGCGTGCGTTGCAGCGCTCCCCGCTGGCATGGTATAATGGTCTTGGACCTATCCTGATCCCGTATCGGACGAGATGAGTGTGGAGGGATATGGGCGAGCGCGACCCCTTGCCGGAGGAACAGATCGTCGGCCCCCTGCTTCGGGCGTTGGGCCGGACCGTGGTGACTGCCGAGTCGTGCACGGGCGGGCTGATCGGTCACCTGCTGACGGAGGTGCCGGGCAGCTCTGACTATGTCGTGGGAGGCGTGATCGCCTATGCGAACGAGGTCAAGCGCGACGTGCTCGGGGTCGCGCAGGAGACGCTGTCAACCGCGGGAGCCGTGAGCGCCGAGACGGCGCTGCAGATGGCGCGCGGCGCACGCCGTCTACTGCAGGCTGACTATGCCCTCGCGGCGACGGGCATCGCCGGGCCGAGCGGAGGCACGCCCGGCAAGCCGGTGGGCCTGGTGTACTTGGCCCTCGTCGGCCCACAGGTCGAGCGGTGCGAGCGACACGTGTGGGACGGCAGCCGCGCAGAGAACAAGCTGCGCTCCGCACGCCGCGCGCTCGGCATGCTGGTCGAGCACTTGCAGGCTGCGGACGCATAAGCGCGACGAGGAGAACCGGTGGACGAACATAGCGACTGCGCCTCGCCGGCGGGACTGCCTGGCGCAGCGGACGAACTTGGGACGGAACCCGGTGCGGCGCACGAAGCCGGTGCGGCGCACGAGAGCAGTGCGGCGCACGAGAGCAGTGCGGCGCAGGAATACAGCGCGGTGGAGGCGCCCGGCAGCGCACCCGAGGCGAGCTTTGACGACGTGATCGGGCGCCTGCTCGGCGACATGTCGCGCGAGTCTCGCCTGTGGCTGGAGACCGTGTACGATGCGCTCCCCGAGGAGCGCAAAGGCCTGATCGCCCGGAACCTGCAGGCCCTGGTCCAGGAAGCCAAACCCGCCGTCTTTTATCGCATCGTCCAGCTTGCCCTGCGCCAGTACGAGGGCGTCTTTGAGAGCGCCCGGAAGCGGATCAGTATCGTCGGACCGGTCAACGTCGGCAAGTCCTCGCTGTTCAATGCCCTCCTCTTGCCCAAGGAGACCAAAGCCGAGGTCAGCCCCGTGCCCGGCACCACGCGCGTCGCCCAGATCGCCGATGCCGGGCTGTGCACCGTGATCGACACGCCTGGCGGCGACGAGGCGGCAGGGGAGGAACGCAAGCGCGTCGCGTTCCAATCCGCGCGCGAGGCCGATTCGCTGATCGTCGTCTTTGACGCTCACGCCGGCATCAGCCAGGGGACGCGTGCCCTGTACGAGGAACTGTGCCGCCTGGGCAAGCCCATGACGCTGGTCCTGAACAAGATCGATCTGGTCAAGGGATACCAGGCTGACGTGATCGCCCGCGCCGCGCAGGACCTCGGCGTCCCGGAAGGCGACCTGATCCCGGTCTCGGCGACGCGGCGGATCAACCTCGAACAGGTCGTCTTTTCGCTGATCCGCCTCAACCCCGGCTTGCTGGCGACGGTGAGCGAGCTCGTGCCCCACTACCGGCACCAGATCGCCACGCGCTACATCGCCGGCGCAGCGATCTCGGCCCTCGCCGTGGGCAGTTCGCCCCTGCCCATCGCCGACTTTTTCCCGCTCACGGCGATCCAGGTCGGGCTTGTGCTGCAGCTCAGCCGCGTCTACGGCCAACGGGTCACCTGGGACAAGGCCAAGGAAGTGGTGCTCACGCTGGGCGGCGGCTTTGGCCTGCGCGAGGGGTTCCGCCAGCTGATCAAGCTCGTCCCACTGCCCGGGGCGAACTGGGTCGCCAGCGGCGTCTATGCCGCCGTCGGGACCGCTGCGCTGGGGATGGCGGCGCGCGCCTACTGGGCGCGCGGCGGGCTGGGTACACCCCAGGCATGGAAACAAAAGACGGCCCACTTTCGTAATCGTCTATGGGACCAGATCCGGTCTGCGGTTGCCCACCGCCGACTGCGGGACCGGGAGCAGGTCACCGAGCTGCTCGAGGCAAACCTGGAACAAGAGATCGACCGCATCGATCCACAGAGTGGAGGAGAGGGTACCCGATGAGCGATCTGCCGCGCTGGAGCCGCTCAACCAAGCAACTCGTCTCTGCGACGATCCTGATCGTGATGGCGCTGCTGCTGTACAGCTTTCGCACCATCCTGCTCCCGATCATCCTCGTGCTCCTGTTCTCCTACATCGCCGCGCCTGCCGTGGGCTGGCTTTCGAAGCGGCTGCACATCGGGCGCGCGTGGTCGGTGCTGATCGTCTATCTGGTCTGCCTCGGCGTCGTCGCCACCCTGCCGGCGGTCACCATCCCGGTGATCGTAGACGAAGTCGAGAACTTGGTCCGCAACCTCGACGCGATCGCCAACCGGGCGGTCACCTGGCTCGAGCAGCTCGACCAGTACCGCTTCGAGGTCTTGGGGTACGTGATCGCGCTCCCCAAGTTCGAGTCCCCCACCCTCTCCTTCGAGTTCGACCGGATCATGGAGCTGATCAACTCGGCGATCTCGCCCCTGGCGGGCGGCGCATTCTCGGTCGTGCGGACAGTCGCCTCGGGCGTAGGTTGGTTGATCTTTATGTCGGTCATGGGGTTCTATCTCTTGCGCGACGCCGATCGCCTGATCCCGACGCTGCTGAGCATCATCCCTGCCCCGTACCGCTCCGAGGCAGCCAAGCTCGTCGGGCAGATCAACGCCACGTGGAACGCATTCCTACGAGGCCAGATCGTGCTCTGCCTGGTGATCGGGGTGCTGACCACGGTCGCCATGAGCGCAGTCGGGATCCGGTTTGCCGTCGCGTTGGGGATCATCGCCGGCATCCTCGAGATCGTGCCCAACCTGGGACCCACCTTGGCCTCGGTGCCGGCGATCCTGCTGGCGCTCTTTCAGGGCTCGTCCTACATCCCCATGTCCAAGCTGGGCGTTGCCATCCTCGTGGCAGGCATCTACTGGATGATCCAGAACGTCGAGAACACGGTCCTGGTGCCCCGCATCATCGGATCGAGCCTCAACCTGCACCCTCTCATGGTCATCGTCGGCGTGCTGGCGGGCGCCACGCTGGGCGGCACACTCGGTCCTCTGGGGACGATTGTGGGGGCACTGCTGGCAGCCCCCGTGCTGGCGACGCTCCGTCACGTGTTTCGGTACGTGTACTGCAAGCTGGCGGACCTGGATCCCTTTCCCACGCCCCCTTCCTTTGCTGCGATCGCGCGCGAGCGCGGGGTGCGCGCGATCCTGTTTGACCTGGACGGCACGCTGATCGACTCGGACAACACGCTGGTCGAACGCTGGGCGGCGGCGCTGGCGCGCGTGCCCCTTTTGACCCGGCTGTGCGACGCGCACAAGCTGGCGCGGCGTCTGCTCATGCTCACGAGCAGGCCCGCCAACGCGGTGCTGACCGTCGTCGACTGGCTGGGGCTCGACGCCAAGCTCTTTGCCCTGAGCGAATGGGTGCGGTTGGCACGCGGCGAGCCCCAGCTCGAGGAGATGCTTGCCATCGATGGCTCGATCGAGTTCGTGCGCGAGCTGTGCCAGCACTATGACTTGGCGATCACGACGACGCGCAACCGCGCCACGGCACAGGCCTTTGTGGAGCAGTTCGGCCTCCAAGCGTGCTTTAAAGCCGTCGTGACCCGCCAGGACGTCAAACGCCTCAAGCCCCACCCCGAACCGATCCGGCACGCGGCGGGCGCGCTCGGGTACGACCCCGAGGAGTGCATCGTCGTCGGCGATATGGGCGTGGACGTGCAGGCTGGCAAGCGCGCCGGCGCACTGACCGTCGGCGTGCTCTCCGGGTTCGGCGAGGCACAGCGCCTCTCACAGCTGGAGCCCGACCTAGTCCTGGAGACCGCATCGCAGCTGCGGCAGCACCTGCCGAGGCGCGAGTCAGTCCTGGTCAGCGAGCTGGTGCGCCCCTTTCGAGACGACGATAGCACTCGTTGACACAACGGCAAGATCGCGGCGCGACAAGATCGCGGCGGGGCAGGACCGGCAGGAGCAGCACGCGGGCGTCCATCCTGTAAGGTAGACAGCGCCCGGGCCACGCGCTGGATGGCGATGTACGGGGCACGGGCCCAGGCCACTCAACCCGCTATGGTTGGTCTCGGATCACCACCGGCAAATAGATCGCGCGATCATCCCCCCCTACGGTGGTGAAGGCCCGACCGTGATCCAGCGCCAGCGCCACGTTGCCCGTCGGGTCCACTGCCTGCGCGAAATAGGTGAGCACACCCTCCACGCCGCTCGCCCTGCCCACTGCCCAGCCGCTTCCCGGGTCATAGGCGAGATCGAGCATCGACCAAGACAAGGCGTGCTCCCCGCGATAGAGTACCACTACGCGCGCCACGCTCCCGCTGTCGTCCTCGACCTGGACCTGGAACTGCAAGCCCTCGGGGGTGCCGACCGCCTGTACTTGCCAGATGGTGGGTGCGGCATAGTCGGTCATCTCGTACGGTGCGTGATAGACCTCGAACGCCAGCGACCCGTACCGCCGCAGGACGCCAACGGTCGGCGTCTCTGTCGTTGTCGCCGAGAACTGCGCCGGCACGATCGCCAGGCTCTCGCGCGGCACGCCGTCGATGGACAGGAAGCGGTTGATCGTGCCCATCTGTGCAGGATACCACGCGCGCACCGGGAAGGGCAGCTCGGGGGCGCCCAGCGCGGCAAGCGGATCGGTGACCACGCGCGAGACGAGCGGGTCATAGCTCGCGCTGTCGCTGAACGTCCCCCCGACCATCAGCGCCCCATGCGCTACGGTGCCTGATACGTGCGCGTTGGCGCTGGTCAGGGGCAAGACCGGTCTACCGGCGATCGCGTGGACCCGGTCCTCGCCTGCCAGCGTGTCGTACGCGCCGAGCGCGCCCACGGGGTGATGCGCATACTCGAAAGACAGCGCGATCGCAGTGGTCACCACCTGCCCCGAGAGTGCCATCTGCGACGGCGCAGCGCCCCCCGGAGGCACGGTCGTCGTGATCGGCACACTGACCTGCAGCATGGGCAGTCCGTACAGCGTGGTCACAGCCAGGACCTTCTCGTCGTAGGTGCTCCACGAGTCGGCTGCCGCCGCCTGGAAGTAGCGCTGCTTGGCGCGCAGCAGGGCGCCGCCCATCGTCGGTGGCGCGCCATCCTCCCAATAAGCCAGCTCTGCGACCAGATTGGTCATGAGCCGTTCCGAGTACGCGATCAGGTCCGAGTCGCCATAGCCATAGCCCGTGTTGCCGACGTACGTCGCGCCCTGCCGCAGCCAAAGCTGCGCCCAATCGGTCCCCTCGTCGGGCGATCGCGCGTCGGCATCGGGCACGTTCAGCCCAGCGTGACAGCCGACCGAGAGGACGAGCGTCCCGCTGTGCACCACCGTCCCGCTCACGCCGCTCGCATACAGCGCGCTGCCATCGGTGGCAAAGAGACGGTGATGCTCGTAATGTGCGTTCAGTGCGTCGACGTCGCGCGGTCCGGCAGTGAGCAGCGCGTACAGGTCGCCGGCAGTCCACGTCTCGTCGATCAGCACGCTGCCCTGCGTATCGATCCCCTGCCCGTTCAGCAGATCCACGGTAGCGCTTGCCTGATCGGAGAGAAAGTCATAGCCCGTGACCAATGCCTCGCTGGGCTGGACCACTGGTCCCGCAAGGTACGCGTCGATGGCTGCCGCCATCTCTGCCGGCGACTCGACCAGGCGTCCCACTCCGACTTGCGGCAAGTACAACTCCCGTCCTCTCCACGGCAGGGGCAGCAAGGCAGCGTAATAGTCGTCGCTCAGCATGTAGCGCAGGCGCATTGCACCGGCAAGGCGCGGCGCGTACGCGGTGTCGGCGTACCTGCGCTCGTTCGAGATCAGCGCCTCGTCGCGGATCCGCCGGTGGGGGATGATCCGGTCGTCGCCGACCAGGACCACGTACTCGAGATGGGGATAGGCGGGCGCCAGGCGATAAAGCAGCGCCTTGATCGTCGCCGCCACATAGTTGGCTGCGAGCGGGTTCTCCGGTTGGTCGTCCCAGAGCGCGTACGCCGCCGTCATCGCCGGATAGCTGCCCAGATCGACCACCACCCCGCTCGCCCCGGGATGGCTTGCCAGCGCATCCAACCTGGCGCCGAGGCCCGCAGCAGCCGCCGCGCCGGGCGTGTACACCCTCTCCAACCGCGACGGATAGACCAGGATCAGGCTCCTCACGCTCTCGCTCAGCGGGGGTGTCTCAAAGGCGACGAACACAGGCTGGGTGATCGGCGCATAGAGCGCGACTGGCGGGCCAACGTCGGTGGAGAGCGTGTAGCGTCGACCCACCGCGCTCGCGTTGTGCCCGGCAACGGCGATCCCATACCACCCGCTCAACTCGTGCACGTCATAGACGATGCGCTCGCTCGCCGCCCCCCGGTTCACCGACAACCCGACCAGGGTCCCCAGGTCCTCTTCGCCGGCGATCGTGCTCAACTGACCGATCGTGCTCAACTGACCGATCGTGCTCAGCTGCCCGATCGTGCTCAGCTGACCGAGCGTACTCAGCTGCCCGATCGTGCTCAGCTGTCCGATCGTGCTCAGTTGTCCGATCGTGCTCAACTGACCAATCGTGCTCAACTGACCGATATCGCGCAGCTGCCCCGTCTCCTCGTCCACGCGGGGCGCAAACAGGAATAGATCATAGTCGCCCGCCGCGCTGTCCAAGGTCAGGGTGAGCGTGGACCCGGGCAGAGGGACCTCGACCCGGTACCAGTGGATCTCGGAAACGCTGGCGATGGCGGCGCTGACGACCCCCCCGGCGCCGATCGGCGCCGCCGCTTGGCGCGAGGCATTCGACGCCTGGTAGCACACGGTGAACCCCGCGCCACGCTCGGGGCTGTCATACTGGAGCTCGGCTGTGGGATCGGACCCGTTCTCTTTTCCCGCGCTCAGGACCAGCGCCAAGCGGTGCCCGGCAGGCAACTCGGCGCTCCCGACAGGCAAGGTGAACGGGAGCATCACGTCCACGCCCTCCACCAGGTACTCGGCGGAGACGAAGGAGCTGAGCGGAGTCTCTCGCCCGCTCACCGGATTATAGTCAAATAGGTCCAGCGTAAAGCGCGTGCTTGCCGTGTTCGAAACGCGGTCCGAGACCTTGATCCACAACTGCCCCGCGATGTCCGAGGCGAGTGCCCACGCATCCCCCTGTACCGCTGGCGCGTAGAACCGCATGAACTCTTTGGTCGCACCGGTGACGGTGTAGGTGTAGCGCAGCGTAGGGCCGATCGGAGGTAGAGAGGTCGCCGTGCGCTGCATCCCCGCATACCCGACGTCTACCGCATCGCCATGCAGATAGAGCGGCATGCAGGTTGAAACGACCGTCGACGTCGACAGCGCAGGTCGCGGGTCTGCCGCTACGTGTCGCGCACCCGCACGATCGACGTGCACCACGAGGAACAGGACGGACACGAGCGCCAACCCGAGAACGCCGAGCACACACGAGACACGCCTGGCCTTCATCGCCTTTACCTCCCCCCCCCGCGGAGAAGCGCCGCTTTTTGCCGTCCCGGAGAAGCCGATTCGGGGACGTGCACTGCCACACGCCCCATTATACCACACTTGTGCGTTCTGGGGAATGCCAGACGAGATGGATTATGTCGAGTTCTTGGTCTGCGCCGCGCGTGCAGCCGCGCGCTCGCGCAGCGCGCGCAGCTCTGCGATCTCGAGCCTTGCCCCCAGGCGGGTCAGGACCGGTTCGCAGCGCGCCAGCACGTCTTGGCAGCGCGCCGTGTCGCCGCTCGCGCACCGCAGCTGCCCGAGGACAAGCAGACTTCGCGCCCACTCGTACTCGTCGCCCGCCTGATCCAGGATCGCCAAGCTCTCATCGAGGTACTGCTCTGCGCGTTCGTGCTGTCCTGCCGCGAGCGCAGCCCGGGCCAACACGCGCAGGCTGTTGCCTTCTTCGTTGCGCATGGAGAGCTCGCGCGCCAGCCCCAGCGCACGCTGTGCGTGGGACTTGGCCTCCTCCACCTGCTGTGACAACAGCGCCGCCTCTGCAAAGTGCCGATACATCTCGGGCAGCCAATCCCGTGCCCGTGCCTGTGCAAAGTAGGCCTCTGCGGTGCGCAGGTGCGGAACTGCCAGCTTGACCTGTCCGCGGCGAATGTGGGTGTGCCCCAAGTTGACGTGTAGCGCCCCCTGGACATAGAGCGACTCGCCCATCTGCTCCAGCGCGTGCAGCGCGCGTTCGTAGTAGTCCAGGGCCTCGTCTAGCCTGCCCTGGTTCAGCGCGACGCCGCCCAGGTTGTTATCGGCAAGCGCTGTCGTGTAGCGGTTCCCGATCAGGACGGACATCTCGCGCGCCTGGAGGTACTCGCGCTCTGCGTCCTCCCACTGCCCCGTGTGAAAGTAGGCGGTCGCGAGCAGGTCGTGCGCGATCGCCTGACCGTTGATGTCTCCCGCGATCTCGTACAGGTCCAGCCCCCGCTGGAAATACCACGCCGCCACCGCGCCTACCCCGCGCAGCCGGCACAGGTGGCCCAGCAGCGTGTAGCCTCGCGCCAGCACAGCGACCTGGTCCAGTTGCTCCGCAATGCGCAACCCGATCTCACACTGGTCGAGCGCCGCATCGTAGTTGCCGAGACGGGTGTTGATCAAGCCCGCCGTGAGCAACAACTGCGTGGTCTCCACGGTCTCGTCGCCGGCGAGCACAGCCAGCCCTTCCTCGATGCACTCCAGGCCCGTCGTATACTCGCTGCGCAGTTCGTACAGCTGTCCCAACCATCGGCACGCGCGCGCCTCCGCTTCGCGATCTTGGCTTTCTGCCGCCATCTCGCGCGCCCGGACGAGATAGCTGTGCGCCTCTTTGTACTGAGCGGTCGAGGTCAGCAACTCGCCCAGGGACGCGATCGCCGCCCGCCGCTCTGCCACTGTCTCTGCTGCGGGCAGGTGATCGGCGCTCTGCAGCACCTTGCGATAGTGCTCGATCGCCGCCTCGTTCGCGAACAGGTCCTGTGCGTGCTGCCCCGCCAGGAGTTGGTAGCGCATGGCGCGCGGCCAATCCTGTCCCATGAAGGCGTGGTAGGCGATGTATGGATAGCTGCTCCCCGTATCCGGGCCCGTGCTTCCCTCCGCCGAGAGAGACTCGGCGATCCGGCAGTGGTAGAGCCGGCGGGTGCGCGCCAACAGGCTGCGATAGCAGACATCCTGCACCAGCACGTGGTTGAACACGTACACTTTGGGCGCGCGCTGGCTGCTGCGGATGATCTCGTGCTCCTCCAGCTGGGACAGGTTCGCGCGTAGCTGCGCCTCGCTCAGGGGCACGATCCGGCGCAAGAGCTTGAGCGAGACCACGCGACCGATCACCGACGCGACCTGTGCAGTCCACCGGCTGGACTCGTCCAGGCGATCCAGCCGGGTCATGATCACGCCCTGCAGCGTATCCGGCACCCGGAGATGCTCGACGCGCGCTGCCAGGCGCCACTGCCCATCCGCGTCCTGGGCGAGGACGCGATCGTCGATCAATGCGCGCAGCAGCTCCTCCAGGTAGAGCGGATTCCCCTCGGCGCGGGACAGGACCAGATCGCGCATCTTGTCCGGCCAACTGTCGAGGTCCACCAGGTTCGCGAGCAACTGCTGACTGTCCGCGAGCTTGAGCGGCTGCAGTTCGACCTCGGTCCAGTGCGACGCGAACCGCTGTCCCATCTCCTGACCGATCTGCCACCAGCGCGTGTCCTGCTCGGGACGGTAGGTCAGGACAAAGACCAGCGGCACGCGATCGACGATGGGCAGCAAGTGCTGGAGCAGCGCTGCCGAAGCCTGGTCGATCCAGTGCACATCCTCCAGCACGACGAGCAGGGGCGCATCCCCGCTGCGCGCATAGACCTCGAACAGCGTGCTGAGGGCGATAAAGGTGCGGCGCTGCAGCGCCTCGGGGTCGAGATACCGCACCCGCTCCTGCAGCCATTCCTGCACAGGCAGGCCAAGAAAGCCGGCGACATACGGCAGTACCGCGCTGGCATCGGGCACAGAGGGTGTGCTCTCGAGCGCCTGTCGCAGCTCCTGCCCGCTTGGCTCATCCTCGTCCCCTGCCACGCCCAGCATCTGGCGCAGGATCTCTTGGATCGGCCAATAGCTGATCGGCTCTGTGTACGCCAGGCAACGCCCCTCCAGCCAGCGCACGGCGCCGTCCGCCACGTGGTCGCGCAGCTCGGCGATCAACCTTGACTTGCCCAGCCCTGCCTCGCCAACCAGGGAGACGATCTGCCCACGCCCCCGCTGTGCGCGCGCGATCGCGTCGTTCAGCTGCCGCCACTCTCGTCCGCGCCCGACCATGGGCGACCGCATGCCCTGCAGCCCGCGCCGCGAGCGCCCGACGGCGCGAAGCCCTTGCACGGCAAAGGTGGCGACCGGATCGCTCTTGCCGCGCACGAGCACCTCTCCTCTGGTCTGCAGGTCAAACAGGCCTTGCACTCGGCGCCGCACGCTGTCGGTGACAGTCAGACCGCCCGGTTCGGTCACTGCCAGCAGCCGCTCCGCCAGGTTCACCTCATCGCCCATGACCGTGTACTCGCGGCGCCAGTCGGTGCCGATATTGCCGGCGAACACATAGCCATAGCTCACGACCACGCGCTGGTCGAACTGCAGATCGGGCCGTCCGGCGCCAGCAGCCAGCTCGCGCCCCTGCTGCTCAAACCGCTGCTGGATCGCGATCGCCGCGCGCACGGCGCGTTCCGCGTCGTTCTCGTGCGCGACCGGCGCGCCAAAGAACGCCAGGAGCTTAGCCCCGCGCGCTGCCAGATCCATCTTGTTGATCACGCCCCCATAGCGATGGACCGCTTCCTGGACCGCCACCACGTACTCGTTCAGGGTGCGCACGATCGCGCCTTCACGCCCTGGCCCCAGGCCATCAACGACCGCATCCAGCCCCTCGATCCCGACAAACATGACCGATACCAGGCGGTGCTCGCCTTCGAGGCGACCGGCGTGCCCATCGCCGACGAAACGGGGCAGCAGGCCCACGGGGACGTATGGCGTCAGCGCGTCAAGCAGATCCACCAGTTGGCGCAGCCCAGCCAACGTCAGGTCGGGCACAAAGCGCACCCACTGCGGCGCCGGCGACGCGTGCAGCGGCGCCGAAATGGGCTCGATCTGCTCGACGAGCAGGTGGCGCTCGCTCTGCGCCGCAGGCGCGACCTGGCAGGCGACGTCGATCGCGCCGGCGGTCTCACGATCGATCAGCACCTGCCCTGCCAGGGCAGCCTCCTCGGTCGCTGCGGCGGCGTTCACGTCGCCCCCAAACAGCGCATAGACCATCCGCCGCGGGGTGCCCAGCCGGGCGGCAAAGAAGCGTCCCCGGTGCAGCCCGATCTTGATCTGCAGCGGAAAGAATCCCTGCGAGGTCTGCGTCTCGGTGAAATCGGCCATGTCAGACTGCATGCGCTGCGCAGCCTGCACAGCACGCGTCACGCTGTTCGGCTCGGCAAAGAACCCCAGCAGCGCATCGCCGTCGAACTGGATCAGCTGCCCATCGTGCGCGCTCAGGATCGCCAGCATGGCCCCAAAGTACCGGTTGACCACGGCGATGATCTCTTCTGCGCCCTCCTGACCCAAGCGGTTAAAGCGCTCCGACATCGCCGTGAAGCCGCTGATATCGGCAAAGAGCAGCGTGCCCTGCACAAAGCTCCCGCCCACCTCCCCGGCACGCGGGTAAGCGGCAACCTGCTCGATCAAGGGCGCAGGGAGCAGCGCGCAGAGCGCTTCGAGCAGGTCCGAGAGCGCAGAGATGCACTGCTCCAGGAGTTCAGGGGAAGGAGAGAGTAGGTCGAGCTGCAGGGCCTCGACGAGCACGCGCGGCAAGTAGGCGCGCAGGTGGTCGAGGTCGCTCTGCGAGAGGTACGCGCCCACGGTCCGCAACGGCGCACCGCACTGCCCACAGAAGCTGAACCCCTCTGGGTTCTGGAACCCGCACTGACCACACCTCATCCGCGTTGCTCCTGTCGTCACCGGATCGATGGCTCCGAGGGAACACGCCTGCCCGCACAGCCCAGGCTCGCCCAACAGATGGGGAGCAGGTCTCCCCCTACGCGGCGTGGGCCTGCCAGTGCGGGCTACAGCCCCCGCACGTACACGCGGTGCCGCTTGTACCAGGTGGGCCCCGCTGCCGTCATGTCGCCCATGCTCTGCACGTTGGTCTCTGCCACCTGCACCAGATCGCCGTGCTCGAACTGGAAGCGGTTGTCCTTGAACGTCTTTGCCAGCTCGACGTACAGCACCGCGTTCGCGCCCGCGCCCTGATACTCGGGCAGCACGCCCACGCCGTTGAACACGACCCACTTGGTGCGGCGAGGCTCGAGCAGCAGGTGCAGCCAGCCCAAGGGCCACATCCGGCCTTTGATCCGCTGGAGCGCCTCCCCGACATCGGGATACGCGATCACGAACCCGATCGGCTCATCTCCCTTGAACACCAGCTTGATCAGCCGCGGATCGGCGATCGAGGAGATGCGCGCGATCAGGGTCTCGATCTCGCTCAGGCTGACCGGATAATAGCCCCATACCTGGACAAAGGCAGCCTCGTAGATCTTGTGCAGCAGCGGCGCCAGGGCGACCAGCTCTTTGCGGCGCGTGAAGGACTGGACGCGGTATCCGCGCCGTTCCTTGACCCGTTCGGCGATACCGTAGAAGCGCTCAGGCAGATCATAGCCCGCAGAGAGGTAGGTCGAGTGATAGTCGTGTGACTTGCGAAAGCCGGCGTCTTCCAGCAGGTCAGCGTAGTAGGGATAGTTGTACGCGATGCCGGTCACTGCCCGGTGCTCGTAGCCTTCGACCAGCAGCCCGTGCCCATCCGCGCGCAGCAGGCCCTGGGGACCATAGATCTCGTCCAGATCGCGCACCCGTGCCCACTCGAAAGCCGCCTCGAAGAGCTTGCGCGAGACCTGGACGTCGTTCACCGCATCAAAGTAGTAAAAGAACGCAGTCCTGGAACCGTGGTAGGCATTGTACGGTTGGTTCGCCAGCACCGTGATCCGGCCCAGCGTTTGTCCGTCGCTCTCGACCACGAAATGGTCCGCCTCTGACTCGCGGTAAAAGGGATAGCGGTCGCGGTCCAGGGCAAGGACCATGTCTGGGATCAGCGGGGGCACCCACTGCGCGCAGCCATCGTACAGCGCAAAGGGAAAGCGAATGAACTGCCGGACATCCCGCCGCCGGGACGTATCGATCCGCCTGACCTGCATGTGGCACCCTCCTCGGGGCAGCGGAGCGACGCGCGGCTTACGACTCCACCTCGCCCAGCACAGCGCACAGCACGCCGAGCAGCGCGTCCTCCTGCCCTTCTAGGACCGTGCGCGGGTCGATGCAAAGTAGATCGTGTTCGATGCGCGCGATCACGGCAGGGTCGTGTGCGCGCAACCGTGCCGCAGCGCCGTCCGGCGAGGGGACCGCGATCGCCAGCAACCGGGTCGGCACGCTCTCCCCGGGCAGGCTCCCGCCGCCCGCAGCGGAGCGCCCATCGATCACGCTGGCTTCGATCCCGGCGTCCTGGAGGCGCTCTGCCCAGCGCTGCGCGCGCGCTGCGAGCTCGTCCAGGCTCAGGGCGAGGAGCTGCCAGACTGGGACGCTGCGCTCTGCCTCGCCGCGCACGTATTGCAGCAGCGTAGCCTGCAGCCCAGCCAACGTCGCCTTGTCCACGCGCAGTGCGCGCGTCAAGGGGTGACTGCGCAGTCGCGCGATCAGCTCCGCCCGCCCGACGAGGACCCCCGCCTGCGGCGCGCCCAGCAACTTGTCGCCGCTAAAGGAGACCAGGTCGATCCCCGCCTCGAGCGCTTCTTGCGGCGTTGGCTCCCGGGTGAAGCCATAGCGCGCTGTGTCGAGCAAGGTCCCGCTGCCCAGGTCCTCGAACACGATCAGCCCGTGCGCGTGCGCCAGATCGACCAGATCGCGCGCTGGCACGGACGTGGTGAACCCGATCATCCGGTAGTTGCTCTGGTGGGCGACCATGAGCATGCCCGTTTCCGGGCCGATTGCCGCTGCATAGTCGCGCAGGTGAGTGCGATTCGTCGTGCCGACCTCGACCAGCACCGCTCCGCTCTGGCGCATGACGTCCGGGATGCGGAACCCGCCGCCGATCTCGATCAACTGCCCGCGCGAGATCACGACCTCGCGCCCCTGCGCCAGGGCGCTGAGCGCCAGGAGCACCGCCCCGGCGTTGTTGTTCACGACCAACGCCGCCTCTGCGCCCGTCAGGCGGCAGAGCAGATCGCTGGCGTGCACGTACCGGGAACCGCGTCGTCCCGCCTCCAGATCGTACTCGAGGTTGCTGTAGCCGCGCCCGACTGCGACCATCGCTTCCAGCGCTGCGTCGCACAGCGGCGCCCGCCCCAGGTTGGTGTGGATCACGACCCCGGTCGCATTGATCACCGGGCGCAGGGAAGGACGCCCCCATGCAGCCACCCACCCCGCAACACGTGCGACCAGCGTGGGCGCCTGCGGGCACGTCGCTCCCGCCAAGATCGCGGCGCGCGCCTCCTCCAGCACGGCGCGCACGGCTTCTGTGACCAACGGTCGGCCCTCGTCGGCGACCAAGGCCTCGATCTCGGGATGTTGCAGCAGCGCATCCACGCCAGGCAGCCGTCGCAGTTCCTCCATCGTGTCCATGGTTCGGCTCCCTCAGCGCTCCTTCGGCATCTCGCGTGTGATCAGGAATGTCTCTGTCAGCACAAACACGGACAGGAGGATCAGCGCCAGCATCGTCGTCAACATGCGCCCCATCTGCATCCACGTCAGGATCACGACGAACAGCCCCCCCAGTATGCTCTGGCGCAGGAAGCGCAGCTGAAAGACCCGCCTGCTCTCAAAGCGCCCAAAGCGCACGTTGAGATACGCGACCGCCGGCATCAGCGTTGCCCCGACGGCGACAAAGAGCGCCGCGTAAAAGAGCACCACCGTGAACGGGTTGACCGGCAGCTGCACGACCACCACCAGCCAAGCAAGCCAGGCGATCAGAGCCACCGTGAGCGCATAACCTGTCACACGCCGGCTATCCTTGCTCGGATTGTATTGGGTCACTGGGTCACCCCCTCCGGCGCGATGCCGCTCCTCGTCCCAGCGTGCAGCCTAGTACGTGTACGAGCTCCCGCCGATGAACTCGCGGATCAGCGAGTCGGGCGGGATCGCCGAATCGTCCTCCACGGGGAGCACCGTCTTGAGCAGTTCGTGGACGCGATGGGCGCGATTGTAGGCATCCTGGCGGTGCGGGTCATCGCGGTAATCGTCGACCCACTGGGCAAAGTGATCCTTGAGCCGGTATCGCATCAGCGGCAGCTCGTAGGGCAGCGCGCTGTTGACGATATAGTCCGCCGTGTTGACGTGCGGGATGATGTTGCGCAGCTCGCTGCTCCGCACATAGTGCCAGTGCTCCAGCGTACGGCGCGGGCTGTAGCCCCGGAAGAGCGAATCGCGAACCATGCGCCGCATGAGACGCACGTCGGTCCAGCGGATAAATCGCCCATCCGAGCAGCACTTCATCTGGAGCAGAGTCTCGATGTAGAGCTTGAACTTTTGCTCGTCGGGCACAGCCGCCGTCATGCCCCGGTACAAGCCGTGCAGGCTGTCGATCAGGATGATGTCCCGCGCGCCGATGTGCATGGGCGTCGCGTCGTCGGTTCGGGCGCCGCTCTTGAAATCGTAGAACGGGATCCGCACCTCCTCCCCGGCAATCAGCCGCGTGAGGTGATCGTTGATCAGCTCCAGATCGAGCGCCTGTGGCGTTTCAAAGTCATAGTCGCCGAACTCGTCCTTGGGATGAAGCGCCAGATCGTAAAAGTAGTGGTCCACGTTGAGCGCGACCAAGTTCATCCCACGCGCCTTGAGCGCCTGCTCGATCTTGATCGTGGTCGTGGTCTTGCCCGAGGACGATGGCCCGGCAATGATCACCAGCTTGAGCTCGTCCAGGCGCTCGCCGATCAGCTCGATGCCCGCCTGCACGTCCTCCTCGTAGAACGAGTCGGACTCGCGCACGATCTCGGGGAACTCGCCGCGCGAGAGCCGCGCGTTGAGGTGACCCACCGTGTGCAGATCGTGATCGACCGCCCAGGTCAGCGTCTCCCACAACTTGCGGTAGGGGATGTTGGACGAGTCGCGGCTCTGATGCGCCGTCTTGCTGCGGCGGTGCCGCGATCGCTCCTCGCGGTACAGGATGTACGCCTTGGCTGTACGCGCATGCCCGTTCTCGATCAGCACCTTCTCGACGATGTCCTGGATCTCTTCCACGGTCGGGATGCGCCCCTCCGGCATCGTCTGCTCCAACACTGCCACCACCTGATCGCCCAGGCGCTCTGCAATGGCGCGATCTCGCCCTCCTACGGCGACAGCGGCGCGATAGATCGCGTTGACGATGCGCTCGCGATTAAAGGGAACCACCTCCCCCGTACGCTTGATGACCTGCTGAATCTGCGACATGTACGCCTCCTTCCCTATCCTCCAGCGAGGCAGTGGGGCTTGAGGAGATACCGGCATCTCTTGGAGGATCCCTGCCACATTCTATCACGCTGTGGGCAGAAATCCAAACTCCT
>JAFGIE010000050.1 GCA_016929775.1 Anaerolineae bacterium
CGCGCACAGAGCATGCACTCGCAGCAGGCACTCGCAGCAGGAACGCTACAGCTGACCGGGCTCCAGCCCTACTCGCCATAAAGAGGGTTGTGTGCGCCCGTGGATCGTGCTATAATGCGCATCGTATGTTTCCTGGAGAACGCGTTCCTATGTCAGCACTGGAGGTCGTATAGATGGACTACTTGGACTTGATGCGGGATCTGCATACCGAGAACGACACCAAGGTCCTGCTCCTGGTGATGGACGGGCTGGGAGGGTTGCCCCTGGTCCCGGATGGCCTGACCGAGCTGGAGGAGGCGGACACGCCGCACCTCGACCAGCTGGCGGCGGACGGGATCTGCGGGCTGAGCACGCCGATCGCGCCCGGCATCGAGCCGGGCAGCGGACCCGGGCACCTCGCCCTGTTTGGCTATGATCCCCTGGCGTACGACATCGGGCGCGGCGTGCTCGAAGCGCTGGGCATTGGCTTTGACCTGCAGCCCAACGACATCGCCGCGCGCGGCAACTTTTGCACGCTCGACGACGCCGGTCTGGTGATCGACCGCCGCGCGGGCCGCATCTCCACCGAGGTCAACGCACGGTTGGTGGAAAAGCTGCGCGCGATCGAGCTGCCCGGCGTCGAGACCTTTGTCGAGACGGTCAAGGAACACCGCTTCGTGCTCGTCCTGCGCGGCGAGGGCTTGCAGGATGGCTTGACCGAGACAGATCCGCTCGTCACCGGCAAGCCACAGCTCCCTGTGCGCGCGTTGCGTCCCGAAGCCGAGCCCGCCGCTGCCCTCGTCAACCAGTGGATGGCGGCAGCGCACGAGATCCTCGCCGCCGAGCGACCGGCAAACGGCTGCAACTTGCGGGGCCTCGCCAAGGACCCCGGTCTGCCCCAGATGGCGGACGTGTTCGGCTGGCGCGCTGCCGCGATCGCGACCTACCCGATGTACCGCGGCGTCGCCAAGCTGCTCGGCATGCAGGTCCTGCCGACGGGCGACACGATCGAAAGCGAGGTCGAGACGCTCAGGACCTATTGGGCGGACTATGACTTTTTCTTCTTCCACGTGAAAAAGACCGACAGTTACGGCGAGGACGGCAACGCACCAGCCCGGATCGAGGTCATCGAGCACGTCGACCACGTCCTGCCCGAGATCCTCGCCCTGCGGCCCGACGTGATCCTGGTCACCGGCGATCACTCGACCCCGGCCAAACTCAAGAGCCACTCGTGGCACGAACTCCCGGTCGTACTGTGGGCGGAGGATATCCGCCGCGACGGCGCGACCTCCTTTGGGGAGCGCCCTTGCATGCAGGGGGGCCTAGGTCACATCCGCCACGTGGACCTCTTGCCGCTGGCGATGGCGCATGCCCACCGTCTGACGAGGTACGGCGCGTAGGAAACGCAGCGCACGCCAACCCAGCACAGCCGCATCCAGAGGTACCCGCGTGCGACGCACCAGACCGTGCGTCGCACGCGCTGTGTCTGGCAGGTGTGGGTGCGTGGGGGCGTTGATCTCGCGCCTGAGATTGTGCTATAATGTCCTCGCACAGGGCTACGCCCTGCGACGGCATCTCGCACTGGTGCGGGACCGGATGGACAAGTGAACGAGGGCGAGCGGGAAGCGGGGCGACATGAGCGAAGGACCGCAAGGACAGGATGCCGAATACCAGCCCATGATCCGCGACATGCCAGAGAACGAACGGCCTCGCGAGCGGCTCAAGCACTATGGCGCGGGCGCGCTTTCGACCTCCGAGCTGCTCGCGATCCTGCTCCGCACCGGCGTCCACGGCGAGAACGTGATCCAGGTCGCCATGCGGTTGCTGGCGGATTACCACGGGCTGAGCGGACTCGCCAAGGCGAGCTTTGGCGAACTGGAGGCGACCCGGGGCGTTGGCCCAACCAAGGTCACGCAGCTCAAAGCCGCCTTTGAACTGGGGCGACGGCTGTTGGTCGAGTCCCCCGACGAGCGACCACAGATCCGCTCGCCGGCGGACGCCGCCAACCTGGTCATGCTGGAGATGGGCCTCCTCGAGCAGGAGCACCTACGCCTGCTCCTGCTGGATACCAAGAACCGAGTCCTCGAGATGCCGACGGTCTACATCGGCAACCTGAACACCAGCGTGATCCGCGTGGGCGAGCTGTTCCGGTATGCCTTGCGCGCCAACTGCGCGGGCATCATCGTGGTGCACAATCATCCCAGCGGGGACCCGACGCCCTCTCCGGAGGACATTCGGGTGACGGAAAAGATCATCGCGGCGGGCAAGCTGCTCGACATCGACGTGCTCGACCACCTGGTGATCGGCAGACAACGGTTCGTGAGCCTCAAAGAGCGAAAGCTGGGATTCTAGGTCGATGGGACAGGCCAAGCCGCCCAACCCAGTCAAGCTGATCGTCAGTGCTTTCGCCCCGCACGACGGGCTGCTACAGGACGTCAAGACGGCGCTCGTCGACCGGTGGGGCGCGATCGACTATCAGAGTGAGCTCTTGCCCTTTGCACACACGGCGTACTATGCGCCCGAGTTCGGCGCGGACCTCGTGCGCCGCATCTGGGCCTTTGAACCGCTGGTCGATCCGGCAACACTGGTCCAGATCAAGGGGCAGACAAACAACCTGGAACGGCAGTGGTCGGTAGAGGACCGGCGTCAAGTCAACCTCGACCCAGGGTACGTCTCCATGGCCAAGTTGGTCCTCGCCACGACCAAGAACCACGGTCACCGCGTCTACCTGGGAGACGGGATCTATGCCGAGGTCACGTTGCACTACCGCGACGGGGCGTTCCGTCCATGGCCCTGGACCTACCCAGACTATGCCTCGCCGCGCTACTGCGCCTTGTTCGACGAGATCCGGCGCCGCTACGTGACACAGCTGCGCCACAGCACACGTGAATAGGGACGGGGACATGCACGAATCGGACAGCTTTGAAGGATCACTTGCCAGTCTGCTCGAGGGGGAACTGCCGGCGGCGGCGCTGTACAACCTGTCGAACTTGTCTGGTCAGGACCTGCGCGCGTTCACCGACATCTGGCGCAGGCTGCCGACCGAACGCCGGCGGTTGCTGTTCGAGCGCCTGCTCGAGATCGCCGAAGCCGACTTTGAGGTCGACTTTGCCGAGGTATTCAAGATCGGCATGGAGGATCCCGATCCGACCGTACGCGCCGCAGCGATCGATGGGTTGTGGGAGGTCGAAGACACCGCCCTGGTCCGGCCCACAGTCCGTATGCTGCGCCAGGACCCCGCGATCCAGGTCCGCGAAGCCGCAGCATTGGCGCTCAGCCGGTTTGCGCTGATGGCTGAGCTCAAGACCCTGCAGCCGCGCCTGGCGGAGCTGGTCTGGGAGGCGTTGTGGGATACGGTCCGTCGCGCAGAGGAGGACGTCAGCGTACGGCGGCGCGCTGTCGAGGCGCTGGCTTACTTTGACCGGCCCGAGGTAACCGAGCTGATCGCGGCAACCTATGAGGACGCCGAGCCCAAGATGCGGATCAGCGCCATCTTTGCGATGGGGCGGAGCACCCACGACAGGTGGGCAACACCGGTCTTGGCGGAGCTGGAGAGCGAGGACCCGGAGATGCGCTTTGAGGCGACGCGCGCCTGTGGCGAGCTGCGCCTGATCGAGGCGACCCAGGACCTGAGCATGCTCCTTACCGACCCCGATCCCGAGGTCAAGCTCGCCGCAGTCTGGTCGTTGGGCCAGATCGGGACGCCCGAAGCCCGCCGCGTGCTTGAGATCTGTCTCGAGCAGGGAAACGAAGCGATCCAGGATGCGGCCGAAGAGGCCCTGGGTTGGCTCTCGTTTGTCCAGGGCGACATCAACTTTCCGCTCTATGACTTTGACCCGAGCCAAGAGGACGAGGATCTCCCTCTTTGGGAGGATGAGGAAGACGCTGATTGACGGGCCTGCTAAAGGTGACGCTGAAGCGAGATTGGCTGTGCGCGGTCTACATTGCTTGCGCGCTGCTGTACGGGGCGACTGCCCCGGCGCAGGTGCGCGCCGATGACCCGATCGCGATCCAGGTCAACGCGCACGACTATCGCTTTGGAGAGCAGATCCGCTTCCAGCTCCAGGCCTCAGGCGAGACGCCGATCGAGTCGATCACCCTCTCTTACCGCACCTCCGACGCACAGGCGACGACCGTGGAGGCCCTGTCCTTCGCAGCCGCGCGCTCGGTACACGTAGAGCACGTCCACGACATAGGCCAACGCTACGTCCAACCCTTCGTGGAGGTAACGTACTGGTGGACCCTCGTCGACGCAAGAGGGGCCTCCATGACCACCGAGCCCCTCATCTTTGCGTACGTCGATGACCGGTTCGACTGGCAAGCGCTGAACCAGGACGGGATCGTTCTCCACTGGTATGCAGGCGACCTCCCGATCGCGCAGCAGACACTGGATGTCGCGATCGAGGCAGTGTCGCGCGCCGCGATCGACCTCCCGATCGAGCTCCTGCAGGAGGCGATCGAGGTCTACCTGTATGCCGACGCGGCTGACCTGGGCCTAACGCTTCCGGCGGGGCTGCCCGCCGGCGATGATGCGATCACGTTGTACGAGACAAACACCGTCCTGGTGTCCTATGCGCCACAGGAGACCAACATCCCTGCCCTGCGGCGCACGATCCCGCACGAGGTGACGCACGCTCTGATCCACGCCGTCACGCCAGACAGCCACACGCGTGTCCCTCGCTGGGTGTCAGAAGGACTGTCCACCTCGATCGAGTACGCGTTCGTGCCCGACCCCGACGCGCAGGATCTGTTGGACGATGCCCTGGCAGCGCGGCGCACGATCTCGCTTCACACGCTGTGCGCCGAGTTCCCGAACGACTCGGAGCAGAAGCAACTCGCATACGTCGAGAGCGCCAGCGTGATCGACTATATCCGCGATCTGCACGGTCGGCAGGCGCTGCGCGATCTGGTCGCCGCATACGCGGATGGCGCGACGTGTGATGGGGGCATCCAGCGCGCGCTGGGGATGTCGATGGAGCGCCTGCAGGTACTGTGGATGGCGCACGAGGCGCCGCAGGGCCGCTGGGCCGCATTCTGGGAGCGGAGCGGGGCATGGATGGTCCTGATCCTGCTACTTGCAGCGGTGCCCATCGTCACTGCCGTGATCGTGCATCCGTGGAAAAAGAGAACCACATGAGCGCAGGCAGCGGCGCGGAAGGCGCCAGACGCAGGCAGCGCGCCCAGCGCCTCTCGAACCGGGGGGCGGCGTACCTGCAGCAGGGAGATGCCCACAACGCCCTCTCCTTGCTGCAGCGCGCCTACGAACTGGCCCCCGACGACGTACCCACAGCGATCAACCTCGGAGGCGCGTACATCCTGCGCAAACAATTCGCGCGCGCGATCCCGGTTCTCGAGCGCGCACGGGAGCAGGAGCCAGAGAACGAGATGATCTGGACCAACCTCGGCGCCGCCTACTTGGGGAACCCGGTGCTGGCGACGGACGAGCAGCAGCGCCAGGCGATCGCTGCTTTTGAGCGCGCGGTCGAGATCAACCCCGTCGCCCCCAACGTACACTATAACCTCGCCCTGATCCACCGCGATCGGGGTGAGATCGAGCAAGCGATGCGCCGCTTCCAGCACGCCATCCAGGCCAATCCGCATGACCTCGATGCGCGCCGCGCGCTGGAACGGCTGCGCGCCCAAGAGGATCAGCGCACGGATGCGGACGAGCCAGGCGAGCCAGACCATGGCTGACGCATCCCAGGCTAGGACCTGCGGCGCGCTCCTGGGGCAAGCGCATGGACGGTGAACCGCAAGGGCGAGTGCCCTGGTGGGCGTACGCCGGTCTGCTCCTGCTCGCCGGCGCGGCAGTCGTGGTTGTCTTGCGAGCGGGGTCGGTCTGGAGAGCGAGACAAGCCCCCTCGACGCCAGCTCCTACCCCCAGCGCCGCGCCGACGCTCTCCCAGGCGGAGACCTACCTCGCCTGGGGCAAAGCCGCGCTGGCGCGCGGCGAGTACGCGCAGGCGGTCTCGGACCTCGACCAGGCGGTCCACCTGGCGGCAGAGGCGGCAGAGGCCTACTATCAACGCGCACGGGCGTACTACTACCTGGGCGACTACCAGCACGTGCTGGATGACCTCACGCAGACGATCGCCCTCGAGCCCAACCATGTGGAGGCGTACTATTACCGCGGCGCGACGTATGCCGCGCTGAACCAGTACGAGTGGGCGATCGCCGATTTTTCAGTAGCAATCGGGCTGCTGCCGCGCTTTGCCGAGGCGTACCATCAGCGCGGGCGCACGTACTTTATGCAGGAAGCATACACGACGGCGATCGCGGACTATGACCGGGCGCTGGCGCTACAGCCCAGTCTCTATCCGTGCCACTATGACCGGGGGATGGCGTACATGGCGCTCGACGACTACCCCGCCGCGGAAGTCGACTTTGCCGCTGCGACCGACGCCGCGCCCGAGTGGGGCGAGGCGCACTATTGGCTGGGCACCGCGCGGTACCGCCAGGCCAAGTACGACGGTGCGCTGCAGAGCTATGCAGCCACGATCGCTCTGCTCCCCGAGCACGCGCCTGCGCACCTCGCGCGGGGCATGGCCTATCGCCGTCTGGGGCGAGACGTAGAAGCCATCGCCGACCTGCGCCGCGTGCTGGCGCTGACACAGGATCCCAACCTGCGCGCCAGCGCGGAGGCGCAGTTGGACGAGCTAGAGACAGATTGAGACGAGATAGCACAGGCGCAGCAGGCGCCAGCGGAGGGATAGATGACCAGCGATGATCGCGTGCCCGAGGATGGACAGGTTCGGGTCAACCTGGCAGTGCAGGTTGCGAGCATTGCCGCACAGGTGACGGCGGCGCTCCGCTCGGGCGATCAAGAGACCAAGCACAAGCTGCGCAACACCTTGCTCAAGGCGCAGCTCCAGTTGCGCGCAGGACCCGCCCCAGAAGGCCTGATCTCGTTCATCGACGTGATGCGCGGTATGCTCGTCGGGGAAGACGTGTCCACGATCGTCCCCCCTCTGCCCGATGCCTATCGCGCGGTGGTCGCGCAGATGATCGGCGAGATCGAGCACGACGACGAGGTGTCGCTCACCCTGCGCGATGTCCTCGACGAGGTCACCCACAACGTGACCGTCGCCATGCGACATGGCAGCTACGCCCAGCGGCGGCTGATGGCGAACACGCTGCTGCGCATGGAGCGCGAGTCGGAACAGCGTCCCGATCTGGCAGGGTTGGTCTCCTTCCTCGAAGCCGCGCGCGCCCTGCTCCAAGAAGAGGACTGGACGCAGGCGGCGAGCGCGCTGCGTGGGCCCTTCCAGGCCCAGTGGGAGGACCTGCTCGAATTGCTGCGCGTCACGCTCCCCCCGACGGACGAGGACGAGGCGTAGCAGACCACGCCGATCCAACCCTCTTTCGGTGCAGGCGCGGCGGAGTGCAGAGGTACAAGAGCGATAATGGCGGACGCGTTCGCACCAAGCTACCTGGCAGTCCTGGAGAGCGGGGAGCTAGACCGCCGCGTCGAGGCGGCGTACAGCCGGCTTGGCGCTTGCGATATCTGCCCGCGCGCCTGCGGCGTGGACCGCCTCCGGGGCGAGGTAGGGATGTGCCGCACCGGCGTGGAGGCTGTCGTCGCCAGCGCCGGGCCACACTATGGCGAGGAAGCGCCCCTGGTAGGGCGAGGGGGGTCAGGCACGATCTTTTTCGCGTGGTGCAGCCTGCGCTGCCAATACTGCCAGAACCACGCGATCAGCCAGGGCGGCGAGGGCTACCCGGTCCCGCCTGACGCGCTGGCAGAGATGATGCTTGCGCTGCAGCGCCGCGGGTGCCACAACATCAACTTTGTCACCCCGTCGCACGCCGTGCCCCAGATCCTGGCGGCGACCCGGATCGCGGCACACAAGGGACTGCGCATTCCGCTGGTCTACAACACCGGCGGCTATGACAGCCTGGAGACGCTGGCGCTGCTCGACGGCGTGTTCGACATCTACATGCCAGACTGCAAGTACGCCGACGCGGCGATCGCCAGCCGGTACTCGCAGGTCAGCGCCTATCCAGAGATCAACCAGGCTGCCGTCCGCGAGATGCACCGCCAGGTCGGCGACCTGAGGTGTGACGAGCGCGGGATCGCCGTGCGCGGGCTGCTGGTGCGCCACCTGGTGCTGCCCGCCGGGCTGGCAGGCACAGCCCAAGTCGTGCGCTTCCTGGCAGCGTTGTCGCCCGACACCTACCTCAACGTCATGGCCCAGTATCGGCCCTGCTACCGCGCCTATGACCTGCCGCCGCTGGACCGCCCGATCACGCGCGCCGAATACGCAGAGGCAGTGCAACTGGCGCTCGACGCAGGGCTTCATCGCCTGGACCAACGGCACGCCCGGATCGCGTTCTAGCGAGGAGGCAGGTCGGGCCTGGCGTGCCGCCCTGACGGGCGCTAGTCCGGTGGGATGAGCGCCGCGAGCAGCTCTTCGCGCCAACGGCTCGCATCGCGATCGTAGACGCCGAATCCCGCGCCGAACTCCCAGTAGGCCCACGCATAGCCGCGCTCCTCGGCTTCCTGCCGCACGGTCGTCGTCCAGTTGACGCGCGACTGCAGATCCGCCTTGCCGTAGGCGCCGAACTCGCCCATCCACAGCACGCAGTCGAGCTGCTCACCCCAGCGAGCGACCCAATCGAGGTCGCGCTCGATCGCCCGAGGACCCGCTGGGTTGCTCCGGCTCGGCAGTTCGTTGTACTGCTGGTACCACTGCTTGAGCCAGGCGACCTCGAGCGAAGCGGGCTCGGGCGTCAACATGACGTCTGGCGGTCCGGGCCACTGCACGCCCAGGCTGAGCGGATCGCTCGCCCACTCTGCCCCCTGGTGCGTAAAGGGAAAGGGCTCGTAGTAGTGAAAGGAGCAGACATAGTTCGTCTCTCCGGCGGGGATCTCGAGCTGCCGCAGCCCGTCGATGCCGCCCCACTCGGCGCCGCCGACGACGATCGTGTGTACCTTGTCCAACGCCCGGATCGCGGCGACCGTTTCCGCCAGCAGGCGATTCCAGCGCACCGGGGTCAGCTGGTCGTGGGGCTCGTTGAGCGGTTCGTAGTACAAGCCACTGGGCCGGTCGCGGTAGCGGAGCACGATCTGGCGCCATATGGCGATGAACCGCTCCTCGTGCTCGGCGGGCGACGCGAACAGCTCGTCATAGTGGTGCATGTTGATCACGACGTTCAGCTCGCGCGCCAGCGCTTGGTCGATCACCCACGCGACCCGCTCCAGGAATGCCTCGTCGATCGCGTAGGGTGGCTCTGCGGCAGCATGGGCCGACCAGCGGATGGGCACGCGCACGGTATCAAAGCCGGCTTGGGCAATCAGGCCAAAGTAGGCTTCCTCCAGCACCACGCCCCACTCTCCTTCGGCAGGCGCCTCGAGGGCGTTGCCCAGGTTCACCCCTCGCCCCAGGCGCCTTCCCTGCGCAAAGCGGTCGAGCGGCTCGGCGGGAGGGGTCACGGTGTCTTGCGGGGTTGGGGTCAGAGTGGGCGTCGGAGAAAGGGTCGCCGTCGGCATGGCGGTCGCCGCCGACACGCGAGTCGGCGCCGGCGATGTCGGTGTGACCTCGCCTGTCGCCGCTGGCGCGCAGCCCGCCAGGACCAGGGCCACAAGTACGTACCACGACCATTTCATCGCAGCCTCTCCTTCCAGGGCGTGGCGTAAGACACACATATCCGAGCTCCTGGAGAGCTCGGAAGCCAAAGGGCCTACCAGCTCAGGATCCGGCTCGCGATCCGGTTGGCGTGACGTGCGACCGACAGCCCACCTGGCGCGCCAGCCAACGGGCCGAACGCGGCGTCGGCGCTCGGCGCGGGCGCCTCCAGGAAGGCGCGCATCTCATCGTACCCCGCTTGGACCAGGACATCGCGGCGCGTGGACGTCATGCTAAACTCGGTCGTCCCGTAGCCGTGCGCAGGCAGGCGGACCACCTTGCCTTCCAGGGCCTCGATCACCATCTTGTCGTGCGCACCCGTCAGCGTGTTCACCAGGCGACCGATGCGCTGGGCGATCTGGAGCTGGCTGAGGCTCAGCCCGCCTGCATCCCCCGCCCCCTGGGCCGATGCGCCCGGCACGGGCTTGCCCTCGTCGATCAGAAGCCCCAGCACGTCACTCCCCCGCTTCTCGCCCATCATCTCGACGATGAACGCGTCGGTCGAGACAAAGAGCTCGATCGGAAAGTTGGAGAGCAGCCCTCCATCGACGATCTTGTGCCCGGTCAGGTCCTTGCCCAGGTAGGTCCCCCACTCGGACCGCCACTCGACCTCGGGCCACAGCATGGGGATGCTCATCGACATGCGCACCGCCCACACCAGCGGCAGAGCCGGCGCCGTTTTGTGGTTCAGGACCAACATCCGCCCGCCGCTGGTATCCGAAGCGACCAGGGACAGGTCGCGGTCGGTCGCATCGTGGAATGCGCCCAGCGTCATGTCCGCAAAGTCCCGCCCTCGGCCCCGGAACGTCCCCTCGTTCAGCTTGCGCTGCATCCAGACCACGAACTTGTGCGCCGAGAACCAGCCGCCCCGTTCGATCAGCGAGAAGAGGTTGCGGAATGCGCTCGCCGTCAGCAGTGCCCGGGTTAGGGCGTCGTCGATGCCGTCCTCGACGAACTGGGGAATAGCGGGGATGTCAATGTTGCGCAGCAAGGTCCGCGTGGCGCCCGCCTCGATCTCTTGTGCGCTAAAGGCGGGCGGCTCGCCCATAAAGCCGGCAAACACAGGCGCCCCGTCCTCCTCTTCGCTGAGCGCCGCCTTCATCTCGTCCGTCGTGTACCCAGCTGCCAGGAGCGCAGCCGTGATCGCCCCAGCGGACGTACCGAGCAGGCGGTCGTAGGTGTGGTCCTTTTCCCCAAAGGCCTGCATGGCGCCGACAAAGACCATGCCCTTTGCCCCACCCCCCTCGAAAACCAGATCGTAGTTCATTTCGCTCTCCTTTCAGCCAGGTGCCCAAGCGCGGCGCGGCGTTGGCATACGCCGACCGCACCCTCACACAGCCGTACACGCGCCACCAAGTGGGCGTCTACCAGACGAGGCCGATGCTGATCAGGGCAAGGAGTAGGATCGCGGCGAACATGCCGACCATGGGCCACTCACGGCACTGGGCAAAGTAGCCGGGGCTGACGACGCTCGTGTACAGCAGCATGCCCATCGCGACCAGGTAGGCCTGGCGCGCCCACGGCGCGCCGGCAAGGGCAGCCCATCCGCCAGCGATCAGGGCGATCGCGGTAAGGCCCTCTGCAGCGAGATGAAAGCCGATGCGGAACGGCTCGGTTACCAGTTCGGGGACACGTCGGCTGTAGAGCGAGGCGCTCCACTGCCCGATCATCCCGACGCCCACCACGATCGCATATATCGCGGCAAAGGTCATTGCTCCCCCTGTGGCGTCGAGCCGTATGACAGCGGCGGATCGCGCCGCTCGCACGGCAGGCATGCCCGAACGCGACGCTTCGATGTACTGCACACAGTGTAACACATTGGCGACAGAACCGCAATCCCCTACGTCCCCAGCCCGGCTCCGTAGCGCCCTGTAGACATACTCCGCCATGCCGTCCCGGTTGGCCTCCGGCTCGTCGTTCTCGACGCCAAACAGGGCCTCGCGGAGGGCAAAGGTGCCGCAGTAGAACCGCACGCGGTCGAGCATCCCCTGTTGCGTCGACCGCGTCGCTCTCTATGTTGTGCCTCGCTGCCACCGCGCCGATGCGTGACAATGTCCCGATCACGCTCCCTCCGCCAGCACGAGGCGGATCAGATCGAGCGCCTCGCGCAAGGGCACCGCGGGCGCGCCGTGCCGCCAGGCCGTAGCGCACGCGATCGTCCCCGCCCACGCCGCACCCAGCTCCTGCTGCGCCCACCGGGCAGCGACGTCCTTGGCGGCGACCCTACCGTGGCGCATCGTATACAGGACGCGGCACATGGTCAGCACGGCGTATGCCGTGTACTCGGGATCGCGGATCCGGGTGTGATCCTCCAGCTGCGGCGCCCACCACTCGCGCATGGTCGCGCCCGCCGCCGCACGCAGCGCATCCGCCCGCACCGGGTCGATCAGGGCGTGCGGGTCAGGCCCGATCAGGGCGATCCCGTGCTCCCGGATCACGTGGCGCTGGATCACCCAGTCGGCGCCGTGGTGGTCAACGCCGAACGTGCCATCCACGCGCAGCGCCGGATGGTGCGTGTGCGCCGGGTCGTAGCGACGGATCTCGCGCTGCGAGAGATAAGAGCCTTCCAGCCTGCTCACCCATGGCAGACCGGTGGCGCGGACGCGCCGGTGCATGGCTGCTAGCCCCGGCAGGGCACCAGGCGGTAGCTCGCTATGGGTGACCACGACGAAATCGACGTCGCTCCTGTAGGGGCGGAAATCGCCCAACGCCAGCGAGCCGTGCAGCACGACGCCTAGCAGCTCCCGGTGCAGCGCCATGCGCACGCTCGAGAGAAGCACGCCCAGCGCTGCGTTGACCCCAGGGTGGCGCGTCGGCTGTGCGTGGCGCGTGGGAACGCCTGCCACCCCTCCTCCTTCGCTCACGGCACGCGAAAGCGCAGCCACACGACCAGGGCGCCGAGGGCGACCAACGCAGCGCCCACCGCAAAAGTGACGGGATACCCCTGCCGCACTGCCAGGACTCCGCCCACGCTGGACATGGTTGCGATCCCGATCCCGCTGGCGAGGTTGGTGACCCCTGCCGCCATCGAGCGCCACGCCGGGTCAATGTACTCCTGCGTGAGCAGCATCCACACCGCGCGCGCCACGGACGCCGCCACGTTCATGCCCACGAACGCTGCTGCGGCAGCCATCCACTGCCCGCTCGCAGCCAGCGCCGCGATGCACCCCGCCACGCTCAACGTCGCGACGACGATCGTAGAAACGCGCCCCCAGCGCTCGACGAGCGGCGGCACGAGCAGCGGCGCCGGGATGGTCAACAGGTTTGCCAGGGCGATCGTAGCGCCGATCTGCGGCGTAGGGATCCGCCACACGCTGTCCAGGTAGACGTTGAAAAAAGTGCGCGTCACGTACTCGCCCGCCACGCGAAGGAGCGAGACGAGGGCCATAGCGCCCAACAGCGCATAGGGCGCTGCGCCACGCCCCGGGGCAGGCCCCACGGCAGCTCGTCCTCCGCGGGGTTCGGGCAGCGTCCACAGCGCCCAGATCACGGGCACGTAGACCAGCATGCCCACCACCAGCGCATAGCCGTAGGGGCGAGGCTGGTCCAGCGACGTCCCCATCACCGAGGCGAACAGCCCGGGCAGCAACCCACCCAGCGAGGCGCCCAGGAACGCGCCCAATGGGTGCACGGCAAAGGTCAGCGCGAAGGCGTGCGGGCGCTCCTCCGGCGTGGTCGCCCCCGTCAGATAGGGCATGTTGCTCACCCCGATCAGCGCCATGCCGCTCGTGCCAAAGAAGCGCGTGGTCAGGACCCAAGGCTGGCGCCAGGGGGCGGGCAGCAGGTCTGCCAGCGAGAGGGCAATCATGCACCCGCTCCACAGGAACGCGCCGGCGATCATGGCCCGGCGCCCGCCGAGCCGTCGCACGAACGCCACCCCCGGGACCGATATCAGAGCATAGCCCAGGGTCCCGACAGCGGCGGATGTGCCGACGAAGGCCAACCCGCAGCCCATGCGCACCAGGTACAGGTTGAGGATCGCGTCCAGGAGGCCATACCACGTGAACCCCAGGGCTGCATACCCAATCAGGACGATCCACGCCTCACGACGGATCAAGCGCACCCGGCGCCAGTAATCGCTCAGCACCCGGCATCCTCCGGCGTGAGGCAGTCGCCTGCTACCCGCTCCACGCTCACCTCCTCACCTACGCGCGTTCCTCCAACACGTGGATCATCCACAGCACGGCTTGGTTGACGGGGGTGGGGATGCCGTGCTTGGCGCCCAGCTCGACCACCTTGCCCGCAAAGACCTCGACCTCGGTCTTGCGCCCGGCTTCGATGTCCTGCAGCATGGAGGTCTTGCCATCGGGAGAGAGCGTGTTCTGAAAGGCGTACCAGTCGGCGATGTCGTCCTCGCGCAGGTCCACCCCCTCGGCTTGGGCAAGCGCGATCGCCTCGCGCATCAGGGCTTCCATCAGCGCCTGCGCCTCGGGCGAGGACTGAAACGCGCCGTACGGCGCGCGCATGACAGCAGAGGCCTGGTTCACGCCGACGTTGACCATGAACTTCCACCACAGCGTGCGGACCATGTCGCGCGGGACCTGGCAAGCGATCCCGGCGCCCTCGAGGAGTCCTACTGCGCGCCGCACCCGTTCGCTGGGCGGATCGTTCGTCGCCTCACCCAGGTAGATCGTGCCCGCCTTGGTGTAGGTAACCCGATTCCCCTGGCGCACGGCGTCGATGCCCACGGCGACGGCATACAGCATCGCCTGCATGCCGTACACGGCGCCCAGGATCGCCTCGCTGTCGAGCCCGTTCATCACAGACAGGACGATCGTCCGCTCGCCGACCAAGTTGTGCAGGTCGTGGACGGCGCCCTGCAAGTGTTGGTGCTTGAGGGCGACGACGATCAGGTCGGCGGACTGCGCGGGCTGGTCGGGATCGAGGACCGGGATCGCATAGTGCCTGCCGTTGACCCCGAGTCCCCGTTCGCAGAGACGGTCGTGACGCTCGCCGCGCGCGACGAGGAACGTCGCATAGCCCGGCGCGTCGTAGAACCGGGCGGCATACGTGGCGCCCAACGCGCCTGCGCCCAAGATGGCAACCCTATGCTCCTGCAAGGATGCTCTCCCTTCGCTCGATCGGTCGCAGTACACTCACGCACTATGCTTGCGGCCTCAGACTTGGGCAAAACTCACCAACTCGATCCCCTCCGCCTCGACCAGCGCATGCATCGCTGGGTCGGTCAGCAGGCGCAGTTCCGTCTCCCGGGTGACGCCATACCCGTCGTCCGGGTCCAGGATGTACCCCGGGTGGCACATCAGCTCGGTCGTGCCCTGCGGGAGGTGACGGAGGATGTCCTCCAGGGTAGCCCGCGTCGAGTGCTGCCCGTAGAAGCGGTACTCAAAGTGGTCGGGCCAACGCAGGCCCTGTGCCTGCGCCGCGATCTGGCGGTTGAGCGGGATCGACTGCCGCAGAAAGCTGAGCAGCGGTTCGCCCACCTTGAACCCGCCGATCCGCTCGGCGACATCACAGGCCCGATCCAAGTCCAGCCACGTAGAAGGATCGCGGATCGGGAGCCTATGCTGGGTGGCGAGGTCGACCGTCGCCGCCCACGCAGCGGGTATCAGGTTGGCGGTGAACATGTGCGCGTCGATGTGGTCGGGCGCCTGTCCGGCGATCTCGACAAAGCGATCGAACTGGGCCTCGATCTCGGCGCGCATCTGCGCATCGTCCAGGGACACCGCCATGATCCGGGGAAATCCCCAGAACAGACCCTCCGGCGAAACGAGCGAAGCCACCTCGGCGGCGGGTAGCACGGGCGGGCCCCACACTAGGTTGAGGTGCAGGCCCAAACCCAAGTCAGGCGCCTTCGACAGGGCGGCACGCACGCCCGCCTCGGCGTGCGGCATGTTCGCCATGACCGAGGTCGACGTGATCAGCCCTGTGTGGTGCGCCTCCAGGATCCCCACGTTTACCCCGGCGGACATGCCAAAGTCGTCGGCGTTGACGATCAAGCGTCTGGACACGGACCTCTCCTTTCCGGGCGGAACCATATCGCGCGGACACCAGCACATTATATCATCCCGCGATCGGGCGAACAAACAGAAACCCGATGTCTTTGAGACATCGGGTTTCTGCGCTTCCCATGTCGCCAGATGATCGCCCGCGAATGGGGCCAGCTATGTTGAAGACGCGCATCCGATTTTCGGCAGCGCGCGCTTTCGGGTACAATAGCGTCGGCGCAGAGGAGGCCCTACCGTGAACCCCAGGATCCCTGAACCGGTCCGTCCACTCTTGCAGGCGTACCTGTCGATGGTAGGCGGCAAGCTCCCCGGTCTGCTGTACGCCTTCTACCTCGAGGGCTCGATCGCCCTAGGCGGGTTCAACGAGCGCTTCAGCGACATCGACTTCCTGGCGATCCTCGATCGCCCTGCCACGCCGGGCGAGGTCGACCTGCTGCGCAGTATCCACGCCGCGATCGACCGGCGCTACCCGCGGCGCAAGATGATGGGGCCCTACCTGCAGCTGTCGGACTTGAGGCGCCTGGACCGTCGCGCCGCGCCGCACCCGGCGTGTCACGATGGCGTGCTCCGCAGCGGCGCGCAGTTCGAGCTGGACTCGGTCGAGGGATGGATCCTGGCACACCACGGCATCACCCTGCTCGGTCCTGAACCGCGCGAACTGCCGCTAACCGTGGACTGGGGCGAGATCGTCCGGAAAATGCGGCTAAACTTGAACACCTACTGGGCAAGATGGGTCCGCCGCCCGGACAAGATGGCGATCATGCTCTCCGACTGGGGCATCCAGTGGACCGTGCTGGGCGTGCTCCGCCAGTTCTACTCCTTCCGAGAGCACACGATCACGACCAAGGTGGGCGCAGGGCGGTATGCGCTCGGCTGTCTACCGGCGCGCTGGCGCCCGCTGATCCAGGAGGCGATCCGGATCCGCGATGGCAATGGGCGCCCGCTGATCCAGGAGGCGATCCGGATCCGCGATGGCAATGGGCGCTCGCTGTACCGATCGCGGATCGTCCGCGCGGGGCACGCCGTTCGCTTCTTGCGCATCATGATCGACACCTGTAACGCGAACGCTGCCCCTTGAGCGCGGACCGCCGCGTCACGTACAGCGCTCGGCTATACGCCCCGGTCAGGTATGCCCAGGGAGAGGATCGTGGCATTGGCAGCGGATCGTGGCTTTCGCGCTCTTGGGCGCTACCGCGTCGGACGCGCGTGTATCACGGCTCGATCTCGGCGACGGAGGGCAGGACGTGCGTCGGCTGGTAGGGGTAGTTGGTGATCTCGCCGTCGCGAGTGACGCCGCTCAGGACCAGGATGGTTTCCATGCCGGTCTCGACGCCGGCGATGATGTCGGTATCCATCCGGTCGCCGATCATGACCGTGTTTTCTGAATGAACGCCCAGGTAGTTGAGGGCTGTACGCATCATCAACGGGTTCGGCTTGCCGACGAAAAAGGGACTCTTGCCCGTAGCCCGCTCGATCAGCGCCGCCATAGCCCCGCAAGCAGGCGCCAGGCCCCGCTCGGTTGGGCCCACCGGGTCGGGGTTGGTGGCGATGAAATGCGCCCCCGCGGCGACCAACTGGACCGCCTTGGTGATCCGCTCCAGGACATAGCTGTGCGTTTCCCCCAGCACGACATAGTCCGGATCGAGTTCTGTGATCACGTACCCGATGCCGTGGATCGCCTCGGTCAGCCCGCTCTCGCCGATCACGAACGCCTTGCCCGTGGGCTTTTGAGACTGCAGAAAGCGCGCCGTCGCCATCGCCGAAGTAAAGATGCGCTCAGACGGAATGTCGAGCCCGATCGTCTGCAGCCGGTGCGCCAGGTCTCCCGGCGTATAGATCGGATTGTTGGTCAGGACCAGGTACTCGGCTCCTCGTGACTTGAGCTGCTCGACGAACTGGTCTGCACCGGGGATGAGGGTGTTGCCCTTGAGCAGCACGCCGTCCATGTCGATCAGGTAGTTCTTGGGCTGGTCCATGTCACCCTCTCCCTGTTGCCAGACTCGTGATCTGCTCTTGGCGATCCCTTTGCACCCGTGACCCATTGTACCACGCTTGTGCGTTGGCGACAACGCGCCGCCTTCCCCTCAAAGACCTCTCACTCGGGGTGCGCGAATGCGTGCCCATAGATCGGCCCCTCGGCGGCAAAACCGGGCCCAGAGCGGCTTCCGATCCAGGGCAAGCATGCCATCCCGACGCGCACCTCGTCGTGCGCGCTCTGTCAGCGCTCGGCACGGTCTGGCACGCGCAGCCAGATCCAGAGCACCACGCCGCACAGGGCGAGCACGACCCCATTGGCGTAAAAGGGCCACTGCACGCCCTGGTGCTGGTAGAGCCAGGCGCCCCCCAGCGGGCCGATCGTCGCGCCCACATTAGCGGCGAAGGCATACACCCCGTAGGCCCGCCCGCGCTGGTCGTTGCCGGTCAGATCGGCGACCAGGGCCTGCTCAGCCGGGTCGCCGGCGGCGTAACAGAGCGCCTGCCACGCCCACAGTGCGGCGAGCGCCACCATGCTCGCCAGATGAGGGATGACAAAGGACGTGATCGCCGCCGCTGCCAACCCGAGGATCATGAGCGGCTTGCGCCCAAAGCGATCCGCCAGGCGCCCCAGGTAGCGGGGCAGGATCGCCCACACCAAGCCGGAGGGGAGAAAGGCCCACGACAGCACGTCGATCGGGACGTTCAGCCGGTCTTGCAGGAAGACGATCAGGATCGGCGAGATCATGGCTGCCGACGCGCCCGTGACAAGCGTGACCAGGAGCAGCAGGATCCACGCGCGCGACCAAACGATCGGGCGCGATGCGCGCTCCCGCTGGCGGACATAGGTCTCCGGCACGCCCTGCCAAGCCACGACCAGCGCCGCCAGGCTGGCGAGGGCGTAGACCCCAAAGAGCACAGGCCAAGTGCCGAGGCGATTGCGCCCCCCGCCCAGGCCGATCTGCGCGTTGAGCAGCGCGAACCCGATGAACGTGCCCGCGATCGAGCCCTGGCTGCTCGCTTGGGCGATGCCGCCAAAGGCGACGCCGCGCGTGTCCACGGTCGAGACATCCGCCGTGATCGTGCGCGCTGCCAGCCAAAGGAACGAGGAGGCGATCCCCTGCAGCACGCGCGCCAGCAGGATGCCCCACACCTGGTCGATGGCGGCAAAGGCGCCCATCGTCAGCGCGTACCCGGCAAGGCCGAACAGCAAGAACCGGCGCCGCCCGTAGCGGTCCAGCCCCCACCCGACCAGGGGACGGAGCAGCACGGTCATGAACGAGAAAGCCGAGAAAGCGAGGCCGATCTGGACGACGTCCGCGCCGATCTCCCGCCCGTAAACGGGCAGCAGGAGCGAGAGAATGAAAAAGGGGAGCGAGACCCAAAAGAGCGCGCGCCGCAAGGCGCGCAGCACGACTGGCTGTTGCGGCGAGACCGCCTTTGACAACGCCGATGGTTCGGTCAATGCTCCCTCCTCACGTGCTGCGACGCGGACCTCGCCCAAGCAGCCCGGAGCCTATCGTGGCAGGAGCTGCCCCACCCACTCCGCTGCACGCGCCAGTTCGCCCTCCTTGAGCGGCCCTTCCGTGCCCCCGACGTAGAACCCTTCGGGCGGCATGGTCAGCTCGCCGCCCTTGCGCACCAGCCCCTTGCCGATCGGTTTGGCGGCATAGCCCAAGATGCGCACCATGAAGGTCAGGATGGCGGAATTCACCTCTTCCACCGAGACGCGGGTGTCAAAGGCGGCGACCCGGACCCCTTTCAGGCTGTCCCGCGGCAGGCTCCGCACCCACGCCTTGATCGCTGGCGTGGGACTGAAGGCCCGGGTCGGCGAGCCGACGACCAGCGCGTCCAGGTCGTGCAGATGCTCTTGCCTGACGTCCCCCCCCCGCAGGACCTGCACCTCCGCCCCGGCGCCAAGCGCCTCGCCCATCGCCCGCGCGACCTGTTCCGTGTTGCCAAAGACCGAGTCGTAGACCACAAGTGCTTTCATCACGCTCTCCTTTGCTTGCCACTACTCTCTCGTGCGAATCCAACTTCTGCGGTCGAAGCGCAGGACGGATACGCGACCCGGAACAGGTCACAGAGGGCATCGACCCCACAGCCACTGGCCAGCGACCACTGCGCATGCTGCCCTCGCGCCACGGCATGGCCAATGCCATAGCCGGCGCGAACATGGTATCACGGGAGAAAGAGAGCGTCAACTGGGACCCCGCCGCGCTTGGGGCGCACGAGACCGGGCGGCGCAAACTGCATCTTCGAGCGATCGCCCGATTGGACAGCAGGGCGAACTCGATGGTATGATCACAGGCGCACCGCAACGGAATCGCCTGGACACAGAGGGAACTGAGAAGGAGACGCCCATGACGGTAAAAGGGGACACCTGGAACGAGTCGACCACCTACCGCGACCCATACACGCTGCGCACGGTGCGCAAGGTGACCGAGGGTGGGTCATACAACTACCACCCCGCCTACCACACCCTGACTGCCTGGTCGGCGGACGGCAAGCGCTGCATTTTCAAGTCGGGCCGGCGCAACCACTCGACGATCCTGGCGTGCGACGTCGAGACGGGCGACATCACCGCACTCCTGGACTGGCAGGAGGGCTGGGGGATCGACGCCGCGTGGGCGCCCAGCGACCGGCCCTACGGGATCGGCGGCATCTGCCTGGACCAGCACTCGGGCTGGGTCTACTATGTGCAGCGCCACGCAGGAGCTACTGCCCTCAAGGGGGTGCACATCGACACGCTGCAGGAACGCACGCTGTCCGACGGGATCGAGGGCTATGCCTTTGGACAGCCGACCGTCTCGGGCGATGGGCAGTGGGTCGCCGTCCCCAGCAACATCATCCCCGCGCCCCTCGCGGACGTCGATCCCTACAAGCCGCTCACCATCGCCCAGGTGCGCGCGATGTTTGCCGCCGAGGGGGGCTCGCGCATGCAGCTGGTCCGCTTTCCGACCAGCGGCGATCCGGTCGCCGAGGTGGTCTATGACGAGGTGGACTGCCGCGGCAACCACCTGCAGTACAGCCCGGTCGATGCGAACATCCTGCACACCGACCGCGACTTTGCGCCCAACTTTTGGGGCGGCTCAGACCAGGTTCGCAACCGCGTCTGGCTCTGGCACATTGACGCGCAGCGGCTGGTCGAGCAGCCCTCTCCCTCGGGGCGCACCTTCCAGGTGCACTCGGTCTGGACGTTTGATGGGCAGGAGGTGCTCTATCACTGCCCGCCCAGCCGGACCGACCCCGGGGGATACGTGATCGGGGTCAACGATCTAGAGGGCAACAACATTGCCGAGTACCGCAGCCCGGCGTGGACGCACTATGGGCACGTGGGCGCAGTGCCCGGTCGCAAGGCGATCATGCTCGACGGGAACATCACCGACGACCTGATCCTGTGGCTCTACTATGACGATCCCGCCTCCGCGCCGCGGATCGAGGTCATCTGCCGGCACGACACCGACTGGGGCGGACACGAAGGGCAGTACCCGCACCCGCATCCCCAGTGCGCGCCCACCGGTGAGCGCATCATCTACAATGCCGCACGACGTGGGCACAGCGACGTGTTCATCGTCGAGATCTAGCACGCGCGTCGTCGCTCACACCGGGCCCGGGTCTTGTGCGGCACGCCGGACCGCGCCCTGCCCAACCGCCTCACCACGTAGGCGTGACGCGGGATCGCAGTCACGATCGTGGTCGCGTGGACAACACGCCGCGCATATAGAGCGCAAAGGGGATGAAACAGACGAGGCCCATGATCGCCACGACCATCACGTCGACCAACGCCAGGGGCGCGTCGGTCAGGAGCGGCTGGAGGAGCAGGAACGCGATCAGGCCGACGAACAGCATACTGCCCTGAAAGAGCAGCCCGGCGCCTGACACATAGCCCAACGGCTTGCGCTGCCAGAGCAGCGCCCCGCCAATGATCCACGCCGGGACGATCGTGGCATCCGCCACCTGTACGGCGAGCTCGCCCTCGGCGAGCGGCGCCTGGTTGAGGATGGCGTCGCCGGTGGTGCCGAGCATGAAGGCCAAGAACAGGATGCCCAGGCCCGCCAAGAGTCCGCCGCCCAGCCGTTCCTGCACCCGACCGTGCAGCCGTCCCTGCACCGCTCTCCCATCGATGCTGGCGACCAGCCCGATCGTCGTATACGCACTCAACGAGACCAGCGCCACGTGCAGGAGCAGGGGCCAACCCAGCGGCATAGCCCGGACGTAGGCAATGTGGTTGTAGAGCACGTACAGCGTCGCCCCTGGCCAGAAGAGCAGCCCGATCAGCTTGCGCCGCCGCGTGAGCCACATCAATCCGAGCAGGACCGGCACGCCGATGACGAGATCGACGATGTCGTTGGCTACGAACGACCGCCGCAGATCGTCCGTGGGGTAGACACGCTCCGGAGAGAGGAGACCGGCGACCGCTGCGGCTGCCATGATCGCGACGATCAACAGGGAGGCGATGGTCCAGAGCGTGAGACTCTGCGTGCTCGGCAGACGGTCAGGCAACGCACCAACGGTAGGTGAGTTCATGTCAGCTTTCTTCCCGATCTCGCACAGACGACACGCCGCCTGCGCGGGCTAAG
>JAFGIE010000005.1 GCA_016929775.1 Anaerolineae bacterium
GCCGGTGGCACTGGAAGCGGGGTCGCACTTTGCGATCCGCGAAGGTGGCTTGACGGTGGGCGCCGGCGTCGCCACCAGGATCATCGAGTAGCACAGGATGAATGGCTGCAGGGGCCACATTGCGTCCCTGGAGCGCCATTCCGAGAGGGGTATGCATGGCAAAGCAGAAGATCCGGATTCGGCTCAAGGCCTATGACCACCGCATCTTGGACCAGTCGGCGCAGCGGATCGTTGAGACCGCCGAGCGCACTGGGGCAGGCGTGATCGGGCCCGTGCCGTTGCCCACCAAGATCGAGCGTTTCTGTGTCCGGCGTTCGCCGTTCATTGACAAGGACTCGCAGGAGCACTTTGAGATCCGCACGCACAAGCGCGTGATCGACGTCGTGGATCCGGGGTCGAAGACGATCGACCAGCTGATGCGGCTCAATCTGCCTGCGGGCGTGGATATCGAGATCAAGCTATAGTCGACACTGTGTTGGGTCGAGCATGGGTTCCGCCCAGGGATCGTGTGGGCAGACAGAACCTCTCTGTTCGATGGCCTAACTCCAGACTAGACAGCGAAGGAGGTAGGGCGGTAGGGGATGATGCGGTCACGACGACCAGCAGTCCCTGAGCCTGCAAGCGCGATGAAGGGAATAATCGGACGCAAGGTAGGGATGACTCAGGTGTTCGGCGAGACCGGGCTGGCGCTTCCCGTCACGGTGATCGAGGCGGGACCGTGCTACGTGACCCAGGTCAAGCACCGTGACACCGACGGCTACGAGGCTGTGCAGTTGGGGTTCGATGAGGTAGAGTCACGCAAGCTCAACCTTCCTCAGCGTGGGCACCTCAAGCCGGTTGGTCGGAACCTGCGCGTGCTGCGCGAGTTCCGGATCAACGAGCCAGAGGCGTATCAAGTGGGGCAGTGCATCAAGGCCGACATCTTTCAACGTGGACAGCACGTGGACATCGTTGGCGTGACAAAGGGTCGCGGGTTCGCTGGCACGATCAAGCGCCACGCGTTCCGCCGCCAGCCCAAGACGCACGGTCAGACCGACCGCACGCGCGCTCCTGGCGCGATCGGCGCGTGCACGTGGCCAGGCCGGGTGTGGAAGGGCAAAAAGATGCCCGGTCACATGGGCAACGAGCGCAACACATCGCAGAACTGCGAAGTGATCTTGGCCGATCCTGAGCGGAACCTGATCCTGGTGATGGGCAGCGTTCCCGGGCCGAACGGTGGGATCGTGCTGGTGCACGAGGCGCGCAAGCGGCGATAGCTTCCCGGCACGGCGTCCGCTGGCGAGGCGGCGTGTGACTGATTGGATGTAGGAGAAGTGTGATGTTGGTTCCAGTGCGAAACATGGACGGCGAGACGGTCGGCGAAGCCGAGCTGAGAGACGATATCTTTGGCGCGCGGGTCAGTAGGCCCCTGATGCACCAGGCGTTGGTGCGCCAGCTGGCAAATGCGCGGCAGGGGACACATAGCACCCGCACGCGTGGCGAGGTGCGTGGCTCGACGCGCAAGATCTACCGCCAGAAGGGGACGGGACGCGCGCGGCATGGCTCGATGAAGGTCAACCTGTGGCCGGGCGGCGGCGTGGTATTTGGTCCGCACCCGCGCAGCTACCGGCAGGACATGCCCCGCAAGATGCGTCGCGCAGCCTACCGATCCGCGCTGACGGTCAAGGCGCAGGACGAGCAGATCGTGGTGCTTGACGCGCTCGAGCTGAGCGCCCCCAAGACGCGCGACATGAAGTCGATGATCGCGCGCCTGGGGATTGAGGGCAGTGTACTGATCATGCTGCCCGACCGGAACGAGAATGTGGAGCTCTCGGTGCGCAACCTGCCCGATGTCAAGGCCCTGCGCGCGAGCTATGTCAACGTGCGGGACCTGCTGGGCTATGATTATCTGCTCCTCCCGCGGGATTCGCTGGCGGTGATCGAGCGCGTCTTGGGCTAGAGCCTGGAGGACAGAAATGCACTTGTACGAAGTACTGAGACGACCGGTTGATACGGAAAAGACGCGGTTCCAGGGCGATATGATCGAGCCGCAGTATGCCTTCGAGGTCGATCGGCGTGCGAACAAGCAGCAGATCAAGGCGGCAGTCGAGCAGATCTTTGACGTCGACGTGCTCAAGGTGCACATCATCAACGTCAAGCCCAAGAGTGGGCGCTACGGGCGGCGCGTCGTCATCCGCAAACCGGCCTGGAAGAAGGCGATCGTCACGCTGCAAGAGGGACAGCGCCTGAACATCTTTGAAGGCGTCTAGTCTGCCGGGTGGGTGGCAAAGCCGAGAGGCGAGGTATCATCCACCGGTTTGAGAGGGAGTGTGTAGAGGATGGGCATCAGAGCATACAAGCCGACCTCAGCTGGTCGGCGAGGCATGACGGTCTCGGATTTCGCAGAGATCACACGCGCCAAGCCGCAGCGCGCCCTGCGCAGGCCACTCAACAAGCGCGCAGGTCGCAACTTTCGCGGCAAGATCACGGTGCGGCGCCGTGGCGGGGGCCACAAGCGGCACTACCGCGTGATCGATTTCAAGCGCGACAAGCTCGGCGTGTCGGCGCGCGTCGAAGCGATCGAGTACGACCCGAACCGCTCGGCGCGGATCGCGCTCCTGCTCTATGCGGACGGCGAGCGACGGTACATCGTCGCCCCGCTGGGACTGACGGTGGGGGATACGGTCATGAGCGGTCCGGAGGCAGAGCCGCGCGTGGGCAACGCGCTCCCGATCCGGCTGATCCCGCAGGGCACGACGGTGCACAATATCGAGATCTACCCTGGGCGCGGCGGACAGATCGCCCGCTCGGCAGGCACGGCTGCGCAGCTCCTGACCAAGGAGGGCGCGTATGCACAACTTCGCCTGCCATCGGGCGAGATCCGGCTGATCCGGCAGGAGTGCATGGCGACGATCGGTCAGGTGGGGAACGTGGAGCACGGACTGGTGCAGCTGGGCAAGGCGGGGCGCAATCGTTGGTTGGGCCGGCGTCCGCGGCTGCGTGGTTCTGCGATGACGCCGCGCGATCACCCACACGGAGGGGGTGAGGGGCGATCGCCGATTGGCATGCCCAGCCCCAAGAGCCCGTGGGGCAAGAAGACCCTGGGCAAGCGCACGCGCAACAACAAGCGGACGGAAAAGTACATCGTGCGTCGTCGCAGCACAGGCAAGCGGTAGGGAGGCTAGACGTGTCAAGATCGCTGAAGAAGGGGCCCTTTGTAAGCCCGAAGCTACTGCGCAAGATCGAGGGGATGAACCAGCGCGGCGAGAAGCGCGTGATCCGGACTTGGTCGCGTGCATCCGTGATCTTTCCGCAGATGGTCGGGCACACGATCGCCGTGCACGACGGTCGGCGTCACGTGCCGGTGTACATCACAGAGAACATGGTAGGACACCGTCTGGGCGAGTTCGCGCCGACGCGCACGTTCCGCGGGCACCTCGCGCGCGAAAGAGTCCGGCGCTAGCCGGCAGCGCTCCTCTGGGCAACCAGGGATGTCGCGTGACCTACTGAGGAAGGACGAGCAATGTCGGAAGAATATCTGCGCACAGAAGTCAAGGCGATAGCGCGCTATGTACCGATGTCGCCGCAGAAGGTGCGGCTGGTAGTCGATCAGATCCGGGGCCAGGACGTCGAGGAGTCGATCGAGAAGCTGCGCTTCATGCCGCAGCGCGCCGCTGGCCCAGTTGCCAAGGTGCTGCGCTCGGCAGTCGCGAACGCCGAAGAGAACTATGGCCTGTCGCGGGGCGACCTGTATGTCTCGCAGGCATTCGTCGACGGCGCGCCGCTGCGCAAGTGGCGCCGGTTCGGCGCACGCGGACGGTTCAAGCCGATCCTGCGCCGGCAGTCGCATATCACCGTCATCCTGGAAGAGTACGAGTACGAGTAGCTGGCGCCGCGTGAGCACGGTGTTGGCCCAGACTGAGGAGGAAGCCATTGGGACGTAAGGTGCATCCACTGGGATTCAGGCTAGGCGTCATCAAGACCTGGAAGTCGCGCTGGTACGCTGAGGGCGAGGACTTTGTCGAGCGCCTGGGCGAGGACAAGCGGATCCGCGACATGATCCGCGAAGAAGCTGGTAGCGCGGGCATCGCCGAGATCCAGATCGAGCGTCTGCCGAACCAAGTCATCGTGATCATCGAGACAGCCAAGCCAGGCATTGTCATCGGGCGACGTGGTGCGGCGGTGAAGGAATTGCGGCAGCGACTGGAAGATGAGACCGGCAAGCGAATCAAGGTCGAGGTGCAAGAGGTCGAAAAGCCTGACCTGGACGCATATCTGGTCGCCGAGAACATCGCCAACCAGCTCGAGCGCCGTATCTCGCACGGGCGCGCGATGCGTCGCGCAGTGCAGCAAGCGATGCGTGCAGGCGCGGAAGGCGTGATGATCGCCTGTGGCGGGCGGTTGTCGGGCGCCGAGATGGCGCGCCGCGAGACGATCAACGAAGGCCGGATCCCGCGTCACACGCTGCGTGCGGACATTGATTTTGCCCGTGCGGAGGCGCTGACCACCTATGGTCGGATTGGGGTCAAGGTCTGGATCTACAAGGGCGAGGTGCTGGGGCACCCGGAGCCGGTCGAGACCCAGCTGTAGCGTCGGACGTGACCGTACGCGCCTGCCGCGTGGGGGGCGCGCTACGAGGTCGATGAGGAGTATTGTGCCATGTTGATGCCAAAACGCGTCAAGTATCGGAAGCAGTTTCGTGGACGCATGAAGGGGCGCGCCCACCGTGGCACCGAAGTGAGTTTTGGTGAATACGGGCTGCAAGCATTGGAGCCGTGCTGGATGACGAGCCGCCAGATCGAGGCGGCGCGGCGTGTGATCGTCCGCGAGGTACGGCGCCATGGGAAGTACTGGATCCGCGTGTTCCCAGACAAGCCGGTGACGAAAAAGCCCGCCGAAACGCGCATGGGCAAGGGCAAGGGTGCGGTCGAGTATTGGGTCGCCGTGATCAAGCCGGGACGCGTCTTGTTCGAGGTGACAGGGTTGGACGAAGCGACCTCGCACGAGGTCCTCGGTCAGGCTGCACACAAGCTGCCCATCAAGTGCCAGGTTGTGGCTCGCCAGGACCTGGTGGCAGGGGGAGAGTGAGCATGAAGGCAGCAGAGATGCGAGCGCTCTCTAGCGATGCGCTGCGAGAAGAGCTAGAGACGGCGCGGGAGAACCTGTTCAACCTCCGCTTCCAGTGGGCTACCGCGCAGATCCGGGATCACAATCTGCTCAAGGCCGCCCGACGGGACGTGGCGCGCCTGGAAACGGCGCTCCGCGCACGCGAGCTGTCGGGAGAGGAGTAGGACATGCAGGGGCAAAAACGAACGCTGGAAGGTCGCGTCGTCAGCGACAAGATGGACAAGACGGTCGTCGTGGCTGTGGACCGCCTCTACCGGCACCGTCGGTACCAGAAGGTCGTGCGCGCCGTCAAAAAGTACAAAGCCCACGACGAAGAGAACACCTGTCGCGTGGGTGACCTGGTTCGGATCGTCGAGTCTCGTCCGCTCAGCCGCGAGAAGCGATGGGTCGTCCAGGAGATCCTCGAGCGGGCTGGTTAAGGAGTAGACGATGATTCAGCAAGAGAGCCGTCTTCACGTGGCGGACAACACGGGTGCGCGCGAGATCCTGTGTATCCGGGTGACCGGTGGGTCCCGGCGACGCTACGGGTCGGTAGGCGATGTGATCATCGCGACGGTCAAGCAGGCGACGCCAACGGCTTCGGTCAAAAAGGGCGAGATCGTACGCGCCGTCATCGTGCGCACCAAAAAGTCGATCAGCCGGGTCGACGGGACGGCGATCCGGTTTGACGACAATGCGGCGGTGATCTTGGATCCGTTGACCAAGAACCCCCAGGGAACGCGCATCTTTGGGCCTGTGGCGCGTGAGCTGCGTGACATGGGGTTCATGAAGATCGTGTCCCTGGCGCCAGAGGTGCTGTAGGGTCGGTATTGGGGCGGAGCAGCGACGGTACGCGCGTGTGGGTGACTTGGCTGCTTCGCAGGAGGATGTAGGGTGAGGATCAAAGCAGGGGATACCGTAGAGGTCATCCAGGGCGAGGACCGGGGCATGCGCGGCACGGTGCGGGTTGTGCAGCCGCGCAAGCGCAGGCTGATCATCGAGGGGGTCAACGTCGTGGTCAAGCACCAGCGCGCGATCCCGGCTGGACGGCAGCAGACACCCGGCGGACGGATCGAGCTGGAAGCGCCCGTCGACGTGTCCAATGTCATGTTGGTCTGCCCGCGCTGCCAGGAGCCCACGCGTGTTGGGTACGAGCGTACGGACAGCGGCAAGGTGCGCGTCTGCAAAAAGTGCCAGGCGCAGATCGATTGATCGGTGCGAGGAGTAGCGTCATGCCGAGGTTGAAGGAGCAGTACCGGGATCAAGTGGTCCCGACCATGATGGAGGAATTCGGGTATGACAACCCGATGCGCGTTCCTCGTCTCGAAAAGATCGTGTTGAACATTGGGCTGGGCGAGGCCATGCTGAACGCGCGCGCGCTGGATGCCGCCACCGAGGATCTGCGGGTGATCACAGGGCAGCAGCCGGTGATTACGCGTGCGCGCAAGTCCATCGCGGGCTTCAAGCTGCGCGAGGGGCGCCAGATCGGGGCCAAGGTCACGCTGCGGGGCAACCGGATGTGGGACTTTATGGACCGGCTGTGCAATGTCGCGCTGCCGCGCCGACGTGACTTCCGGGGTGTGTCTCCCAACTCGTTCGATGGGCGCGGGAACTATTCGCTCGGTCTGCGCGAACAGCTGGTGTTCCCCGAAGTCAGCTATGACAAGATCGACAAGGTGCGCGGGCTCGAGATCACGATCGTGACCACTGCTCAGACGGACGAGGAAGGGCGTCACCTGCTCGCACTGCTGGGCATGCCGTTCGCGCGGAGCGAGCTGTAGGCTGTGTAGCCGCGCGCATGGCGTGACCGTGTGTGCGGAAGGAGGACAATGTGTCAAAGACCTGCATGCCATACCGGGAACAGCGACGCAAGTACAAAGTGCGCGTGCGCAACCGCTGCCAGATCTGCGGACGACCGCGCGGCTACATGCGCCGTTTCGGCTTGTGCCGGATCTGTTTCCGTGAGTTGGCGCTGAAGGGAGAGATCCCCGGCGTCGTCAAGTCGAGCTGGTAGCTTGGGACGTCCGGTCGGGCCAGTTCCAGACACCTGTGGGAGAGGTTACGAGTTATGATGACAGATCCTATTGCGGATATGTTGACCCGCATTCGAAACGCGATCATGGTAGGGCACACGTCGCTGGTGCTCCCGAGTTCCAAGCTCAAGCTGGCGATCCTCGAGATCCTGAAGCAGCAGGGCTTTATCCAGAACTATGACGTAGTGCCGGATCGCCCGCAGTCCAAGGTGCGCGTGTGGATCAAGTACACGGGCGAGCGCAAAGAGCGGCGCGCTGTGATCAGCGGGCTCAAGCGTGTGAGCAGCCCGGGCTGCCGCATCTACGTCGGACACGACGAGATCCCGTGGGTCCACAGTGGCCTTGGGGTAGCGATCCTGTCGACGCCGAAAGGCGTGGTCACGGACCGCCAGGCGCGCAAGATGGGCATCGGGGGCGAGGTCCTCTGCTACGTGTGGTAGCCGAACCTGCTCTGCCTGGCGTTCGGTGCGTCGAGCGGTGTCTCGGATCGGGGCCGGACAGAGGTTTGTGGAGGTAGTGCTGTGTCAAGAGTAGGCAGAATGCCGATCCCCATTCCGGATGGGGTTCAGGTAGACATCAAGGGAAGCACGGTCAAGGTCAAGGGACCGCGCGGGGAACTCGAGGAGACGTTCAGTCCTGAGCTGACGATCGCGATCGTGGACGGTCAGATCCTCGTCAGCCGTCCATCCGATCAGCGGCACCACAGGGCGCTGCACGGGCTGACACGCGCGCTGATCAACAACATGGTGATGGGTGTGCACCAGGGCTTCAGCAAGACGCTCGATATCTACGGCGTGGGCTACCGTGCGTTGTTGCGCGGCGACAACCTGGTGCTGCAGCTCGGCCATTCGCACGCGGTTGAGGTTGTTGCGCCGCCGGGCGTCAGCTTTACCGTCATCCCTGGGGACCGAGCCAACCGCGAACTGGTGGGGAGTGTCACGGTCGAGGGGATCGACAAGCAGGTCGTCGGCCAGGTTGCCGCAGACATTCGCGCCTGGCGACCGCCCGAGCCCTACAAGGGGAAGGGCGTGCGCTATCGTGGCGAGCATGTCCGGCGCAAGGCTGGCAAGACTGGCAAGGTCTAGACGCAAGGCATGAGCTGTAGATACCTGCTTTGTACAGGAGGAATTCGATGAAGGAAACTCGGAGAGCTGCACGGGAGCGGCGACATGCCCGGGTGCGGCGCAAGATCTCCGGCAGCCCGGATGTACCGCGCCTGAGTGTGTTTCGGAGTCTGAAGCATATCTATGCCCAGATCATCGATGACGCGGTTGGGCGCACGCTGGTCTCGGCGTCAACCCTCGACGGGGACGTGCGAGAGCAGGTGCTGGGGCTGAACAAGACGGAGCAGGCCAAGATCGTCGGCAAGCGGTTGGCAGAGAAGGCGCTCTCTAGTGGGGTAACGCAGGTCGTCTTTGATCGGGGTGGCTACAAGTACCACGGGCGCGTGAAGGCGCTGGCTGACGCTTCCCGCGAGGCTGGGCTCAAGTTCTAGCTGGGCGCGATTCTGGAGGGATGATGCAGAGACGAAGGGAACGGTTCGAGGAACGCGAAGAGCTCGACGAACGGATCGTCGATATCGCGCGCGTGGCCAAGGTGATCAAGGGGGGCCGACGCTTCGGGTTCCGTGTGATCGTGGTGGTCGGCGACAACCAGGGGCAGGTGGGCGTCGGGGTTGGCAAGGCGCGCAGCGTGCCAGACGCGATCCGCAAGGGCGCAGCGCGTGCCCGGCGCATGATGCGATCGGTCGAACTGATGGGTTCGACGATCCCGCACGACATTGTGGCCGAGCACGGTGGGGCCAAGGTCCTGCTGCGGCCCGCTTCCCGCGGCACGGGCGTCATCGCCGGCGGTGGGGTGCGCGCTGTCGTGGAAGCAGCTGGGGTAAGGGACATCCTGTCCAAGTCGTTGGGCAGCTCGAACGTCCTCAACGTGGTGATGGCTACGGTGAAGGGGCTGTATGGGCTAGAGGGGCCGGCGGCTGTCGCCGCGATGCGCGGGCTGCCGGTTTCGGAAGTGAGTCCTCCGTGGAGCCAGAGCAATGAGTGAGAAGACGCTGCGGGTGCAGTATGTCAAGAGCGTGATCGGCTACTCGATGCGCCAGAAGGGCACACTCCGCGCGCTGGGCCTGAAGCGCCTGGGCGACGTGGTCGAGGTAGCCGACAACGAGGTGATGCGCGGCATGCTGCGCAAAGTCGAGCATCTCGTCACAGTGGAAGAGGTCGAGTAAACGCTGTCTGGCAGGATCCTGCTGGACTGGAGGATAGCAAGGATGAAGCTGCATGATTTGCGGCCCGCCGAGGGAGCCAAGAAGCGCCGGATGCGCAAGGGGCGCGGCATCGCTGCGGGCAAGGGCAAGACAGCAGGTCGTGGCACCAAGGGACAGAACGCCCGCGCAGGCGGTGGGGTTCGGCCTTACTTTGAGGGCGGGCAGCTGCCGCTCATGCGGCGATTGCCCGAGAAGCGCGGTTTCCAGAACCGCAATCGCGTCGAGTATGTGCCCGTCAACCTGGAGCGCATCGTTGGGTTCGAGCAGGAAGTGACACCCGAGACGCTAGCTGAGGCGGGGATCATCGGCAAGGCTTCGCTGCCCGTGGTGATCCTCGGCGTGGGTGAGCTGGATCGCGCGCTGACCGTGCGCGCCCACCGTTTCTCGGCATCGGCGAAGGCCAAGATCGAGGCGGCGGGCGGCGAGGTCGAGGTCCTGCCGCTGAATGCGTAGCGTGGGCGCCCTTTTGGATCGAGTCGGCGAGTCAAGGAGAGTGCGATGCTACAGGGCATGCTGAATGCGTTCCGACTGCCGGACCTGCGCCGTAAGCTGCTGATCACGTTTCTGATCCTGGTGATCTATCGTCTGGCGGCGCACGTGCCGTTGCCGAACATCAACCGCGCGGTGCTCCAGCAGATCGCGCAGGAGAACCAGCTGCTCAACCTGCTCGACATGTTCTCCGGCGGCGCGATGACCAACTTTTCGGTCATGATGCTGGGCGTATCGCCGTACATCACGGCGTCGATCATCTTCCAGCTCTTGACGCCGCTTATCCCGGCGCTGGACGAGCTGCAGAAGCAGGGCGAAGCGGGACGGAACAAGCTCAATCAGTACCAGTACTATGTAACCGTGCCGCTGGCGCTCCTGCAAGCCTACGGACAGGTGCGGGTGCTGCAGACGTCGTATGGTGTGATCGCGCCGCAGAACTTTGGCTTTTCGGCTGAAGCGCTGTTGCCGACGATCTCGACGCTCTTGACGCTGCTGGCGGGCACAATGTTTGCCATCTGGCTGGGCGAGCTGATCACGAACGACGGGATTGGCAATGGCCTGTCGCTGATCATCTTTGGCGGCATCGTCGCCAATATCCCAGGGCGCTTGGCGAACCTGTGGGGACAGTGGATCGAGCTGGCGGTGTTTATCTCGGTCACGATCGTGACCATCGCCGCGATCGTATACGTGCAGGAGGGACAGCGCCGCATTCCGGTGCAGTATGGCAAGCGGGTGTTGGCGATGCGCGGCAGCCGGCTGCGTGTGGCGGGTGGACAGAGCACGTTCATCCCGCTGCGTGTGAACTCGGCTGGGATGATCCCGTTGATCCTGGGCCAGTCTTTGCTGATGTTCCCAGGCGTCGTCGCGTCGTATCTGATCGACGTGGAGGTTACCTGGCTGAACCGGGCTGCGAATGTGGTCTATGGCCTGTTCGACGGCAACAGCCCATACTACTATTTGATGTACTTTGTGACGGTGATTCTGTTCACCTACTTTTACACGGACATGATCTTTCAGCAGCAGAACATGGCGGATATGCTGCAGAAGCAGGGCGGCTTCATCCCCGGGATCCGGCCTGGGCGGCGCACCAGCGACTACTTGATGGGCGTGTTGAGGCGGATCACGCTGGTCGGGGCCATTTTCCTGGGCTTTATCGCCATCCTGCCGTGGGTCGTGAACGTGATCCTGCAGCTTTCGGGCGTAGAGACGGCGTCGACCTCGGCGCAGATGATCATCTCGAGCTCGGGTCTGTTGATCGCCGTTGGGACGGTCCTCGATACGATGAAGCAGCTCGAGGCCCAGCTCCGCATGCGGCACTATGAAGGGTTCATCAAGTAGGGGTGGGGCAAGAGATGGCAGGGAGCAAAGCGCGAGACCCGATGTACGTCGTCCTCCTGGGCGCCCCTGGCGCAGGAAAAGGGACGCAGGCAGCCAAGCTGTCCGGTGCGCTGGGTCTCGCTCACGTGTCGAGCGGTGAGTTGTTCCGCGAGAACTTGAGCAACGAGACGGCGTTGGGGACGCTCGCCAAGTCGTACATGGACCGCGGCGAACTGGTCCCGGATGACGTGACGATCGCGATGGTGATGGAGCGCTTGGCGCGTCCCGACTGCGTCGCAGGGGCGATCTTGGACGGATTCCCGCGTACCGTGCGGCAGGCAGAAGCGCTCGACCGGGCGCTGTCCGAGCAGGGCCACCGCATCGCTGTGGCGCCGTACATCGAGGTGGATGAGTCGTTGCTCCTGGCGCGGCTGGGCGGCAGGTGGACGTGCAAGCGGTGTGGAGCGGTGTACCACGAGTTGTACAGCCCGCCGCGCGTGGCAGGGGCGTGCGATGCCTGTGGGGGAACGCTCTACCAGCGGGACGACGATACGCCAGAGACGCACAAGCGGCGGATCGACGTCTACTTTGCGCAGACGAAGCCAGTGATCGACTACTATCGCACTTCGGGGGTCTTGGTCGAGGTCGATGGCGAGCCTGACGTGGACACGGTCTACGCGGCGCTGCTGCAGGTGGTGCAAGAGGCAAGGTGAGATGGCGATAGTGCTCAAGCAGCAGCACGAGATCGAGCTCATGCGTGAGGCGAACCGCATTGTAGCCGTGGTCTGGCAGGCGATGAGAGAGCTTGTCGCGCCTGGGGTGACGACGTACGAGTTGGACCAGGTCGCCGAGGCGCTCATCCGCAAGCATGGAGCGGTCCCGTCGTTCAAGGGGTATCCGCATCGGGGGTACAACGACTATCCGGCGTCGGTGTGCGCCTCGATCAACCAAGAGATCGTGCACGGGATCCCGAGTCGGGAGCGTGTGCTGCAAGAAGGCGACATCGTCAGCATCGACGTGGGCACGATCTACAGAGGGTATCAGGGGGACGGCGCGATCACGCTCCCGGTGGGCCGCATCAGCGAGCAGGCGGCGCGCCTGATCGCGGTCACGCAGGGAGCGCTGGCAGCCGGGATCGACCAAGCCCGGGCTGGGGCGCACACGAGCGACATCTCGCGGGCGATCGGCAAGTATGTACGGGCACGCGGGTTCGACGTCGTGCGCGAGTACACGGGGCACGGCATCGGCAAGGAGATGCACGAGGAACCACAAGTGCCCAACTATTACAGCCCGGCGATGTGCGACCATTTGCTCGAACCGCGGATGACGTTGGCGCTGGAGCCGATGGTGAACGTCGGCACGTGGCGGACGCGGCTGCTGGACGATGGCTGGACGGTCGAGACCGCCGACGGCAAGCTGTCTGCGCACTTTGAGCACACGATCGCCATCACCGATGGCGAGGCAGAGATATTGACGCGCGTTGAGTGACAAGTGGAGGTAGGACTGTGAAGGTAACATCATCTGTGAAGCGGCGTTGCCCCAAGTGCAAGATCGTCCGGCGACGGGGTGTGGTCCGCGTGATCTGCGAGAATCCGAATCATAAGCAGCGACAGGGGTAAGGAGGGTCCAAATGGCACGTATCGCCGGCGTTGACCTGCCGCGAGAGAAGCGGGTCGAGATAGGGTTGACCTACATCTATGGCATCGGTCGATCGACGAGCAATGAGGTCCTGGCGCAGGCGAACGTCAGCCCGGACACGCGGGTGAGGGATCTGGGCGAGGACGAGATCGCGCGGCTTCGTGAGATCATCTCGCGCAACTACCGCGTGGAGGGCGACCTGCGCCGCGAAGTGAGCATGAACATCAAGCGGCTGATGGAGATCGGCTGCTACCGGGGTCTGCGCCACCGCCGTGGCCTTCCGGTGCGCGGACAGCGGACACGCACGAATGCGCGCACGCGCAAGGGACCGAAAAAGACCGTCGCGGGTCGTGGTCGCCGTCGCGGTGCAAAGAAAAAGTAATCCAGACGATAATCGTTCTGAGGAGGGATGATGGGACGACGAGCTACGAGGGGTCCTCGGAGAGCTGGACCGCGGCGTGTGCGCAAGAATGTGCCGATGGGACAGGCGCATATTCACGCCACATTCAACAACACGATCGTGACGATCACGGATATGGAAGGGAACACCGTCTCGTGGGCAAGTGGAGGGACGGTAGGATACAAGGGCTCGCGCAAGAGCACGCCCTATGCGGCGCGGTTGGCTGCCGAGAACGCCGCCCGGAACGCCATGGACCACGGGATGCGAGAGGTCGAGGTCCTGGTCAAGGGGCCTGGTCCAGGGCGGGAGCAGGCGATCCGGGCGTTGCAGGGCTCAGGGCTGCGCGTCCGTGCGATTGCCGACGTCACGCCTGTGCCGCACAATGGTTGCCGTCCACCAAAGAAGCGACGGGTGTAGGTAGGAGGGATCATGGCAAGGTACACAGGGCCGGTCTGCAAACTATGCCGGCGTGAGGGTCAAAAGCTGTTCCTGAAGGGCGAGCGCTGTATGTCGTCCAAGTGTGCGCTGGAGCGCAGGGCATACCCGCCTGGGCAGCATGGCTGGGATCAGCAGTTCCGGCGCCGGCGCTCGACGGCGTATGGGCAGCAGCTGCGCGAGAAGCAGAAGCTACGCCGGGTGTACGGGGTGCTCGAGAAGCAGTTCCGGCGCTACTACCGCGAGGCGATGCGACGGGAGGGCATCACGGGGACAAACCTGTTGGTCCTGCTCGAGTCGCGTCTCGATAACGTGATCTACCGGCTGGGCATGGCGACCTCGCGTGCACAGGCCCGGCAGTTGGTCCTGCACGGTCACTTTGACGTGAATGGGCACCGGTGCGACATCCCCTCTGCCTTGCTCAAGGAGGGGGATGTGGTCACGGTCCATCCGTCGAGCCGGCAGTTGTCCTATTTCAGGCAGCTGCGCGAGGTGATGGGCGAGCAGGCGGTACCCACGTGGCTGTCGTTGGATGCGGTGGATGGGAGCGCACGCGTCGTCAACATGCCGTCGCGTGATGAGATCGAACTGGCAGTGGATGAGCAGCTCGTTGTGGAGTACTATAGCCGGTAGCTGAAAGGTGGCGTTTGGACGGCTCGGCGTGCCCGCCGTCTGCGCAGGCGGGGCGCACGATCTCGGCGCCGATCGCGTCCTGCCCGGTGTGGGCCCGCCGGCTTTCATGTCGCAGGAAAGAGGAGTGTGGACGTTGTTGAACTTGGTGCTACCTCAGATTCAGTGCGTGGTTGGGACACAAAGCTATGGCAGGTTTGTGATCAGCCCGCTCGAGAATGGCTATGGGACTACACTGGGCAACGCGCTACGGCGCGTGTTGCTCGCTTCTCTGGAAGGGGCGGCAGTGACATCGATCCGGGTCAGCGATGTGCCCCACGAGTTCTCGACGATCCCGGGCGTTCGGGAGGACATGATGCTCCTGCTCCTGAACGTGAAGCAGATCCGCTTCAAGGCGTATTCGGATGAGCCGATGCGCCTCCGTCTGTCGATACAGGGCGAGGGGGTGGTGACCGCAGGAGACCTGATCTGCCCGCCAGAGCTCGATGTGGTGAACCCGGAGCAGTATCTGTTCACGGTGGATGATCCTGATGCCATGCTCGATATCGAGATGACCGTCGAGGCGGGGCGTGGGTACTCGCCCTCCGAGGATCGGGGCAAGCTGCCGATCGGCGAACTGCCGGTGGATGCCATCTATAGCCCGATCCGGAAGGTCAACTATAATGTGGAAGCTGCGCGCGTCGGGCAGATGACCAACTATGACAACCTGACGCTCGAGATCTGGACCGATAACACGATCCGGCCCGAAGAGGCGCTCGACCAAGCGGCACAGCTGCTGATCCGGCATCTGTCGCTCTTTGCCAACGTGGAGGCAATCACGGTCGAGGAGGAGCCGGAAGTCGAAGAGGAAGAGGCTCTCGTCTCGGGCCGGGTCTACGAGACACCGATCGAAGAGTTGGACCTGACGGTCCGCGTCTACAACTGCCTCAAGCGAACCGGGATCACCAAGGTGGGCGAGGTCCTTGAGAAGATGGAAAAGGGCCCCGAAGAGATGCTGGCGATCCGCAACTTTGGGCAGAGGTCGCTCGAGGAGCTGGAGCTGCGGCTGAAGGAAAAGGGATTCCTCGATGTAGTGGGCGAGGATGCCAAGTAGCGTGCCTGCCGAGCAGGTTTGAGGGAGACCAGCGCCCTATGTGCAAGCAGGGCATGGCTACGAGATAGAATGTGGAGCTGAGGATGAGACACCGCATAGCAGGCCGCAAGCTGAATCGCTCGGGCGGCCACAGAAAGGCGCTCTACCGGAACCTGATCACAGAGCTGTTGCGGCACGAGCGGATACAAACGACCGAGGCAAAGGCGCGCGCGATCCGGGGCAAGGCGGAAAAGCTGATCACGCTCTCGCGACGCGGGCAGACCGACGCGATCCTCGAGCTGGCACGCGCGAGAGACGAGCAGCGGTTGGCGGGCTTGGTGCGAACCAAGCACGCGCAAAAGCTGGTTGCCCTGGCACAAGAAGCGCAGGGACTGTCGGGCGACGAGCAGGAGGCCAAAGAGGCCGAGCTGGAGCAGGTCGTGCGCGCGATGGGGGTGCACGCCAGGCGGCAGGCAGCGGCGCGCCTGACCGATCCCGAGGTGGTACGCAAGCTGTTCGACGATCTCGGACCGCGCTACCAGGAACGACCGGGCGGCTACACGCGCCTGCTCAAGCTGGGCTATCGCAAGGGCGATAGCGCGCCGATGGCGTTGATCGAGCTGGTAGAAGAGTAGGGTATCGATGGGTGCGTCCGTCGCCGGGATGCAGCCGGGGATCCACCTCCGGGCGACAGTCGCGTACGATGGGACAGACTTTTGCGGTTTCCAGGTGCAGGCTGCGCAGCGCACCGTGCAGGGCGCGCTCGAGGAGGCACTGGCGCAGATCACACAGCAGGAAACGCGTGTGACCGGCGCAGGGCGCACGGACAGCGGCGTGCACGCACTGGGGCAGGTGATCGCGTTTCGCACGGCGTGGGCGGGGACGATCGCAGAGCTGCACCGGGCATGGAACGCGGTCTTGCCGCGAGATGTGGCGGTCTGGTCGCTCACTGAGGCCGAAGCGGGGTTCCATCCCCGCTTCGATGCCCGGAGCAGGGCCTACCGCTACACGATCTGGAACCACGGGGTACGCAACCCGCTGCTGAGGCGCACTGCGCTGTGGGAGCCGACGCCGCTCGATCTGGCAGCGATGCAGGAAGCAGCGCAAGCGCTGGTTGGAGAGCATGACTTTGGGACGTTCGGCTCTCCACCGCAGGGGACCAACACCGTCCGGCGCGTGCTGTCTGCGGACTGGACGCGGGACGGAGCGCGGTTGAGCCTCGACATCGAGGCAAACGCGTACCTGTATCGGATGGTGAGGAGCATCGTTGGGACGCTGCTGTTGGTGGGCCGGGGTACGCTCTCGGTGGCGGGGTTCGCCGCCCTGTGCGCAGCGCGCGAGCGCGCCCAGTCCGGCCCAAGTGCACCAGCGCACGGCCTGTGCCTGATGGCCGTACATTACTAAGGAGTACCGGGATGAGTATGAACGAAAAGACGCACGTCGTCAGGACAGGCGACATCAAGCGTGAATGGTTCGTCGTTGATGCTGCTGGGCAGACGCTGGGGCGGTTGGCGTCCAATGTCGCCCGGATCTTGAAGGGCAAGCACAAGGCGATCTATAGCCCCCACCTAGACGTCGGCGATTACGTGATCATCGTCAATGCAGACAAGGTCGCGGTGACAGGGCGCAAGATGGACCAAAAGCTGTACTATCGCCATACAGGGTATCCGGGCGGTCTTCGATCGATGACCCTCCGGGACCAGATGGCGCGCCATCCAACGTTCGCCGTCAAGTCGGCGGTGCGGGGTATGCTGCCCAAGAACCGCCTGGGGCGCCGGATGCTGCGAAAGCTCAAGGTGTACGCGGGGCCAGAACACCCGCATCAGTCGCAGCAGCCCGAGCCGCTGGAATTCTAGCGCGAGGAGAAAGAGATGCCAGGAGTATATTACGAGGGTGTAGGGCGACGCAAAGCTGCCTCAGCGCGCGTCCGGCTGTACACGGACGAGAACGCGGGTCAGATCGTGATCAACGGACGGCCCGCGCAGGAGTACTTTACGCGCTTTGGGGACATGCACACGGTCCGAGAGCCTCTCGAGGCTGTGGGGTTGGCGGGCAACTTTTTCGTCAGCGTGCTCGTCTCCGGCGGCGGCGTGACCGGGCAGGCAGAAGCCGTGCGTCACGGCGTCGCGCGTGCCCTGCTCAAGTCGGATCCGGAACTGCGCCCGGTGCTGCGCAAGGGTGGCTATCTGACCCGCGACCCGCGCGTCAAGGAGCGCAAGAAGCCAGGTCTGAAGCGCGCTCGCAAGGCGCCACAGTACACCAAGCGCTAGCGCGTCTGGTCCAAAACAACACACCCCGAAAGCGGTGCACGTGCTGTGCCGCTTTCGGGGTGTTGTGATCGCACGCGGGTGCGCGGTGTGCTAGAGCTGGCGCCGCGCCTGTCGCAGTCCCCGCTTGGCCTCATCGTTGCCAGGGGAGAGCTGCAGCACCTGGGAGTAACACTGCATGCGCTCTCGTGGGTCGGGCGTCAGCCGCGCCAGCGCGAGCCATCCTTCGACGTCGCCGCTGTCCAGCTCGACGATTCCCTCCAGCCACGCGCGCGCGCGTTCGTTGTCGCCGCGCTCCATCGCCTCGCGCGACCTTGCCCAAAAGGTCTCCAGGACCACATCACGATCGGAAGCGGTCTCGATCTCGCTCATCCCCATCTCCTCTCAACCTGGGCGGCGCGGGTTCCAGAGCACGCCGGTGCAGAGGTTGTCCGCACGCTTGGCTCACTGTATCTAGTATACCTGTCTCCGTAGCCTTTGTCAACGCACCATGCACGTGGTATAATCCGCTTCCATGGGCACTTTTGGCATGGGGAGCCAGTTGAGCCACAGGTCCAGCCTGTGTCGGCGTGCCTGGATGGCGCCCGTGGGCGCGACCGGCGCACTGTGAACGGGGGCGAGGTCGTTGACTGTCGATAGGAGCGTGACCGTGCGCCTGAAGACGTGGCAGATCGCCTCAGCTGCTTTGTTCGCGGCGATGCTGTCTGTGTATGTGAGCCATCTGGCGCCCTCGGTGGTGCCAGGTGACCCGGGCGAGTACCAGATCATTGCCGCGCGTTGGGGGATCGGGCACCCACCAGGGTATGGCCTGTACGCGCTGCTGGGGAACGCGTTCACGCACCTCGTGCCGGTGCGGTCGTTCGCATACCGCGCGAACCTGCTCTCTGCCGTGGCTGGCGCTACGATCGTGGCCCTTGCGTATGGGATCGGGTTGATGCTGGACGACGATCGGGGCGCGACACCCCTGCGCGACCACGCTCCGGCGATCATAGGTGCGCTCGCCGTGGGGGCGGGGCTTGACGTGTGGCAACACGCGATCCACGCCAATGCGCACGTTGTCACTGCGCTACTGGCTACGGTGAGCCTGTTCTGCCTGCTCCGGTGGCGGCGTACGGCGCGGGATCGCTGGTTGTTCGCGTTCTGCGTGGTGGCAGGGCTCAGCCCGGTCCAGCATCCGCTGCTGGTCTTTGCGTTTCCTGCCTACGCGTGTTTCGTGATCGCGGTGCGCCCGCGGATCGTGTGCGATTGGCGGCGACTGCTTGCGATGGTGGGGTGCGCCGCGATCGGGCTGTTGGCCTACCTCTACTACCCGCTGCGCAGCGCGATCGGCGCCGTGCCGCCTCCAGGACCCACCGACATGCACACCTGGGCTGGGTTCGTACGGATCGTCACAGCGCAAGGGCTGCGTGTGAACCTGGGCGGGTTCTCGCCGCGCGACATCCTGCTTCGGCTATGGGACGTGCGCGTCCCGATCGGGCTCCAGTACCCTTGGCCCGCGCTGGCGTTGGCGGCGTGGGGGCTGGTCGGCCTATGGCGGCAACAGTGGCGCGCCGCCTTGCTCCTCACCGCCTATCTGGGCTGCGTGATCGCGGTGACGGTCAATGTCCTGCAGGATGCCATGGCCTATCTCCTGGGACCGATGGTCGTGATCGGGGTGCTCGTTGGGTACGGCTTGCGCTCGGCGCTGGCAGGCCTGGCGGGCAGACTGCGGGCCCGGTGGGGGATCGCGCCGATCGCGCTCGCCGCGCTGCTGCCGCTCTGGTCGCTGGCTCTGAACTGGGATCGGATGGACCTGAGCGATTTCCGGGACGCGGATCAGTGGCTGACCGACGTCGAGGCGCGGTTCGTGGGACAGGGGACGGGCGCGCGCCTGCTGATCGAGTGGGAGCGGACGACAACCGTGCACTATGCCGCCGCTGTGGAGGGTAGGTCGTGGTCGGACGAGGACCTGCGCTTCGTGCACGTGCACGCGGGGACAGAGACGCCCTTTCTCGACGCGGTCGAGGCGCACATCGGGGAGGGTCCGGTCTATACAACTGCGTACCGCCCCGAAGTCGCCGAGAGGTACCGGCTGCTGCCGACAGGCAACCTGTGGCAGGTGCTGCGCGCTTGGCCCAGCACGCTGCCATCGGGGGCGCGCGCGACGGAGATCTCTGCCGAGGGGCGGTTCGAGATCGTCGGTTGGCAGCTGAGCCAACAGGAAGTGCAGGCGGGCGGGACGTTGCTGCTCGACCTCTACATGCGCATGCCCGCCCCAGATGGGATCGAGGCGCAGCGCTACTATCTGCCATGGGCGAGGTTGGGAGAGCGGACGTACCGCTTTACGACCGACCGGCGCTTCAACACGCCCTGGTGGCAGGCAGGCGAGATCGTGGTCGAACGGTTCGAGCTGCCCGTTCCGTGGGCCATGCCGGCGGGCGAGCACGCGCTCCAGGTAGGGGTGCGCCTGATCAACGAGGGGCGTGATCTGACGCTGGGGGACGGCGATCCCTTGACCCCGCTGGCGCTGGTCTCTGTGACGCCCGCCGATCACGCCCCGTGCGACGGCGCGCTGCGCGATGCGCTCGGCAACCTGAGCGGCGAGATCCTGCTGCGCGCGGCGCGGATCAACGGGCGCGCGGTTGCGCCGGAGGGCGGCGATCTCGGCGTCGAGCCAGGAGAGCGCCTGCGGGTGGTGCTCGAGTGGGAGGCGCTGCAGCCGGTTCAGGAGAACTATAAGGTATTCGTGCAGCTGCTGGACATGGGACTGCAGATCCGCGCCCAGGGGGACGACAAGGCGCCGCTGCGGGGTAGCGCGCCAACGCTGTTGTGGTTTCCGCGCTGGCGGCGAGGGATGCGGCTCGCCGACTCGTACGAGCTGGACCTGCCGGGCGATCTAGCGCCTGGCAGGTACGCGTTGGTCACGGGCATGTATGGCTTTACGACCTTCCGCCGCGTGCAGACGGTGACAGCAGGCGGGGATCTGGAGGGCGACTGGATCACGCTGGGTCACCTGCGCGTCGACTAGCGCGCGTGCGCGGCTGAGCCTGCATTGCGTCCAGGAGGAAGGGTAGGGGATGACCTGCGCTCGCTATCCGTCGGTCGAGCACGAACGCGCGGCTCGGCAGATCGTGGACCTGTTCGCGCGGGAGCCCGGCGTGTTGGCTGTCCTGCTCACCTGCTCGTGCGCGCGGGGCAGGGCAACGCCCGACAGCTGTCTCGACGTCGCGGTCCTGTTGTCGCGCGATCTGGCTCCCGGGCGGCGCGCCTTGCTCGAGCAGACCTGGGCGGAGGCGGACGAGGGCGAAGCCGTGTTCGCGGATCTGCGGCGCGTGGGGGCGTTCTCGCACGTCGACCTGTCCTTCTTTGACGGTGCGTTTGTTCCGCCGTATCATGGCTGGATGACGGGCCCGGACGAGTTCGAGCTCGAGATCGGCAACCTCTTGGTCTACAGCGTGCCGCTGTGGGAGCGAGGCGGCGACCTGGCGCAGCTCAAGGCCCGCTGGTTGCCCTACTATGGTGAACCCCTACGCCAGGAACGCGCGGCGATGGTCGGCGGCTTCTTGCGAAATAACCTGGCACACATCCCGCTCTACGTCGCGCGGGGCCTGTACTTCCAGGCGCATCACCGGCTGATGCTGGCATTGGGCGAGTTCTTGCAGGCGCTGTTTATCGCCCGGCGGACGTACCCGATCGCCTACGACAAGTGGATCCGCGAGCAGATCGTGGAGCTGCTTGGACTGCCCGAGCTGTACCGGCAGCTGGTCGGACTGCTCGAGATCGAGCGCCTGGAGAGCGACGAGATCGCGCGCAAGGCAGAGACGCTGCGCGCACTCTACCAGGCGCACTGCACGTGAGGCGGCTGCGCCCGCCGGGACGGGGCATCCGTCAGGCGGGGGAAGGAGGTGACCGTGAACGAGATCGTGATCGTGGCGGGGGACGCGCGCGTGCGCGCCGAGCTGAACGATCGGCCCACGGCGCGCCAGGTGTGGGATGCGTTGCCGATCGAGGGGACCGCAAGCCTGTGGGGCGATGAGGTCTATTTCCGGATCCCGGTCATCGCGAGCCAAGAGCCAGACGCACAAGTGGAGGTCGAGATCGGCACGCTGGGATACTGGCCCGTCGGACACGCGTTCTGCGTGTTTTTCGGTCCGACCCCCGTGAGCAGCGGGGAGAAGCCGCGCGCATACAGCCCGGTCAACATCCTCGGGCGGGTCACGGGGGACGCAAAGGCGTTCCGGTCCGTCTCGGATGGCATGTTGGTCCGGGTGGAGCGGGTCGAGCAGGCTTGAGAGAGGCCTGTCAGGGCAGGCGTGCCAAGCGGACCCTAGGAGCGCAGGGTTCCAGGACACGATACGAAGGGAGCAGGCTGATGTACATCGTCCATGTCGACGTGCACGTCAAGGAAGAGTGCGTGGCGGCGTTCATCGAGGCGACGCTGGCGAACGCACGCAACAGCGTCCACGAACCGGGCATTGCGCGGTTCGACGTGGTCCAGCAGCAGGATGACCCGACGCGGTTCGTGCTGGTCGAAGTCTATCGGACGGCGGATGACCCGGCGCGGCACAAAGAGACCGCACACTATGGTGCGTGGCGCGACGCCGTTGCCGACATGATGGCTGAACCGCGATCCAGCCGCAAATACGACAACATCTTCCCGGATGACGCCGGCTGGTAGGTTGCCGGGGAGTCCAAGGGAAGCGCCGTCACAGGGCGGCGTGACGAACGGGCGCGCTATCCTCGCCTCCTCGTGCTGAAAGCGCCAGGGGGCAGGTGCGCAGCGCGGCGCGGAAGGGGTGGACAAGCATGGTCGAGACAGAGGCACTGGCACAGGTCGAGCGATGGGGCGTCTATGAGGTCGCGCTCGATGGTCCGCAGGGCGGCAACCCGTTCCTGGAGGTCATGCTGGACGCGACCTTTGCGCTCGGCGCGCGGACGGTACAGGTCGGCGGCTTCTATGACGGCGATGGCGTGTACCGGATCCGCTTCATGCCGGACGAGACCGGCGTGTGGACATACGCCACGACGAGCGGGCACGCAGCGCTCGACGGCAAGACGGGCGCGTTCCAGTGTGTGGCGCCATCGGCGGGCAATCACGGTCCTGTGCGGGTGTGCGACACGGTCCACTTTGGCTACGCGGACGGCACGCCCTACTATCCGTTTGGGACGACGTGCTATGCCTGGATCCACCAGGAGGAGGCCCTCCAGCTGCAGACGCTGGAGACGCTGGCGCAGAGCCCTTTCAACAAGGTGCGCATGTGCGTGTTCCCCAAGGACTATGTGTACAACCGCAACGAACCGCCGCGTTACCCGTTCGTGCGCGCCGCCGACCGCAGCAGCGACTATGATCGTTTCGACCCGGCGTTCTTTCGGCACCTGGAGCGGCGCATCGCGGATCTCGGCGCGCTGGGGATCGAGGCGGACGTGATCTTGTTCCATCCCTACGACCGCTGGGGCTACAGCGAGATGACGCCTCGCCAGGACTTTCACTACGTGCGCTACCTGGTCACCCGCCTAGCGGCGTACCGCAACGTGTGGTGGTCGATGGCGAACGAGTACGATTTCCTGCTCGACAGCAAACCGATGGAGCAGTGGGACCTGTACTTCCGGATCGTTGGACAGCGCGATCCCTACCGTCATCTGTGCTCGATCCACAATGGCTCCCCCGACATGTGCTACGATCACACGCGCCCGTGGATCAGCCACGTGTGCCTGCAGCACTGGGACGTCAGGCGTGCCCGTGCGTGGCGGGCGCAGTACGGCAAGCCCGTGATCGACGACGAGTGCGAGTACGAGGGCAACATTCCGCTGCCGTGGGGAAACCTCTCGCCTCGGGAGCTGGTACATCGCTTCTGGGTTATGGTGACCAGCGGCTGCTACGCCGGTCACGGCGAGACCTATGTCGACCCACAGGATGTGCTGTGGTGGTCCAAAGGGGGCGTGCTGCGCGGCGAGAGCTGGAAGCGGATCGGGTTCCTGCGCCAGATCGTCGAGGCGGGTCCCGGGCCCCTGGCGCCGGTCGAGGGGGCGTGGGTGTGGAGCCGTGTGTGCGGTGCGCAGAGGGGCGCGTATCGCCTCCTGTACTTTGGCGAGCACCAGCCGAGTGCGTGGTCGTTTGGCCTGCCCGAAGACGTCACCTACGAGGTCGACGTGATCGATACGTGGGAGATGACGGTCGACACGCTGCCCGGCACGTTCCGCAACGCGGCGCAGATCCCGCTGCCAGGCAAGCCCTATCTCGCCGTCCGGATCCGCCCTACAACGCCGGCGCCCGGCGAGGGCGCCAACGAGTCGTGACCTGCCAGATCGAAGGGAGATGTGACATGCCTACACCTCAGACAGAGACGCTGCTGCTCAAGCAGCCAACGGTCAGCGCCGATCACGTGGCTTTCCTGTACGCCGGCGATCTATGGCTCGCCGATCGAAATGGCGATCATGCGCGACGGCTGACCGTGCACCCGGGAGACAAGTCGACGCCAATGTTCTCGCCGGATGGGCGATGGATCGCCTTTTCGGGGAGCTACGATGGCAACATCTGCGTGTACGTCATCTCGATCGAAGGGGGATCGCCCAGGAGGTTGACCTATCACCCGGGCGCAGACTGGGTGCGGGGCTGGACGCCGGACGGGCAGCGCGTGCTCTTTGCCTCCTCGCGCGACGCGCCGACCGTGCGCTACAAGCGGCTGTACACCGTGCCCCTCGAGGGCGGGTACCCCGAACCACTGCCGATGCCGATGGGCGAGCGCGGCGCCTACGCTCCCGACGGCAGCCAGATCGCCTACACGCGCATTCCGGAGCCGTTCTGGTCGTGGAAGCGCTATCGCGGCGGCATGACGACGCGCATCTGGCTGCTCGACCTCGCCACGTACGACTATGTCGAGATCCCGCACGGGAATGCGAGCGACACCTTTCCCTGCTGGCTGGGCGACACAGTCTACTTTGTGTCGGACCGCAGCGAGACGGTGAACCTGTTTGCCTACCAGACGCGATCGGGGGCAGTCACACAGCTCACCCACCACGCGGACTTTGACGTCCGCTCCCTGACCGCTGGGGCGGGCATGCTTGCCTACGAGCAGGGCGGGCGCATCCACCTCTACGACCCGACGACGCAGACGAGCCGGGCGCTGCACATCTCGCTCGGCGCGGATCTGCCGGCCACGCGCCCTCACTTTCAGAGGGCGGTCAACGCGATCCGCAAGGCAGGGCTCTCGCCGACCGGCGCACGTGCGCTGTTCGAAGTGCGCGGCGAGATCGTGACGGTGCCCGCGAAAAAGGGCGAGATCCGCAACCTGACGCGCACGCCGGGCGTACACGAGCGCGACCCAGCCTGGTCGCCCGACGGGCAGCGCATCGCCTACTTTTCCGACCACAGCGGCGAGTACGAGCTGGTGATCGCCGACCAGAGCGGGCTCCAGGACAAGACAACGATTTCGCTGGGCGGCAGGTCGTTCTACTATGGGCCGACCTGGTCGCCCGATGGGACCAAGATCGCGTATACGGACAAAGCGCTGAACCTGTACTACATCGACCTGGAGGACAAGACGCCGGTCCGCGTCGACACCGACACCTATGACCATCCCTGGCGCAGCCTCAATCCTGCCTGGTCGCCGGACAGCCGGTGGATCGCCTACACCAAGCGGCTCAATACGCACATGCGCGCCGTCTACCTCTACGAACTGGGCACCGGGCAGTCCCAGCAGGTCACCGATGGCCTCAGCGACACGACCTGGGCGTGTTTCGGCCCAGAGGGCAAGTACCTCTACTTTGCAGCGAGCGCCAACTTTGGCCTCAACACGGGCTGGCTCGACATGTCGTCCTACGAGCGCCCTGTGAGGTGTGGCCTGTACGTGGCTGTCTTGAACAAGGACGATCCCTCGCCCTTGGCCCCCGAGAGCGACGAGGAGCCGGAGAAGGAAGAGCCCAAGACGGACGAGGACAAGGCGGACGAGGACAAGGATCAAGACAAAGAGGCTGCCAAGACGGTCGAGGTCCGCATCGACCTGGCGGGGCTCGACCAGCGCATTCTTGCCCTGCCCGTGCCGGAGCGCGGCTACGGCGCGCTGCAGGCGGCGGAGAACAAGCTCTACTACCTCGAAACGCTGCCCAACCAGTGGGGCGCCCGCAAGCCAACGTTGTATGCGCTGCACGCCTATGATCTGAAGGAGCGCAAGGACGAGGTCCTGGTGGTCCAGGTGCGCGGCTTTTGGCTCAGCGCCGACGGCAAGAAGCTGCTCTACCAGGGCGAGCAGGACGGGGCGTACACGCTGGTGGACACGGACAAGAAGCCGGGCAGCGACACGGGCGAAACCAAGCTCGACCTGGGCAACCTAGAGGTGTACGTCGATCCACGGGCGGAGTGGCGCCAGATGTTCGACGAGGTCTACCGCATCCAGCGCGACTTTTTCTACGACGCCCACATGCACGGCGTGGACTGGGAGGCGGTCTGCGAGCGGTACCGTCCCTTCCTCGACCACGTCGGGCACCGCAGCGACCTGAACTACCTGTTTGCCGAGATGATGGGCGAGTTGGTGGTCGGGCATGCCTACGTCGGCGGGGGCGAGGTCCCGGGCTCCGCGCCGGTCAAGTGCGGCTTGCTGGGCGCCGACTGGGAGATCGTCGACGGTGCCTACCGGATCGCACGCGTCTATCCCGGTCAGAACTGGCATCCCGAACTGCGCGCGCCGCTGACTGAGCCGGGGGTCAACGTCGTGGCAGGCGAGTACCTCTTGGCAGTCAACGGTCAGCCGCTGCGCGCGCCGGACAACGTCTACCGCCTGTTCGAGCAGACCGCCGACCGGCTGACCGAGCTGCGGGTGGGCCCGAGCACGGACGACACAGAGGCGCGTACCGTGACGGTCAAGCCCGTGGACAGCGAGACGGCGCTGCGTCACTGGGCGTGGGTCGAGGGCAACCGTCGCAGGGTCGACGCGCTCTCGGGCGGCAAGGTCGCGTACGTGTACATGACCAATACGTCGCTCGAGGGGTACGAGTCATTCAACCGCTACTACTTTAGCCAGCTCGACCGGCAGGGGGTGGTAATCGACGAACGGTTCAATGGCGGCGGCTCGGTCGCCGACTATGTGGTCGACATGCTGGACCGTCCGCTGCTCTGTCACTGGGCGACGCGCGAGGGCGCCGTGTTTCACTCGCCCAACGCCTCGATCTTTGGCCCCAAGGTCATGATCATCAACGAGTACGCGGGGTCGGGCGGCGACGCGATGCCGCTCTTTTTCAGGCGGCGTGGGCTCGGCAAGCTCGTCGGCAAGCGCACCTGGGGCGGGCTGATCGGGATCTATGACTACCCGGTGCTGATGGACGGCGGGCAGGTGACCGCTCCGCGCCTCGCCATCTTTGGGCCTGACAACGAGTGGGAAGTCGAGAACGTCGGCGTCTCACCGGACGTCGAGGTCGAGATGACGCCCAAGGACGTGATCGCCGGCGGCGACCCGCAGCTCGAGGTGGCGGTCGAGATCGTGCTGCAGGAGTTGGCGGAGCATCCGTTGCCGCCGGTGGAGCGTCCGGAGCCGGCGGAGCGCGTGTAGGGGATCGCGCAGTGGGGTGAGCGTGTCGGCGCGACCGGAAGAGGCGTCGATGGGGTCCGGCGGTCAGGTTGAGGAGGGAAGCAGACTGGTGGGAGAGCGAGGCGAGATCACGGTCTATGGCGCACATTGGTGCCCGGACTGCCGACGGAGCAAGCAGTTCCTGGGCGAGCACCAGGTGCCTTACAACTGGGTGGACATCGAGCAAGACGAGACCGGTGAGCAGTACGTGCTGCGCGCAAACGATGGAAAGCGCATCATTCCTACGATCGAGTTTGGCGATGGGTCGTTCCTGGTCGAACCGTCGAATGCAGAGCTGGCGCAGAAGCTGGGCCTGCGCACGGTTGCCGAGCGCAGTCACTATGACCTGATCATCGTCGGCGGCGGGCCAGCGGGCCTGACAGCTGCACTCTATACGGCGCGAGAGGGGATCGATACACTCGTCGTCGAGCGCGGCGCGATGGGCGGGCAGGCGGCGGCGACGCAGTGGTTGGACAACGTGCCCGGCTTTGTCGACGGGATTGACGGGGCCCGCTTTGCGGCACAGCTCCGCCAGCACGCCGCACGCTTTGGCGTGGAAGCCCTGGACGCGCAGGAGGTGACCTCAATTCACAGTCACGACAACTATCACTGCGTCGACACGGCAGACGGCAGCGAGTACAGCGCGCACGCTGTGCTTCTGGCGACAGGGAGCCGATACCGGCAGCTGGGTGTGCCCGGGGAGAGCAAGTACATCGGTGCAGGGGTGCATTTCTGCGCCACGTGCGACGGACCGTTCTACAAGGGGCTGCCGGTTGCTGTCGTGGGTGGGGGCAACAGCGCGACGGAGGAGAGCCTGTTCCTGCTCCGGTTCGTGGAACGGGTGACGCTGCTCGTGCGCGGTGAGGCGCTGACGGCGAGCGCGATCCTGCGAGAGAAGGTGCTTTCCCGGGAGCGGATCGAGGTGCGCTTCCATACCGAGGTCACAGCTTTCCATGGAGAGGGAGGCAAGCTGTCAGTGGTGAGTGTGCGTGACAACCGGAGTGGCGACACGGAGCAGATCGAGCCGGCAGCGGTGTTTGTGTTCATCGGCCAAATCCCGAACACCGATTTCCTGGCGGGGAGCGGAGTGCGCGTCAACGAGTGGGGGTTCATCGTCACCGGGCACGACTTGGTGCACGAGGGGGACCGTCCCCCTGGCTTCGAGGGACGAGACCCGGCGGCGCTGGAAACGAGCATGCCCGGGATCTATGCCGCAGGCGATGTGCGTGCGGGTAGCACCAAGCAGGTCGCCGCTGCTGCTGGTGAGGGCACCACGGCGGCGCTGCTGATCCGGGAGTACCTGAAGGATGTGTAGTACTGCTACAGCAGAGAGGGCCATGCTTGGGCGCGATGCCCAGGTTGCAGAAGGGAGATAACCGTGTCTAGCACTCTCGACGTTCTGGCACTTCGCAGCCAGTTCCCGGCGCTGGCGCGCACGGAGGGGGGACAGCCGGTCGTCTACCTCGACAACCCGGGCGGGACGCAGGTGCCGCAGGCAGTGGTCGATGCCGTGACCGATTATATGGTGCACCACAATGCCAACCACGGCGGGGCGTTCGGCACGAGCGCGCGCAGCGACGCGATCTTGGACGACGCGCACGCCGCCATGGCGGACATGCTCAACGCCGCCTCGGCGGACGAGATCGTGTTTGGGCCCAACATGACGACGCTGACGTTGGGCGTGAGCCGGGCGCTGGCGCGCGAGATCGGGCCCGGGGACGAGATCGTGGTCACGCGCATGGACCACGACGCCAACATCGCGCCCTGGCTCCTGGTCGCCGAGGACCGGGGGGCGACGGTGCGCTGGGCTGATTTCGACGTCGAGGACTATACGCTAGACATGGAGGGCTTGCGCGGGCTGATCAACGACCGGACGGCGGTCGTGGCGGTCGGCTATGCGTCGAACGCGCTGGGCACGGTGAACGACGTGCGGACGATCGTCGACTGGGCGCACGATGTCGGCGCGCTGACGTTCATCGACGCCGTGCAGTATGCGCCGCACGGGCCGATCGACGTGCAGGCGTTGGGGTGCGACCTGCTGGCGTGCTCGGCCTACAAGTTCTATGGTCCGCACATTGGCGTGCTGTATGGCAAGTACGACCTGCTGGACCGGCTGCGGGCGTACAAAGTGCGCCCTGCGCCGGGGGATCCGCCCGGCAAGTACGAGACGGGGACGCAGAACCACGAGGGGATCGCCGGGACGCTGGCGGCGGTGGGCTATCTCGCCGGGATCGGGGAGAGGTACGGGGCGCCGTACGAGCGCTACTTCCCCAGGCTTTCGGGTCGGCGCCTGCACCTCAAGACGGGGCTATCGGTCCTGCGCGCGTACGATCACGTGCTCAGCGCCGCGATCCTGGACGAGTTGGAGACGCTGCCCGGGGTGCGCGTGCACGGGATCGCGGACCGCAACCGGCTGCGCGAGCGGGTGCCGACCGTGTCGTTCACGTGGGAGGGGCGCCACCCGCGCGACATCGCGGCGGCGCTGGGCGACCAGGGCATCTATGTGTGGGACGGGAACTATTACGCGCTGGCGGTGACAGAGCGCCTGGGCCTGGAGGGCAAGGGCGGGATGGTGCGGGTTGGTGCGGTGCACTATAACACGGTGGAGGAGATTCGGCGGCTGGGCGCTGCGCTCCGGGCGCTGACTTGACCGGGAGCTGCCTTCATCGCGGATCTCGTTCTTGTGGAGTACCGGCCCCTTTGTGCCAGGGCATTCGGGCGGCTGGTTCAAGTACGCACAGAAAGGACTCTTATGGCTATGTGGCAATCTGGTGATGTGCAGGTGAACGGTCTGCGTCTGCACTACACACGCACTGGGGGCGCCAAGCCGCCGGTTGTGCTGGCGCACGGGTTCTCTGATGATGGCCTGTGTTGGACGCCGGTGGCGGAGGTGCTGGAAGCGGACTATGACGTGATCATGGTCGATGCCCGCGGCCACGGACGGTCCGAGGCCCCGGAGCAGGACAGCAACAGGACGGATATGGCAAGTGACCTGCGCAGCGTGATCGAGGTGCTGGGCCTGCACCGGCCGGCGGTGATCGGTCACTCGATGGGTGGCGCGACAACGCTGGCTCTGGCTGGCCTCTATCCTGACGTGCCTGGTGCGATCCTGCTGGAGGATGCAGCGCCGCTGGGATTGGGGGCCACGCGCAGGCCGCCTGACCCAAACCGGCCTGCGTGGATCACAGAGATGTTCGCCAACATCCAGAGCAAGACGCGTGAGCAGTTGATCGCCGAACAGTGCGCGGCAACGCCGGCCTGGTCGGAAGTGGCACTTGAGTTGGTGATCGATGCCCGGCTTCGCCTCAGCCCCAAGGTCGCCGAGTTTGGTCCGCCCACAGCCGTCGACTGGCCAGACATACTCAAGCAAGTGACCTGTCCGGCCCTGCTGATCGCGGCTGATCCTGACCGAGGGGGAACGATCACCGCCGAGCGCATTGCTGCATTTCAGTCGTATGTGCCGCAGTTGCGCGCCATCACGATAGCCGGGGCTGGTCACTGCGTGCGGTACGAGCAGTTTGACCGCTACATGGATATTGTGCGCGGCTTTCTGGCGGGAGTGACCGCAAAGACCTGATGTCTTGCGGCGGCGGTGGACTACCTGGCCGAGATCGGGCGACAGTACGGTCGGGAATCTGAGGATCGCTTCGCCGGCTTTTCCGATCGACGGCTGCACCTCAAGACGGGATGACCGTGTTGCGCGAGTACGACCACGTGTTGAGCGCGGCGATCCTGGACGAGCTGGAGACGCTGCCCGGTGTGCGAATTCATGGGATCACCGACCGGAACCGGCTGGAGGAGGGCGTGCCTACGGTGTCGTTTACCTGGGAGGATCGGCACCCGAGGGACATCGCAGCAGCGCTGGGCGATCAGGGGATCTATGTCTGGGACGGGGACTATTACGCGTTGGCGGTGACGGAACGCCTGGGCTTGGAGGGCAGGGGCGGGATGGTGCCGATTGGGGCGGTGCACGCCGGCGAAGCGCACGGCAACACGGTGGAGGAGATCCAGCGACTGGGGAAAGCGTTGCGGGCAAGTGTACCCTAGTTGCAGTGAGTTGGACGGCGCATTCATACGGTGCTATGATGAGTGCACAAGTGACGGTCCTTTACGCAGTTGAGTCGTTCGCACTTGGATCGTGTGAAAAGGGACGCCTCGCGCGTAGACCATCTGGCCGCAGGCCCAGCGCCCAGGGAGCCGGACGAGGCGATCCGGCAGAGCCGCGGGCTTTGGTAGGCCCGGGGCGGGCACCCGCGTTATGGCAGTTTGGACAGCGCTGGGCGGAACTGGGCAGCCAGGTCACGAGAGCCAAACGCCATCCTGGATGGCGTTTGCACGAATAGGGCGAGGGCGTGAGTGCATGCAGATTCGCAGTTTCAATGGGAGGTCGATTGTGACGAGGAAACCATTTGCGATCGTGCTCCTTCTGTTGATGTTCGTCGTTGCCATAGGTTCGACAGCAAGCTGTGCCCCCGACATCGAACGACTCGCGCACAAGCAGAATGTCGGGGGTCTCATCAGAGCCTTGGACCATCGAGAATGGGAGGTACGCCAGGACGCGGCCCATGCGCTGGGCACCCTCGGCGACCCGCGGGCGGTTGAGCCGCTCACCACTGCGCTCAATGAGAGGAATCCGCTTGTGCGCGAGGCCGCCGCCAAAGCGCTGGGCACCCTCGGCGACCCACGAGCGGCCGAGCCGCTCATCACTGCGCTCAAGGATGAGGAAGAGTCCGTGCGCGAGGCTGCTGCCGAGGCGCTGGTCAGGATCGGCGAACCAGCGGTCGAGCCGCTCACCATCGCTCTCAAGGATGAGGAAGCGTCTGTGCGCGAGACTGCCGCCGCGACGCTAGACTTGTTGGGCTGGAAGCCTGATGACAGCGAAGCTGGTGCCTGGTACTGGGTCGCCAAAGGAGAGTGGATGGAGGCCAGTCGCCTGGGTTCGGTGGCGGTCGAGGCGCTCATTGCCACCCTCAAGGAAGATCGCATTGGGAGGGCCAGTGCTGCCGCCGAGACGCTGGGCGCCATCGGCGACCCGCGCGCGGTCGAGCCGCTTATAGCCGCCTTCTGGCATGGGCATGATTCCCTGGTGACAGCTGCCGCCGAGGCGCTGGGCGTCATCGGCGACCCGCGCGCGGTTGAGCCGCTGATCGCTGCCCTCGAGCGTGGGTATACTTTCGAGGTGGCACCTGTCGCCGAGGCGCTGGGTGCACTTGGCGACCCGCGGGCGGTCGAGCCGCTCATCGCCGCCCTCGAGAAACGCCAATCCTCAAGGGACGCCAAACCAGCTATCGCCGAGGCGCTGGGTGCCCTTGGCGACCCGCGTGCGGTCGAGCCGCTCATCGCCGCCCTCCCAATAC
>JAFGIE010000051.1 GCA_016929775.1 Anaerolineae bacterium
ATCCGCGACGCCGAGTACGATGCACAGCGGTTCAGGCGGTGGCTCGGGAAGCGGCTTGGGGAGGGGGGGGAGATGCCCGACGTCACGCCCCTGATCGTGTTCGTGCGCGAGGGAGCCGAGCTCGACGTGCCGGAGATGCGCGTGCCCGTGCTGCTGCACAAGCAGCTCAAGGGCTGGATCCGGCGCGCCGACAAGGAGTGCCAGGAGCCCCTGGACGTAGACAGGCTCTACCGGTTGGAGCGCGTGATGCTGGGCGACAAGGTCGACGAGCTATAGCGGTTATCGGGGGCGCCTGTGCTGGAGGCGGCGTGCGGGGGGGGACGGTATGCCCCGCCCACACGCGCCTGTCCTCGCTGAGAGCGACCCGAGATGCGGTCAGGATGGGACACTGGCGCGCAAAGGATAGAACGGAGAGCAGACCATGGCAGAGCAGCAACAGCCGGTCATCAACCTAGAGTGGATCGATGAGGAGGTGCGCCGCTACCGCACCGAGTTGATCGCGGCGCAGCAGCGGATCAACGGGCAGCACGACGAGATACAGGACCTGCACCGTCATATCGAGGACCTGGAGGGCCGTCTGGCTGGTCAGCAAACACAGTTGAACCGGATCACGGTCCTGGAGCGAGCGCTTGCGCAGTACAAGGAAGAGATCCGGCTGCTAGTGGAGCAGCAAGCTGAAGCCTACCAGCAAGACCGGAGAGAGGGCGCGCGGATCAAGCTGATCGAGCAGGACAACGTCAACCGGGCGATCAATGAGTTGCGCAAGGCCCTGGCGGGCATCCCGCGCCTGGAGGAAGAGCTTGAGCTGCGCGCCGCAGAAGAGCGCCGGCTCAACGAGGCACAGCTCGCAGTGCGGCAGCGGACGATGGAGCTGGAGAAGCGACTCGACACCGATCTGCGACCGATCCCGTACATGCAAGACCAGCGCGCGCGCGACGCACGCCACATCGCTCAACTCCAGGAGCAGACGGCAGCGGTGGTGAAAGCGGTGGACGGCTTGGTGAACCGCACGTTGGTAGTCGAAGAGATCGCGCAGCGGAACAGGCAGAACGTCGAGGACCTGGTGACGATCCGGTCTGAGCTACAGGGCGAACAGCGGCGGTTCCTGGAGCAAATGCAGCTCGGCGACCAGGAGCGTACGCGGCGGATCTCCGAGTGGGCCGATGCCGAGGAGGCGCGCGAGGCGCGGATGAAGGCCTTTGCGGATCAGATGCGCGTGGCGACCGAGCAGTCGCAGCGGATCAAGGCGGCGTTGGCGAGTCTAGAGTCCATCGGCGAGCGCCTGCAGCGCGAGCAACACGAGATGAGCGAGCTGCAGCGGCTGTCGGAGGAGCGGCAGCGCGCCAAGATGGACGAGTGGGAATCGGAGACGGAGAAGCGTTGGCAGCGCGAGAAGCTGCTCTGGGAGCAGCAGTGGCGCGACCACGACCGGCGAAACGCTGAGGTGCTGGAGCGGATCGGCGTGGTCGAGGGGCGCAGCGAGCACAACGGGGAACAGATCGGCTACCTGTGGGAGCTGCTCGTCGATGACCTGCGCTTGCAGGCCGAGATGGCGCAGAACCGGGCGATCAAGCTCGGCGAGCAGATCGAGTCGCGGCGCAAGCGCAATCGCTCCTAGCTCGGAGGCACGGCATGCACGTGATCGGGACCGCAGGGCACGTCGACCACGGCAAGTCGACGCTCGTCGAGGCGTTGACGGGCATCGATCCAGACCGCCTGCGCGAGGAAAAAGAGCGCGAGATGACGATCGTGCTGGGCTTTGCCTGGCTCACGCTGCCCAATGGCGAGCCGGTGGGCGTGATCGACGTGCCGGGGCACAAGGACTTTATCCGCAACATGCTATCCGGCGTGGGCGGGATCGATGCCGCACTGCTGGTGATCGCCGCAGACGAGGGCATCATGCCGCAGACGCGCGAACATCTCGCGATCTTGGACCTGCTGCAGGTACGCAGCGGCGTGATCGCCCTGACCAAGGCCGATCTGGTCGACGACTCCGAGTGGATCGACCTGGTCAGCGCAGACGTGATGGATGAGGTCGAGGGAACGTGCATGGAAGATGCGCCGATCGTGCCTGTCTCGGCGCACACGGGCGAGGGCTTGGACAGGCTGGTCGAGGAGCTGCAGCGCGTGCTGGAGCGGACGCCGGGGCGCGCCGACGTGGGCCGACCACGCCTGCCGATCGATAGGGCCTTTACGATCTCGGGGTTCGGGACGGTGGTGACAGGGACTCTGATCGATGGCTCGTTGCGTCTCGGACAAGAAGTGGAGATCGTGCCTGCCGGGCACACGGCGCGGATCCGGGGCTTGCAGACCCACATGGAAAAGATCGAGGAGGCGGTCCCGGGCAGCCGCGTGGCAATCAACCTCACGGGCGTGAGTACCGAAGACCTCACGACGGGTGACGTGGTGACGGTGCCGGGGTGGCTCAAGCCAACGCTGCTGGCGGACGTGCAGCTGCGCTACCTGGCGAGCGCGCCGCGTGCCCTCAAGCACAACGTCGAGGTCGACTTTTTCTGCGGGTCAGCCGAGATCGCCGCGCGCGTGCGGTTGCTGGGCGCGGATACGCTGCCTCCAGGCGAGAGCGGGTGGGCCCAGATCCGGTTCAGCCAGCCCGTCGCCCTGGTGAGGGGCGACCGCTTCATCTTGCGCCAGCTCTCGCCCAGCGTGACGATCGGCGGGGGTGTGGTGATCGATCCCGCGCCACGGCGGCGGCACCGGCGCTTTCGCACCGAGGTGATCGAGCGGCTGGAGACGCTGGCGCATGGGACGCCGGAAGAGATCGTCCTGCAGGCGCTGGAGCAGGAGCAGCCGCAGGAGGTGCGCGCTCTGGTCGCGCGCGTGTCGCTGCCGGTCGACCAGGCTGTCGATGCCGTGCGTGCGCTGCTGGGGGATGGGCGCGTCATGCTGGTGGATGGGCTGGAGGACGACGGGCGCGCGCTGCAGAACGTGGCGGGGAGCGCACGGTACCTGGTCTCGTCGTTCGGTTGGCGCGAGCTGGTGGCGCGCATGCAGGCGGCGCTAGTCGCCTACCATCGCGAGCACCCGCTGCGACAGGGCATGCCGCGCGAGGAACTCCGCAGCCGACTGCAGGAGCGGAACCGCAATATAGGAGGGCGTCTGTTCAACCAGCTCGTCGCACGGGCACAGGCCGAAGGTGCGATCGACGGGGATGCGGCAAGCGTATGGCACGCCGAGCACCGGGTCGCGTTCTCCGGTGAGCAGCGTCGCGCTGTGGATGAGCTGCTGGCTCAGTTCGCACGTGACCCCTATATGACACCCTCTGCAGCAGAGTGTGTGTCGGCGCTGGGCGAAGAGCTGTTCAGTGCGCTGCTCGAGGACGGCACGCTGGTGCGAATCAGCGCCGACGTGGTATACACGGCTCAGACGCTCCGCGAGATGGAGGACAGGGTGGTGGCGTACCTGCGGGAGCACGGCAGCGCGACCGTGGCCCAGGTGCGGGACCTGTTCGGCGCAAGCCGCAAGTACATTGTCTCGCTCATGGAGTACCTGGATCAGACGCGCGTGACGCGGCGCGTCGGCGACGAGCGCGTGCTGCGTGAGCGGCAGGCGCCGCAAGGGGAGGAGCAACGATGAGACTCACGGTACACGCTGGTCCGCACGCGCGGGTGAACTGCCCGGTCCGCGCCGTGCTGGGGGAGCCACTGGCTCCCGGCGTTGTTCTGTGCGAGGTCGAGACGGGGCAGATCGTGCCGTGCCAGCCCGAGACCATACGTGGTCAGGCGGCGGTCAGCTGGGTCGTGGATGCGCTAGAGGCAGGCGCGATGCGCGCCTACGAGGTCGTGGTGGGGGAGACGGTGGGTTCAGCGACGCGGGTTGGCCTGCTCGACGACGGGAAGCAGGTCGAGGTGCACATCGGCGGCGCACTGTTCACGAGCTACCACTATGACCCAGCGTACGCACGTCCCTTCCTCTACCCGGTGATCGGCCCGTACGGGCACGGGATCACGCGCAACTACCCGATGCTGGATGACGTGCCTGGGGAGAAGCACGACCACAAGCACCACCGTTCGCTGTATACAGCCTTTGGGGAAGTGAACGGGGTGGACGACTGGAGTGAGGAAAAGGGGCACGGGCGGATCGTGCATCGCACGTTCGCTGCGCTGGAAAGCGGTCCTGTGTATGGGCGCGTGGTCGCCGAGAACGACTGGGTCAGCCGTGACGGAGCGATGGTGGTCGCGGAGACGCGCGAGATGTGTTTCTGGGACACGCCAGCACGGGGGCGCCTGGTGGACTATGTCGTGACCTTTCATGCTGGGGATGCAGCGGTGACATTTGGGGATACCAAGGAGGGCGGCATCCTATCGGTGCGTGTAGCGACAAGCATGGACGTCACCAGCAAGCAAGGCGGGCAGATTACGAACGCCTATGGTGGGATCGACGAAGATGAGACGTGGGGCAAGCCCTCGCCGTGGTGTGACTATTCGGGGCCGGTGGGGGGGCGCGTGGTCGGGATCGCGGTCCTGGACCATCCGGCGAACCTGCGGCACCCGACGCAATGGCACGTACGCAACTATGGGCTGATGACTGCGAACTGCTTTGGCTGGTCGTACTATCAGAACGACAAGTCGGTTGACGGCAGCTATACGATGCCGCCCCAGTCTGACCTCTGTTTCCGTTACCGCGTGCACGTGCATGCCGGGCGCGCAGAAGGGGCAGCGGCGGCATTCCTCGACTATGCCTTCCCGCCACGCGTCGAGGTCGAGGTATAGGGGCGCCGAAAGGGAGAGCGATGTCCGTATCCAAGCTGGAAGCACGCGAGCTGATGGGTCACGGTTACGAAGTGAAGGCTGCGGTGCTCAGTGGGGTGCTCCGCCGCGGCGAAGATGGGACGTGGATGGTCGACGAGCAGAGCATCGAGGCGTGGCTTGCCAGCGCGGAGGGACAGGAGGTCGTGATCGTCGCCGCCGAGGTCGCGGAGCGGCGCGGCGTGCGGCGTGTGTGCCGGACGTGCGGGACAGAGTACGAGGGACACGAGTGTCCTCGCTGCAGAGAAGTGCACCGGCGACTGCGCGGGCGCTGAACGCAGCACCTGCAGGGCAAGGCAAGAGAGCCCCTGGCGACCTGGCGCCAGGGGCTCGTCGATCAGGTCACCGGGACAGGGGGAGAGATACCGTACTGGCGACCGATCTCGGCGTTTTGCTCGTAGGTTGCGCGCAGGATGGATACGCCTGTGCGCGCCGCATCCTCCTCGTGCTCGAATTCCTTGAGTCCAGCGTAGTAGACGCGCTCGGCGTCCTCTGCGGGCGGCGACTGGCGCAGCTCTGCCAACATGCGGTCCATATCCTTCCGGAAGGCGTCTGGATCGCGGAAGGTGTCGATGCGGACGGCGCCAAAGAAGTGGCTGACGCGACCCGAGGAGCGCGCCGTGTCGGCGACGGAGGACCCAAAGGGAGCGCCGCACAGGACAGCACACAGGATGTCGACCATCACTGCCAGGCCATAGCCTTTGTGCCCGCCGAAGAGCTCGCCTGTGCCGCCGAGCGGCATGATCCCGCCGCCGACGCGGCGGAACATATCGTCGAGAAGGTTGTGCGCGTCGGCGGCAGGCCTTCCCGTCTTGTCCACGGCCCATCCAGAGGGGAGGGGTTCGCCCAGACGGTCGTAGACCTCGATCTTGCCGCGGGTGACGACCGTAGTCGCCATGTCGAGCACGAACCCGCGCTCACGATCGGCAGGCGCCGCAAACGCGATCGGATTGGTGCCGAACATGACCTGTCGCCCAAAGGTCGGCACGCCGAGCGCCGCAGTGTTGGTCATGGCGATCCCGATCATGTCGTGTGCCAATGCCATCATGGCATAGTACCCGGCGATGCCAAAGTGGTTCGAGTTGCGGACGCAGCCAAAGGCGGCGCCCGTCGTTCCGGCTTTCCGGATCACCGTCTCCATGGCCCTCGCGCTGACGGGCGCGCCCATGGCGCCTCGCGCATCGAGCGCGATCGAGGTGGGCGTGTCAGAGAGCGTCTCGGGCTGCGCGCGAGGGTCGACGACACCCGACGTGAGGCCGTTGACGTACCGCCCCAGACGTGCGACGCCGTGCGACGGGATGCCCCGTGCATCGGCGGCGACGAGCACCTGTGCGGCGATCTGCGCGTCGGCTTGTGCCAGGCCAAGCTGGCGGAAAATGCCCGCACAGAAGGCCTCGAGCTCCGCCCTCCGCACGCGCACGTGTTCCAGGTCCATGCCGCATCCCTTCTGTAGCGCCTGATGAGGCGGCTAGTAGTCGTCCTCGCGGTATACGAGCGGCTGGTAGTCATCGGCGAAGCGCTCGGCGGCGACGATCTGGCCTACGATCAGCTTTTGCCGTCCGAGGTCGTGGACGGCGACGACGCGGCAGTCAAAGGCGAGTGCGCAGTCGTCGAGCAGGGGGGCGCCGGTCTCGGCGGTGTGGTAGGCGACGCCTGCCAGCTTGTCCACGGTCTTGCCGGAACGCCTGCCGAAGGCGCGCGCCACTTCGAGCTGGTCGGCGCGCAACACGCTGAGGCCAAAGGCCCCGGCGTCGAGGATCAGCGGACGCGTGGCGCTCTGCGCGCCTACACAGATCAGCATCCGATCGGTGCCGACCTGCGTGCCCCACGCCACAGCCAGTCCGCCCCGCACCCCCTCGTGCGCCGCACAGACCACGTAGACGCCGTGTGTGAGCATGTCGTGTCTGAGTTGCATCTCTCCCTCCCTACAGCGGTGCGAAGCGGTGCGTGTGGCTATGGGCTACGCTGGCGCAGGCGGGCGTATCGTTCCACGGCATCGCGGATCACCTCGTGCGCACGCTCGACCCCGTGCCAACCGAGCACGGCGGTCTCTTTGCCCTCCAGCTCCTTGTAGATGTCAAAGAAGTAGTGGGCCTCTCGGAGGAGATGTCGCGGGAGGTCGGACAGATCGTGGATCTCTTCAAAGCGCGGATCGGTCTGCGGGACAGCCAGGATCTTTTCGTCCCCGCCTGCCTCGTCCGTCATCTCGAGCAGGCCAATGGGCCGCACCTGGATCACGCAGCCAGTGAACGTCGGCTCGGTGACGAGGACGAGGACATCGAGCGCGTCGCCGTCCGGAGAGAGGGTGCTGGGGATGAACCCATAGTCGCCAGGATAGCGGACCGGGGTGTACAGCACACGGTCGACGCGGAAGACGCCCAGGTCGTGGTCGTACTCGACCTTGTTGCGGCTGTTCCTGGGGATCTCGATCACGGCGTCCACGATCTCGGGGCTGCGATCGCCTTGTGGCAGGTCCAGCATGTTCATCACGGGTGGCCTCCGTTCTGCATATGGTGCGCTGTCGGGAGCGGAATGCGCGTATTATACGCGCGGCAGCCCCGGCGCGCAAGAGCCCGCTGCGCACACCCGCAGGACGTGGGAGTGGGCAACCCCCCGCGCAGACCGGCGTGACATGCAAAGGAGCTCCCTGAGATCACAGGGAGCTCCGAGGAGGCGACGATCGGATTCGAACCGATGAATGAGGGTTTTGCAGACCCTTGCCTTGCCACTTGGCTACGTCGCCCCGATGGTCCTGCTCGGCCCCAGTCTAGTCTGGACGCCTGGCTGGACAACCGATAGTATAGCACATTCAGCGCCGTCGGTCAAAAAAGGGGCACGGACACAGGGTAGTGCATCCTTGGTTCATGGAATACGGGAAGAACGCACGAACGGACACAGGCGGCGCAGCGATCGCTCGGCTGACCACGACTGCTTGGCGCTGAGTTGTGGGCATCTGACAACCGGGGTCGAGATCACCTCCGGCGGAGCTGCTCCGTTCATGTGCGCTGAGGAGCTGGGTATCACCCGTGGCCTGCTCCGAATATCTTCTTGTAAAGGTCCCTGCCGTAGCTCGTCTGCAGAGGCCCGCCCTGAATCAGCCTAAAGGTTCGAGTGCCATCCGATCTCCGTTCGGCCCGCAAAAAGATCGCATTGTCCATGTCCTGCTGACAGTAACTACGTGCGAGCTCGTACTGGTGCGTAACAAAGAAGACCTTGATGTGCTTGTCCAGCAATGCGCTCACGATCTGCCGTGCAATCTCGGATCCTTCTCTTTCGTTTGTAGCGGCAAACGATTCGTTGAACAGGACTGTGGAGTTGGGGGTGATCCTGTCCACAATGTCGCTCATTCTACCCAGCTCCTCGTCAAGCTTGCCGCTTTCCATCGCAGCGTCCTCTCTGCGCCTGTAGTGCGTGAAAAGGCCCTCACAAATGTTCGTGCACAGGGACTCAGCTGGCGCGAACATCCCGCATTGGGTCATCAACTGGGCCAAACCGATACTGCGCAAGAAGGTGGACTTGCCGCCCTGGTTGGCGCCCGTGATGACCACGAGGTCTTTGTTGTCAGCACTCACGTCGTTGCCCACGACTTTGCGTTTGACAGTTAGGGCCAGGCAGGGATCATACAGTCCACGGAAGGAATGGCTGCGTTCGTCGGACGGAACGGGCATCGGGAAGCATATGGGTGCCCTCAGTTCGGCAAGTTGCTCAGATAGGTTGAGGCAACTGACATAGAAAGCCAGTTCGGTTCGCAGGAGCTGAAAGAAGCTGTCTATGTGATCGGCGGACTGAGCAAGCGCATTGGCGACCGTGTCGAGCCCTCTGTCCTTGAGCTCCCCCAGGGCCCTAGCGCCGTGATCATCGCGGCGATGGATGCGAAAGGAGTACACCGACGACCCTGGCATCAACACCCGCTGGATCCAGTTCTTTCCGTTCTGTGGGTTGCCAAGGATGTACCCAGCGCCTTCGTTGCCTGGTCCCAGTCCGACGCTGAGCAGAATGCCATCGCGGAACTTGAGCGCCTCCAGGTGCCTTTCGACTGCGGCAAAGTACTCGTCATCTAGTTCCGTCTGGATCATGCGCAAGAACGCTGTCCAGCCCTCCGACTGGAACGTGCTAGCATGTTCATCGGCGATTTGCCTGAGCTGCCTGAGCAAGCTCAAGAACATCTGCAGCATTTCGGCGGAGCTGTACAAGATCCCACTTGGGGACCGGCTGAAAATGCCCAACCAGCGCTTCTTCTTTCTCTCGATGGACTCGATCGCGATCCGGTACATATCCCGGACAATGGCTGGATTCGCCAGGCAATCCCTGAGGATGTCTTGGCGATATCGGATGGTGTCCACGTCGGTTGAACCGCACAGAATGGCTGTCTTGGCTACCTGATACAGGAGATTGTCGCCAAGCGCCATGGCGCGGAACAGCGTATCCAATTCCAGATCCTGGATCAGCGCCTCTTCATTCCACGGTAATCCGTGCCACAGATCGAAGTCGCGATCTCGGTACATGAGCAAGATCCTCATGCCTTTATGCGTTCCTTCAGCTGATCATATCCTAGACGGTGCTTTTCGGCAATCGATAGTGCATAGGCAAGTCCATCGGCAGGCTTTCTCAAGATCTTGTACGTACGCAACGTTGGGTTCTCGGGGACAACTGTGCTGACCATGCTAACGATCTTTCCACCTAGTGAAGCTAACTCATCGATGAATGTCACACATACGCACAACAGATCGAGTTCGACGATCCGCCCCATAATCTCTCTGCTCAAGAAGACAGCGTCTTGCAGGGCTGTCGAGGTGAACGCCTCGTTCATGATGATGATGCTGCTGGGTGTGGCTTCCCTGAGGATGGCGTGGATGCGAACGAGGTCATCCTGTAGTCTGCCGCGCAGGTCTCTGATGTCCTCCTCTCGCTCAAAATGGGTAAAGAGCCTGTCGAACAAGAACAACCTGGCTCTGCGTCCGGGGACGGGACAGCCTAGGCTGGCAAGATAGTGCAGTTGCCCGAAAGTGCGAGCAAAAGTTGTCTTGCCGCCCTGGTTTGGGCCTGACACGACGAGTATGCGCTCTGAGTCCTTCAGGTAGAAGTCATTGCACACGATGGTTGAGTGCTCGGTAACGCACTTGGTGGCGAGAGCCAGGTCGAACACATCCTCACCATAGACGTTCTTGCTTGTCGCGGTCATGTGCGGGTAGCAGAATGCCAAGCCTGCCCGTCTAATCCTTGTGATGTAGTCCAGGTAGGCAACATAGAACTGCACTTCGCGGTCGAATACGGCGATCGTCTCATCGAGGTAGTCGCTGTTCTCTGCGCAATAGTGATCGAGGTGCGCGAACACCTCAGGATACAGCCTGGCGACCAGATCCAGGATCTGCGCTTCGACATAGCTCATGCCGGACCTGGTGTTGGGTTTGTGGCCATAGTCCTTGACTGAGCCCTGCCTGAACCGCGCAAAGGTCTGCGCTACATCCATGCTGTAGTCCGGTTCGTTCTCGTATCGACGAACCCGGACCAGGCGGTCCTTGATCACCACGCAGTACCGCACAGTCGACAGCTCTGTCTTCAGTCCCGTCGTCTCTGCAACTAGGGACGTGAAACTGCCAGATCTGGCATAGTCCCTGACGTACTCGCGGAATGCCAAGAAGCCGCACGACTCCAGATCGACGAGGTCCAAGTCGTGCGCCAAGCCGGTGACCGCCTCACAATACGCCCCCACTGCCTCTAGGAACCAGCCCGCTCTGTGGTATCTGTGGTAAAGCTTGTGTGCCGAGGCGAGCCATCGGCGCATGTCTCCCATTCTCAGCGCGAATCGCTCTACGCTGGCTAGCATGGCGTCCTTTTCAAGGTCCTGTGCGACCTCCTGGCGGTATCTGACGGTGTCAATGTCGCGCAAGGGGGAGTAGAAGAACGGCTTCAGGTCATACACCTCCCTGCCAGCTGTGACAGCGTCTATGATCTGGTCGAGGTTCAGATCCGTCAGACAGGCAGGGGCCGCGTGGCTATCCGCGTGGATGCCATCTCTCGGTCGCTGGAACAGTATGCTACAGGAAACCATGGGACACATACCTACTGATGGGAGTCAATCGTCCGGGCTCTGTCAGATGGCCATCCGGTCATACCAATATAGCCCCTACCAGACAGACATGCGCACATGCCTTGTTGGTAGAGGCTATCAGTTGATGGCTCAACGAATCAGGGGATCTCTCCCTGGGCGAGCCTCATCGCCTACTCGATTGAGGACATTATAGTCTTAATGGGGGATTGTGTCAAACTGCGGTCACCCAGGGATGCCGCACCCCGCCCCACCGTACCGCACAGGTATCCTATAGGCACGGAATGCCTGGACGGGACCAACGTGGCGGCTCGCGCCTTCGCGCGGGCTTGGCGAGATGGGCAACCCGTGATAAGATGGGGGCGGCGCGGGGAGTCGCCCCGCACGGGTCGGCGCGCGACAACTGCGGGAACCCCAGGGGTGGGCTTGGCGTATAGTCTGTGTACGCGATGTGGGGAGGGGGCGGGACGCATATGCCGCGGCTTCTGCGTTCTGGGGAGGGACGGCGCGTTGCGGCTAGTGCGCGCCTGGTGGAGGTGTGTGTGAACCGATCGACTGTTGCCCTGGTCCAATGCACTACCTACGATCTGGATGCGGTGGAGGCTGCGCTGCGCCGCGGGATCGCGCTCCTGGGAGGTTTGGAGCAGTTCGTCAAGCCAGGAGAGCGCATCCTGCTCAAGCCCAACGTCCTCGCCGGCGACGCGCCTGAGCGCGCCGTGACGACCCACCCGGTGGTGCTCGAGGCAAGCGCACGCATCTTCCAGGCTGGGGGTGCGACGATCTCGTTCGGCGACTCGCCGGGCTTTGAGAACCCGGTGCACGCAGCGCGCAGCTCGGGGATGACTGCGGCGGGCGCCCGGTGTGGGGCGACGCTGGCGGACTTTGCGACGGCGCGCTCGATGTCAGCTCCCGTGGGAGAAGGACGTAGGGGGCTGCGCTTCCCGATCGCCCAGGCAGTGCACGACTGCGATGGGTTGATCAACCTGCCCAAGATGAAGACCCACCAACTGACACGGATCACGGGCGCGGTGAAGAACCTGTTCGGCTGCGTGGTCGGCGCGCGCAAGGCGCTGTACCACGTGCAGCACCAGGACGTACAGGACTTTGCCGAGCTGTTGGTCGAGCTGGCGTTGGCGCTGCCCTGTAGGCTGCACATCCTGGACGGAATCGTGGCGATGGAGGGAAACGGACCCCGGAGCGGCGATCCGCGCGAGGTCGGTGTGCTGCTGCTGTCGACAGACCCAGTCGCGGTTGACGCGACGTTCTGCCGCATCGTGGACATGGATCCAGGGCTGGCGCCGACGAACCCAGCTGGGCAGCGGCTGGGCCTCGGGGTCTACGATGAGGCGCAGATCGACCTGGTGGGCGATGACCTGGATGCGCTGCGGGTGCCGAGTTTCCGGATGGTGCGCAAGCCGGTGTACGACAATGCCTCGTACGCGCACTATCGCCCGATCAAGAACGCACTCCTGCCCAAGCCGGTAATCGACGCCTTCAAGTGCGTCCGCTGTGGGGTGTGTGTGGACGCCTGCCCGGTCCCGGGCAAGGCGCTCCGGTTCACCGGCAGCCGGAAGGAGAGCCCGCCGGTCTACGACTATGACGTCTGCATACGCTGCTACTGCTGCCAGGAGATGTGCCCACATGGGGCGATCGACACCGTGACACCGCTGCTCGGGCGGTTGCTGGGGTTCGGGTGATGGGCCTGCGCGGCGTGGATGGGCGCCCGTGCGGCGAGCCGTCGGTGCCGTGCAAGCAGAGGAGGGCAAGGTGAGTTTTTTGGGGAACGTCGTTTGGTTGGTGTTCGGTGGTCTCGTGGTCGGGATCGAGTACGTGGTGAGTGGCCTGGCGCTATGTCTGACGATCGTCGGGATCCCGTTCGGCGTGCGATCGATCAAGCTGGGGCTGGCGGCGCTTACACCCTTTGGCAAAGAGGTGGTCGACGCAGAGCACCAGGGACCGGTCAAGCTGTTGTTCGACATTGTCTGGATCCTGCTGTTCGGCTGGGAGATCGCCGTGACACACCTGGTCTCGGCGCTCGTACTGGCGCTGACGGTCGTGGGGATTCCCTTTGCGGTGCAGCACCTCAAGTTGGTGCCGATCGCGCTGCTGCCGTTCAACAAGGATCTGCGAGCGCCAAAGTGAGTGGGGCACGTGCGTCCGCCGGTGCGCCGGGTGGTCGAGAGAGGGCGAGCTGGCGCTTGTACGGGAGCATACAGACGCGCCCCAGGCGCGAGAGGGTGAGCCGGCGCTTGCCCGGGGTGCTCGTACGCATCCCGGGGGGCGGGCGACTAGAGACGGAGGGAGAGCGATGACAGAGGAGCAAGGGGGTCGAACCGAAGAGTTCGCCGTCAGCGGAGAGATGCTGCTGACAAAGCTGAGGGAACTGCTGCACGAGGGCAACATCCGCCGGGTGAGCCTCAAGACGGAGGAGGGCCGTACCCTGATCGAGGTGCCCCTGACGATCGGTGTCGCCGGCGCGGTCCTGGTACCGGTCTGGGCGGCGATCGGCGCGATCGCGGCAATGGTCGCCCGCCTCAGGATCGTGGTCGAGCGCGTCGAGTAAGGGGCGTCACGGCTCGGGAAGGAGCCGCCTGGGCTGTCCACGCCCCGCAAGGACGTCCGTTGTACAGCGAGGCGAGGCGTCGGACAGCCCAATGTTGGCTCCTCGATCGCGGGCCAAGATCCGCCTTGACCTGCGTCGCTGGTCGGGCTGGATGCTGCCGACGGTGCAGCCTCGAGTGTGGGCTAGGGCGCCGCTCCGGGGCGGCTGTAGCCCTGTGCACGGTAGCTCTCTAGCAGATCGGTGAGTTCGGCGACGACGTCTGATCGCTCTGTCCACTGGTCGCCGCTCTCTCGCCAATCATCTCGCATGTCGTAGAGCTGGCCCAGCGGACCTCCTGGTTCGGGGTCGAGTCGCTTAGGCTCCGAGAAGCCCCCTGAGCCGAGGCCCAGGATCAGCTTCCACTCCTCGCGCCGGATCGAGAACATCCCGTCGCCAGAGTGGTGGACGACTGCCGTGCGGACAGGCGATGATGCGGGATGCCCGATCAGCGCGTGCAAGCAGCTAA
>JAFGIE010000052.1 GCA_016929775.1 Anaerolineae bacterium
CTACGGGAGAAGACGTCACGTGAGACACGTGACCTACAGCGTTCCTGTGCAAAAGCGAGATGGTGTGGTAGAATGAGCGCGACCCCGCAGGCAGGAGGAACAGGCAGCAGAGATGGTCCCGGAGTGCAGGAACACGGAACAGAATATGCTCGAGATGGGTGGCGCAGCACGACGCGTCGATGCTGCGGCCCGCGGCATGCCGCTGGTCGAGGCGGTGTTCGACCTGGCGGAAGCGCAAGGGGCGGCCCTGTACCTGGTCGGCGGGACGGTGCGAGACATGCTGCTGGGCCGCGAGACGCACGACCTCGACTTTGCAGTCGACGGCGACGGGCTGCGCATCGCCCGCTATGTGGCGGACAGGCTGGGCGGCGCATACGTGTCGCTGGATCCAGAGCGGCGTACGGGGCGCGTGGTGCTGCGCGGCGGCACCGTGGTGCACACGGACGGGAATGCCGTTCACGAGGGGGAAGCCCTCTCGCTCGATCTTGCTTCTTTCCGTGGGCCGGACCTCGAGGCGGACCTGCGCGACCGCGACCTGACGATCAATGCCATGGCCGTGCGCCGCGCGAGCGATGGCTCCTACGTCCTGGTGGACCCATTGGGCGGTGTGGCGGACCTGCACGAAAGGCGGCTCCGCGCCACCTCGCCCCACGCCTTTGGCGATGATCCGGTGCGCACGCTGCGCGCCGTACGCCTGGCGGTGCAGTTCGACTGCCAGATCGAGCCACAAACGCGCCGCTGGCTGATGGAGGCAGTGCCGGGCCTTCCCGCGGCGTCGGCCGAGCGGGTACGCGACGAGTGGTGCAGGACCCTGGAGCAGCGCGGCGCGGGCGATGCAGTCGAGCAGATGGTGGGCCTGGGCCTGCTGGCGCACGTCGCGCCGCCGCTGGCGGCGCTGGTCTCGGTCAAAGCGCCGCATCCAGCCGCAGCGGGCGATGCGCTCTCGCACGGGATCGAGACGCTGCGCGCGGTCGAGCGGCTGGTCGGCGCGTTCGGCGGCCATGCGGACAGGGAGGTGACGCTGCCGGCCCCGGTCCAGGCGGTTGCGCCGCAGCTGGCACATCGCTACGCGTCGCCGATCTGTGACGAGCGCACGCACGAGGCCCTGCTCAAATGTGCAGCCTTGCTCCATCGGGTAGCCCTTTCCCAGCAGACAGGCGTGTCCCCGCCGAGCGACGGGGCAATGCCAGCGGCGAACGAGCGGGCGGCGCGCATTGCTGCCGAAAGCGCTACCATCGCGACCGAGTTGGCGCGATGGTGGCGCCTCAGCAATGCCGAGGTACAGATGCTCCGCGTAGCGATCGCCATGCGCCCACGCGCCGCACGCCTGGCCCGAGAGGGCGGCGTCGACCGGCGCGCGATCTATCGCTACTACCGGGACGCGGGCGAGCACGGCATCGACGCCGCGGCCCTGGCCCTTGGGACGGTGCCGGCAACGGGGCGCGCTGACGGGTCCGCAGCGCGATGGCAGCACGATGCCGAACAGCTATCCCGCCTGTGGCACGCATTCTACTTCGAATACCGTCAGGTCGTCAACCCGCCGCCGCTGCTGAGCGGGCGCGACCTGATGCAGCTGGGGATGACGCCCGGCCCGCAGATGGGCGAGCTGATCGGCTACCTGCGCGAGGAACAGGCAGCAGGTGAGATCGGGACGCGAGGCGAGGCGGTGCAGGCGGCACGGGGGTGGCTCAGGAGAGCGGATGCGGGCGGCGGGTGAGGTCGGGGGAAGCAGGAGGTCCTAGCGGGATGGTGAGTTTGCAGATCCCTGGGTGGGGGCACGTCGACCTGTCGGCGGTGGTGCTCGATCTGAACGGCACGGTGACGGTCGACGGGGAGGTGATCCCTGGGGTGGCGAAGCGGATCCTGGCCCTGCAGGGGGCGGGGATGACCTGCTATCTGCTCACGGCGGACACGCGGGGCCTCGGCGCGGCGACGGCGGCGGCGCTCGGGGTGGTGCTGGAGCGGCTGCAGGGCGGCGACGAGGCGGCGAAAAAGGCGGCGTTCGTGCGGCGGGTCGGGGCGGAGCGGGTTTTCGCGGTGGGCAATGGGGCGAACGACGCGGAGATGCTGCGCGCGGCGGCGGTGGGCGTAGCGGTGCTCCAGGCGGAGGGCACGTCTGTGGCGGCGCTGGAGGGGGCGGACCTGGTGGTGCCGGGGATTGATGCGGCGCTCGATCTGCTGCTGGAGCCGCAGCGGCTGGTGGCTACGTTGAGGAGGTAGGGGGTCTGCGGGAAGAGAGGACAACAACGAATAGGGAAGAGAACGAATAGGGCGAGTTAGCCGGGTCTATTCGTTGGTTTCCCCATTCGCTGTTGTGTTGTCAGGACCGGACACGACAACGAATAGGGAAGAGAACGAATTAGGTACGTGGGTGGAAGAACCTCACGATGGCGCGTCTTCGCAGAGGGGGAGGAGGCTCTGGTACATGCGGCGGGCCGCCTCCGCCGCGGGCAGTGCCCACAGACCCTCGTTAAAGAGTTCGATCGAGAAGAAACCCTGGTAGCCGTGATGCTCGATCTGGCCCAGGATGGCCGGCAGGTCGAGGATCCCCTCGCCAGGCAGAACGCGGTCGCTGTTGCAGTTGCTGAGCTCGGGGTGCAGGTCGCGCATGTCGTCGACGTGCACGTGCTTGATCAGGGCCACGTTACCGGCATTGAGCTCGGCGAACTTGGTCGGGGTGCAGTAATAGTGGGCCGGGTCAAAGACGACACCGACGCGGACGGTGCCGGACCGCCGCGCGATGTCAGCGGCCATGCGCAGGGTCTTGACCAGAGGCGACCAGTTGAACTCGATGCACAGGGTAACGCCGGTGTGCTCGACCGCGGCGGCGACGGAGGCAAAAGCCGCCGCCATCTCGTCGACCGAGTCGGGAAGGGGCTCGGCTGGGCCGTCGGTGCCTACGACGAGAGTAGAGCCCCCGAGGCCGGCCAGGAACTCGGCTGCCTGGACGATGCGGGCGTGGTTGCGCTCGCGCTGCTCGAGCGGAGAGAAGCACTCGACGATGCTGTCGAACCCGCCGATGCAGCGCATGTCGTAGCGCTCGAGGAGGCCGCGCACCTCGTCTAGGGGATGTCCCTCAGCCAGGTACCCGCGGACGTGGTGAAGGGGGAATTCGACGTTGCGAAAGCCTGCGGCGTGGTAGGCGGCGAGCGAATCGGGCAAGTTGGCGCGGATGGTGGAGACTGAGTTGATCGCGAGCTGTGAACGTTTCACGGGTCCTCCTCATGTTGGAATGGCGCCGGGCAGAGCGCGTCTGTCTCCCGGGGCAGGTTGTCTGGAGCAGGCCTGCCGTGAAGATGCCCCCATGGAAGACGCGCGATCCCGGAGGGCGAGGCATACCCGGGCCTTGACCTTGGCGCGAGCTCTTCTCTGATGAACCCGTGCTCCAACCCGTAGACCAACCCCGGAATGCCTCGCTAGCTGCGCGCCGGCTGGTCACCTATCGTGGGCGAGGGCTGGGTGGGCGGCACGTGGCACAGTGGTCATACTCCGGGCAGAGGCTGGACATCTGGCGCACGCTCGCCCTGGCCCAAGCGGGCGACGATGCGCCCGCCGACCCAGAGCCCGAGGGCGTGGGCGACGATCAGCAGCCACAGCGCGTCGACGGAGTAGACGAGGATCGCGGTGCAGAGCGCGGCGAGCACGTCCTGAACGACGCGATAGCCGCGCGCCCCCGTGAGCTGGCCAAGCCACCACGGGTCTAGGAGCCAAGGCAGGACCGCGAGGACGAAACCGGCCAACGCGACGTAAACGGGATCGGCAGTGTACAGTGCCGCGACCCCGCGTAGAAAGGCCCAGTAGACCTGGAGGAGCAGCGCCTCGCCGAGCGCCCCCCACCAGGAGAGGGTTGCATCGCCGTCTGGTGTGATCGGTGCCGTCCTCGCGTACCAGACCCACAGCACGATCTGGATAGCCAAGAGCCCAGCCGCGATCGCCACCCCGCGGCCCACCGCAAGCAGCCCTTCCGGCTCGCCGACGCCCAACAGCTGCAGGCCCAGCTCAAGGGGGCTCTCTTCGACGTAGGTGGTGGGGATGCCCAGCGCGGAGACGAGCGCTCCCCGCCACAGGACCGCGGTCGGCACGCCGAAGCAGAAGCAGACACGCGCCAGTTGGATGAGCGCCTGCCCCCAGGTGGAACGCCGCAACCGCAACCGGGCCGCCAGGTTGACTGCCAGCACATGCATGCTGAGCATGCAGAGCACGAGCAAGGTCAGTTTTTCGCGAGTCAACTCGGGGCCGAGGGCCCAGCGGAGTGGATCGAGCACAGAGAGGCTCCTGATCAGGCCAAGTCTTGCTGCAAAGGGACCACCAGGCGCACTGTGGTGCCCCGGCCGGGCGCGGTGCGCACGGTTGCGCGCCCGTTCACCAATGCAGCACGCTCCTGGAGGTTCAGCAGGCCAAAGCTGCCGCGTTCGTCATAGCGGGCCATGGTCGCCGCATAGTCAAACCCGATGCCGTTGTCCTCGACCTCGGTCACAAAGTGGCCATCGTGGACGTGCATGCGTACCCAGACCTGCTCGGCATTGGAGTACTTTCTCGCGTTGGTGAGCGCTTCTTCGGTGACGAACCAGGCCACCGCCTGCAGGTTCGGGTCCACGCGCTCGCCCAGCTCCTCATCGATCTCGAGGGAGACCGGCAACTCGCACGTCTCGTGGAGCCGCTCGACGAGCTGCTCGACCGCCACCTTGATGCCCTGGGTCTCAAGCACGACCGGGCGCAGAGTAAAGAGCATGGTGCGGATCTCTTTGGTCGTGCGGCGGGCCAGGTTCTCCAGCTTGAACAGCTCGCTCTTGACGCGTTCTGGGTCTTGATCGATCATCAACCGCGCATAGTTCAGGCGCATGGCGATGGCCGACATGGCTTGGGTCGGACCGTCGTGCAGGTCGCGCGCCAGCTTGTTCCGCTCCTCTTCCCCAACCGCCAGGATGCGCTCTTTTTCCTGCTGCAGGTCCTGGTACAGCTGGGCGCTGTTCATCGCGACCGCGCCCTGGTTGGCCACCGCCTTGAGCACTTGGGCGTGGACATCGGCAAAGGCCTTTGGCTTGGTACTGGCAAAGACCACTGCGCCATAGATCTCGAACCCGGCGGAGAGCGGCACGCAGACTGCCGAGTGGCAGCGACGGAAGGGCGTGAACCTCTGGAGGGCAGGATCGTCAGCCAAAGTATCGACGATGACCGGGCTCCCGCGACTCACGGTCGCGAACAGGACGCCGGCATCGGGGCTGACCGTCTGCCGCGCCTCCGGCGGGTTGATGTTACGAGAGGCGGCGACATAGAGGCCGTCCGCCCCAAAGAGGAACACGGCGCTCGCCGGCTGCTCGCGCACGTGCATCGGGTCTTGGTCCTGCTCAAAGAGCTCCTCAAACGCAGTAGCGCTGATCTCGAGCAACGCATCGAGGATCCGGGCCGGGTTGAGCGTGGCACCCAGCATAAGCGCCATCTCGTACACGGCGCGCGCCCGTTCCGTCGCCGCGCGAAGGCGCTTGAGCTCTTCCCGCAGCTCCTTGGCCTTGGCGTTGGGAAGGGGGGGCTCTTGCTTGAGGTAATAAGCCAGGAACCCGCCCAAGAGCGAGACGAGCAC
>JAFGIE010000053.1 GCA_016929775.1 Anaerolineae bacterium
CGCGGCGCCTACGACATCCTGCAGCCCGACGCAGCGCTGGGGGGCAACATGGGCATCATCGGCCTGCGCAAGGTGGCAGAGCTCGCCGACTCCTTCGGGCGGTTGGTGATCCCGCACGTCCTCTCGGGAGGCGACTTCCCGCTCGACATGGCAGCCACGCTGCAGGCGATGGCGACGGTCGAGAACTGCCCGCTGGTCGAGTACCCGTACGACCCTCCGATCCTGACCCCGGCGACGCTGCAACCCTTCATCGTCGAACCGATCCTGGTCGAGTCGGACGGCTGCGTGACAGTGCCACACAGGCCCGGATTGGGGATCGAGATCGACGAGGCGCGCCTCGCATAGCGCGCCGTTAGGGGAGGCGAACCGTGTACGCCGCAGGCCATGCCTACAACCTCATGTCCCTACCCGAGGTGCGCACGATCCACGGCAGCGCCCTGCGGATCCTGGACGAGATGGGGATGGTGGTCGAGCACGCGGGCCTCCTGGCTGCGCTCGCCGACGCCGGCATGCCGGTCGACGCGGCGGCGCAGCGCGTGCGCTTCCCCCCGCGCACCGTGGAGCGCTTTATCGCCGATGCGGACAAGCACGACTGGGCTGGCGCCGTGCCCCGCGTCAGCGGATCCGCCGGGGTGTACCACGGGCTGTACCACGACCCGGCGTCGGGCAAGCACATCCCGTGGACGGAAGATGCCCTGGCGGCGTACGTGGCGCTAGCTCAGCACCTCGACCACGTGGACGGCGCTTCCGTCCTCGGCAGCCGGATCCCGGTCCCTGGGCCGCTCGAGCCGCTCTATGAACGCTACTACAGCTGGAAGCACGGCGCAGCAGAGAGCGGCTCGATCCACCTCGACGCCCTATGTCCCTACCTGATCGAGCTGTACGAGGTCTGGGCGGGCGCCCAGGGCGTCCCCCTGTCGCAGGCGTTCCGAGGGACCGTATACGTCGTCCCGCCGCTCAAGCTGGGCAGGCACGAGGCCTACCAGGTGGCGTATTTCCGCGCTGCGGGGCTGCGCGTCTCGATCGGCGGGGGCATGTTGACTATGGGCGCGACCGCACCGGTCACGCTGGCAGGGGCAGTGACCCTGAACCTAGCGGAGCAGCTGGCGCTGCGCATCCTCGACTGGGTGCTGTGGGGCGAGGCACGACTGCACCTGGGCAGCTCGCTCGCCGGGCTGGACATGCGGACCACGATCCGGCCCTTTGGGCGCCCAGAGATGGGGATCGCCAACCTGATGACCGCACAGCTCGCGCGGTTCTACGGCGCCTCCTTTGCAGGGCACGCGGGCCTGACCGACGCCAAGGTGCCATCCGCCGAGGCGGGCGCGCAGAAAGCCCTGACCGGGATCCCGACGCTCCTCGCCGGCGGCAGGCTGTGGGTCGACGCGGGCCTGTTATCGATCGACGAGGTCTGCTCGCCGATCCAGATGGTCCTCGACAACGAGTGGATCGACGCGCTGGCGCGCTTTGCGCACGCGTTCGAGGTCAGCGAGGAAACGATCGGCCTGGAGACGATCCTGGCGGCGGGACCGGGCGGGCAGTACCTGGACAAGATGCACACCGCGCGCCATCACCGCGCCGAACACTGGCAGCCGCGTCTCTGGTCACGTCACATGCTGGGCCCGTGGCTCGCGGACGGCGCCCGCACAGACGTGGATCGGGCGCGCGAGATCGCGCTCCAGGTGGGCGCCGAGCTGCGGCAGAAGGGCAGGTCGCGGATCGCGCCGCATACGGAGCGAGACCTGCTGCGCGTGATCGAGCGCGCGCGGGCGGCGCTGCTGTAGCGTGGTTGTGGGGCAGCGCCCCACGGTTGAGCGACGTGATGCGGGCGCTGCGCTGGGCATCACGATAGCGTCAAGATGCCCTGCGGCGACGGACGCAGGGCGGGAGGCTGAGATCAAGATCGCGATCATCGGTGCGGGTTCGATTGCGTTCACCCCGGCTCTGGTGTCGGGGTTTGGCACGGATGCGCGGTACAGGGGGGCGCGCATCGCCCTGGTGGACGTCGACGAGGGAGCCCTGGACCTGGTCTCCCGCTTTACTCGCCGCGTCTCGGATGAACTCGGGCTGGACTGGCAGATCGAAGCCTCGACGCAACGGCGAGAGGTGCTGCCCGGCGCCGACGTGGTCACCACAGCGATCGGCGTCGGCGGGCTGGGCGCGTGGGTCGAGGACGTCGAGATCCCCTATCGCTATGGGATCGTCCAGCCGGTAGGCGACACGTCGGGACCAGGCGGGCTTGCCCGCGCGCTGCGCCACATCCCGGTGCTGGTCGAGATCGCGCAGGACATGGAGGCGCGCTGTCCCGAGGCGGTGCTCTATAACTTTACCAACCCACTCACCGTCCTCACGCAGGCGGTGCTCAAGCGGACGCGCACGCGCTGCATCGGGCTGTGCATCGGGCCCGAACTGACCTGGAGCCACGTCTGCCGGGTCGTGGGCGTCGAAAAGGCGCGCACTGAAGCCGTGATCGGCGGGATCAACCACTGCCACTGGATCCTCGGTTTCTCGATCGACGGACAGGATGGCTTTCCCGCCCTGACCGCAGCGCTGGACGAGGCAGACGGACGGGGGGCCGCCATGGCCCGCGTGCGCGCGCAGATCGGGGGCTTGGAAGAGGGGTCGCTGCCGCCCGGGGGCGGGCAGCCGCTCTGTGCCGCGCTCTATCGCTGCTTCGGCGCATACCCGGGCCCGGGAGACGGGCACGTGGGCGAGTTCTACCCACAGCTTGCCCAGCCACTCGTATCCGACCTCGAGGCCTATCACGGGCACGCGAGCCGCAACGTGCGCAAGACGTATCCCGCCCTCTCGCAAAAGATGCTGGCGATCGCCGATGGGCGCGCGCCGATCGACGCCTCCTCCTTTGCCGAGGAGCTCGCGTGGGAGCACACCCAGCTACTGGACCTCATGGTCGCCCGGCAGGACGACCTGAACAAGGTGTTCTATGTCAACGTGCTGAACTGCGGCTGCGTGGGCAACCTCCCCGGCGAGGTCGTGGTCGAGGTTCCGGCGCGCGTCGACGCTGCCGGCGTGCACCCGCTGCCCCTGGGCGACCTACCCGCACCGGTCGTGCCGACGCTGCTCCACAAGGTATCGTCGCTGGACCTGATCATCGAGGCAGCCCTGGAGGGCTCGCGTGCCAAAGCGGTCCAGGCGTTCGCCAACGACCCGCACTGCACCGACCTGGCGGCGGGCGCGCGGCTGGTCAACGAGCTGATCGACGCCCAGCTGCAGTACCTGCCCCGCTTCAGATGAGGTGGGACGCACAATGACGCGATCACGCGCGGGGTGTCGGCCCAATGACGCCGCGACGGGCGCACGTTGAGAGATGGGTGGCATCGTGGCACAGTATGACGTGATCACGTTCGGGGACATGTGTGTGGACCTCATCGTGTCTGGCGGTGACATCGTCCCCCGTTTCGGGCAGGCGGAGCAACTGGTCGACGACTATGCGCTGGAGATGGGAGGCTCGGGCTGCATTTTCGCCTGCCAGGCGGCGCGGCTGGGGCTGCGCGCCGCTGTCCTGGGACGGGTTGGCGACGATGCCTTTGGGCGGTTGATCATGGCGCGCCTTGCGGCGTGCGGCGTGGATACGCGCCACGTCGCCGTCGATCCTGCGCTCAAGACGGGCCTGGGCATCGCCCTATGCGCGGCGGAGGACCGGGCGATCTTGACCTACTTGGGCTCGATCAGCGCGCTCCGCCCCGCCGACGTACCCGATGCCCTGCTTGCCAGCGCGCGCCACCTGCACTATGGCAGCTACTACCTGCACACCGGGCTGCGCCCGCACGCCGTCGCGATCCTCGAACGTGCACGCGCGTTGGGCCTGACCACGTCGCTCGACACCAACTGGGATCCGGAGGAGCGCTGGACCGGCGTCGTGGGAGAGGCGCTGCCCCTGATCGACCTCTTTCTGCCGAACGAGCGTGAGGCGCTACACATCAGCGGGGCGGCTACGCTCGACGAGGCTGCTGCGCGCTTTTGCGCCGACGGCGCCCGGCTGGTCGCGATCAAGCGTGGCGCACAGGGCGCGCGCCTGTATGCGGAGGGAGGCATCCTCGAGTGCGCCGTGACGCCGGCAAGGCGAGCCGACAGCGGCGTTGCGGACAACGGCGCCGCGGACAGCGTGGGGGCTGGGGACAGCTTTGATGCCGGTTTCCTCGCCGCCTGGCTGCGTGACCTGCCCCTGGGGCGCTGCCTGGCGGTGGCGTGCGCGTGTGGGACCGCCGTCGCCGGCGCAGTGGGCGGCTTGGCTGGACAGCTCACCTGGACCGAGGTGGCTCACATCGTAGACCATCAGGCGAGAGATTGATGAGCGTCCTGACCTCGCGCGAGCGTATGCTGCGCGCGATCGACTGCCGTCCGGTCGACCACGTGCCCTGCTGCTTTATGAGCTTTGCCGCCCTGCGCGCACGCTGCGACGAGGACCGCTCACGCGTCGTGCTTGCCGAGCAGGAGATGGGGTTGGACGTGATGTTGTTCATCCCGCAGGCTCCGCGCCGCGCGCGACCCGAGCATCCCGACCTGCGCGGGCTGCCGGTGCGCTTTGACCCACGCGTCGCGACCCGCACGTGGCGCGAGGGCGAGACGCTGCGCCGTACGTACCTAACCCCGGCGGGCGCGCTGACGACGGGCGTGCGCCTGTCTGCGGATTGGCCTCACGGCGATCGCCTCCCCTTCGTGGACGACTACCAGGTGCCGCGCGCGACCACGCCGCTGGTCTCGCGCCCAAAAGACCTCGACGCGCTGCGCTACCTGCTCGTGCCGCCCGGCGAGGGGGACATCGCCGCCTACGCACGCGAGGCGGTTGAGGCGCGTGCGTTCTGTGCGGCGCATGGCGTCCTCCTTGCCGGCGGGTGGGGGGTGGGCTATGACATGGCGAACTGGCTGTGCGGCATGCAGGACCTGATGCTCCTGATGATGGAACAGCCCGCCTTTGTCGCGCGCCTCCTGGCGCTGATCCACGAGTGGAACATAGCGCGCATGGCAGTCGTGCTGGCGGGGGGCGTGGACCTGTACATCCGCCGCGCGTGGTACGAGGGCTGCGACTTTGTGACCCCCGCCTTCTACCGGCAAGCGATCCTGCCGGGGCTCGAAGCGGAGGCGCGCCTGGCACACGCGCACGGGGCGCGGTTCGGGTACATCTGTTCGAGCGGCTTGGAACCAATGCTGGACGCGCTCGCCGAAGCCGGGGTCGACGTGCTGATCGGGATCGATCCTGTGCAGGACACGCGCGCCGACCTGGACACGTTCCGCCGGGCCCTCGGGGGCAAGGTCTGCCTGTGGGGCGGGGTATCGGGGGCGGTCACGGTCGAGATGGGCACGCCGCAGGAGGTCCACGCAGCGGTGCGGCGGGCGATCGACGCGCTGGGGCCCGACGGCTTTATCCTTTCGCCGGTGGACAACCTCACCGTCGACGCGCCGCGCACGTGGGAGAACGTGGACGTCCTGATCGAGGCATGGCGCACGTACAGATGATTGGCCTCTCCAACCACCAGTTGCTGCCGTCCAAGCTCGACGAGATGAAGCAGTCTAGGCGGAATCGGTCGGGTGCGCGCGCCGGATGGACTGCACCACGTTGTCGAGCTGCTGCAGGAAACGGGATCGGTCGCGCTTTTCGAACGGAGGAGGCCCGCCCGTGATCTCGCCTGCCCCACGCAGGTCCGCCAGGAGATTCCGGATCGCGACGGCGGAACCGATGTTGCTCTCTGTGAACGGCTTGCCGGTGGGACCGAGTACACGTGCGCCCTCTTTCAGGCAGCGGCTCGCGAGCAGCACATCGGCGGTGACGACGATGTCGTCTGGGCGCACGTGCTCGACGATCCAATCGTCGGCGGCGTCGAACCCGCCCGCCACAACCTGCAGAGCGATCCCGGGTTCGTCGGGAACGCGCATCCAGGCATCAGCCACCAGTGTGACGTCAAGGCGATACCGCAGCGCGACGCGGTACACCTCCTCCTTCACCGGGCATGCATCTGCGTCTACATAGATCTGCAGCACGTGGCGCTCCTTCCCATGCCGAGGCGGACCACGACGGACGCTTTCGTGCCTCCCTACGAGTATACCACACAAACGCGCGTTGCCGTACTCGCCCGCGCGTCGGGTGTGGCGCACGCTGACCTCGCTTGGCAGACACACCGGCACGCCTCGCCCCGCGTCGGGCACACTCTCAGCAAACCCTCAGCCTTTTCTTGGGTTGCTCTCAGCCTGCCGTGGTACCCTATGGGCAGCCTATGAGATGGAGTTGAGAGATGGACGCGTGCGGACTTGCGCCAACCCAACTACGGGCGGCGCCGCTAGAGGCGGCTGTCGTGGCGCCCACGATGACGGTCGAGC
>JAFGIE010000054.1 GCA_016929775.1 Anaerolineae bacterium
CCCTCCGCTCCTGCGGGGGGACGCCGGTGAGTCCGTCGTGCGCTCGTCCCTCCGCTCCTGCGGGGGGACGCCGTGTGCGACACCGTCGTGCGCTCGTCCCTCCGCTCCGCGGGGGGACGCCAGTGCCCGGACCGGCGTGAAGAGGGGAGGCAGCGCAGATGCGCCGACGCAGAGCATCGGCGCGAGCGCCGGGTGTGGCTCGTCCCTCCGCTCCTGCGGGGGGACGCTAGTGCCCGAACCGGCGTGAAAGGGGGAGGCAGCGCAGACGCGCCGACGCAGAGCATCGGCGCGAGCGCGGGGTGTGGCTCGTCCCTCCGCTCCGCGGGGGGACGCCGGTGCCCGGACCCGCGTGGAGAGGGGAGGCAGCTCAGACGCGCCGACGCAGAGCATCGGCGCGAGCGCCGGGTGTGGCTCGTCCCTCCGCTCCGCGGGGGGACGCCAGTGCCCGGACCGGCGTGAAGAGGGCAGGCAGCGCAGATCGTGTCGATCTCGGGCGGCGCAAAGCACGCCAGCCCCGACAAGATCTGGCGCGCCATGGTGGCGCTGCGCCGCGCGTGGTCGGTCGGGTCGCCGCTCTTGTAGGTCCACAGATCGTGCAGCATGCCGGCGATCGTCGACAGCTCGGCGTCTAAGCCCCGCGCGCGAGCTAGGAGGGCGCAGGCCTGAGCCACGCCGTAGAGATGGACAAAGCCGCAGCGGCGCTCCTCCACGTCCGGCTGGGCGCGCAGGACCTGGTCCACGACCTGGCGGACGCGCTCGGTGCGGTCCAGCTCGACAGCTGTCATTGCACGCTCGCGCCTACTGGGCCAACAGGTCGCGCAGGAAGGCGACGTCGCGCGCCATATCCTCGCTCACCGCTTGTGCGGTCTGCACGCCATACTCGCGGTGGACCGAGATCCACCCATCATAGCCCGCCTGGCGCAGGCACGCCACCACCTCGGACCACGGGACCATGCCCTGCCCCAGCGGAACAGACTGCCGCCTCATGCGCATTCCGCCGGTGCTCTCGTCTCTGATCCACAGGTAGTCCTTGAACGCCGCGACCGCGATCCGGTCGCGGAGCAGGTCGAGCCCGATCCGCCACCCGCCCAGCCCGCCCTCCACCATCAGGTGGCCCGGGTCCACGTATGCGCCGACCGCGGCGGGATCGCGATCGGCGATCAGGCGCCAGACCAGCGGGGCGTAGGCCGAGACGAAATCGCCGGAGTGGTTGTGGATCACGGCGCGCACGCCCGTGCGCTGGGCTAGGGCCTCGATCCCGTCCAGGTCGCGCTGCGCGGCGTCGATTGCGCTGTGGATCGTGCCCATGCCCGCATAGCGCCAATAGCCGAGCTTGAGGTTGGGCACCCCTGCGCGCGCCGCCTCCTCGAAGATGTCGGCGGCGTAGGGCTCGCCGGCGGAGGTGATGCCGGTCGTGACCAGGGGCACTGCCAGGCCTGCGTCGCCGAGGGTACGGATTGCGGGCCCCAGCTGGGCGCGCGCGTGCTCGGGGAGGACGTGTCCGCCTAGGCGGACGGTGAGGTCTACGCCCTCGAAGCCGAGCGAGGCGATCACATGTCCGGCTGCAGCCACATCCAGCTCACCCAGGTGCTTGGAGAACATCATCAGCTTCATGGTCCCACCTCATGCGCGGCGCTCGCCGCGCGCTAGATCGCCTGCGCGCTCGCAGCTGGCTCGGGCAGCGCGCGTTCGATCTCGTCCAGGCGGTAGCCGAACCCCGGTCCGCGCAGCGTCGATAGATCCACCCTCCCCTCCCGCCTGCGGTAGAGGCCCGGGTGGACGCGCGCCTCCGCCTGCGACGCGTCGGGGTAGAACTGCATGGCGTTGGTCTCCACGCCCATGATCGTCCCGGCGTGGGCTGCGAGCAAGACGTGCGGGATCTGCGCCAACATGGGGTTCGTCAGGTCCTGGACCATGGTGGTCATCCCGTGCGCCGCCGCCCAGCACAGGGCGAGCAGCGCGCCGGTCTGCGTTTTGCACGTCTTGAGCGCGACCCCCGTCCAGCCGAGCGACCGCCCCAGGCGGACCAACTGCCAGTCGTGCGCGCTCTCGTCCATGAACAGCGGCTTGCGCGCCGACACGCTGTGCACGTCGATCCGGTGCGCCTCCAAGTCGTAGGGGAAGGGCTGCTCGACGTACAGGATCATGCCATAGATCCGGGGGTGCTCGACCAGCAGCCGGTCGAGGATCTCGACCACGTAGCCCGGGTCGGTCACGGTGCAGTTGAAATCGGTCGTCAGCCAGTGCACGCCCCCCGTGATCGCGATCTCGCCGACGCGGACCAGCCGCCGATAGTCCCACGCGGCATCGGTGCCGCGCAGCTTGATCTTGAGGCAGCGCAGCCCATCGCGCGCGATCCAGTCGGGCAGGGTCACCGGGTAGCCATCGTCAGGCTCCGCGCCGCTCAGCTCGGATGCGTCGACGGGATCGAGTCCCCCGACCAGGTGCCACGCCGGAAGCGTGTCGGGGCGGGGGTGCACCAGGTAGTCGCGCGGATATCGCCCTGCGAACGAGATCCCGCTGTCGGGCGCCGCCTCGACATAGTGCGCCAGGTCGTGGTTCATGTGGCGTGGCCCGTAGGTCTCGTAGACGGGCAGGTCGTGCAGCACGCCGTAGGCATCGTGCAGCGCAATGTCAAACGCCGAACAGCAGACCAGCGCTGCGAGCCAGGGCATCGCGCCGGCGGCGTCGCGCCCGGCGTTGAACGCTGCCAAGAGACCGGGCAGCACATCGCGTTGGAAGGCATGCCCCACGTGGAGCGGATGTCCCCATCTCTCGTGGCAAGCCCAGGCGGAAGCCAGGCGCACGCAGAACGCACGCAGCGCTTGGTGCCGTTCCTCGTACGAGAGCGCGCTGGGCCAGACCCACTGCACGCTGAGCGGGGTCTCTCCCCACCCTTCCGCCGACCTGCCGGCGCGATCCGCGACGCGCAGGTTGACGCGCGCGCAGGTGACGTGGGTCAGCGTCTCGGGCCCGAACTTGAGCGGGACGCGCGTCTCGACCGGCAGGAAGCGCAGGGTCGCGGCGATGGGGCGTACGTCCGTCGGCTTGTCCATGGCGCTATGCCATCGTCTCCAGCATGTCGAGGGTGACGCCGTAGCGCAGCGGCTGTCCGGCGTAAAAGCGCTGCAGCTCCTCGACCATCCACTGGCCCTGCCGGTGACGCGTCTCGATCGACGCGCCCGCAATGTGCGGCGTCAAGATCACGTTGTCGAGCTCCCGGAATGGGTTCTCCGTGGGGAGTGGTTCCTGGTCGAACACGTCGAGCGCCGCTTGGATTCGCCCGCGCTTCAGCTCGGCAAGCAGGGCGTCATAGTCGATCACCCACGAGCGCGCCGTGTTGATAAAGCACGCCCCATCCTGCATCAGGCCGAGCTGCCGGGCGCCGATCATGTGATGTGTCTCTTTGGTCGAGGGCGCCTGCACAGAGACCACGGGGCATTCGGCGAACAGCGTGTCGAGGTCGGTCCGGTGGACGCCCAACGCGGCGGCGCGCTCCTCGCTCAGGTAGGGGTCGTAGACCCAGACCTCGGCTTCGACGGCTTTGAGCAGGCGGATGAACCAACGACCGGTGTAGCCCGCGCCAACCACGCCGACGCGCGTTCCCGCGATCTCGTGGCCCATGGGCAGCCCACGGGCTGCGCCCCAGTCCCCGTTCCGCATCAAGCGGTCGCGCAGGTGGATGCCGCGCAGGAGCATCATGGCGAAAGCCAGCGACAGGTCCGCGACGGCGCCGGCGATCGCCGAGGCGGCGTGCGTCACGGCGATCCCGCGCTCGAACACCGGGGGCGGCAGTATGCCGCGGATGCTGCCCGCGGTGTGCGCGATCACCTGCAGCCTGTCTGCCGCGGCGAGCACCTCGTCGGTGAAGCGTGGGGTGCCCCAACTAGTGAGCACCGCGTCGTAGCCGCCGATCGCGGCAGCCAGGTCCTCCGGGCGCTGCCGCTCCTCACTGTCGAGGAAGGTGACCTCCCCCAGGTCGTGCAGCGCCTGGTCCGCCCGCGGCGCAAAGAGCTCTTGGTACAACGATGGGCGGAACGCAACATAGATGCGGGGCTTGGGTGACATGCGGGTTCGACCTCCTGTCTGGCAGTCCGGATCTACCACGGGCGTGTGGACGATGCCGTGCGCAGCGTCCCTGGGGCGCACCAGCATGCCCGATCGTAACAGGTCGCCGTTACTTTGTCAAAACGATCGTCCCAGAACCCGTTGACAAACGGTCCTCTGTCATGGTATCCTGTATCGCAGGTAGGAGTACGTGACGGTGACGGCGCCGTCCATCACTTATGCTGCGCGATCGGGCGTCGCGCACCTCTCCCCACACCGATCTCATCGCCGACCTGACCGCATGCCCGGCGCATAGTCAAGCCGTACCGTCCAGCCAACCCGCTAGAGATTCGTCCAATGCCCTCGGGGCCGTCTGGATAGCTGATCTATAGGGCAGGCTGTCGCTAGCCTGCCCCCGTGTGCCGCGGCGAGGGATCGCGGATGTGGACCCGTGAACCGTCAGGAGGTGGAGGCGACCATGAGCGAGGTGGAGAACAGCGTGTGGTATCAGATCCATCACGGAGAAGCGCCGATCGTGGACATGCACGTCCACCCGTCGCTCAAGACGTTCTTGTTCAAGCGGGTGCTGACCATGCGCGCTGGCGCACACCGCGCGTTCAACCCGTTCAGCCTGCGCACCGACTTTGGCCGGCTGGCGGAGGGCGGTGTCGACGTGGTGTTGTCGGCTGCCTATGCGCCCGAGCACGACATCATCCGCGACTGTTTCTATCTGCGCGTCCTGCGTTTCGTGCTGCCGATCACCTACCTGAACATCTTTCGCAAGGACTACCTGCCCGTGACGCTGCACATCCTCGACGTGATGGAAGAGCAGGTGCGGCGCGCGCACGAGCAGGGCAAGGCGCGCGTGCAGATGGCGCGCTCGGTGCGCGAGCTGGACGCGATCCTGGCCCAAGGACCCAAGCGACCGATCGCCGTGGTTCACTCGGTGGAGGGCGCGCACAGCCTGGACGGCAAGATCGAGAGCCTGCACCGGCTGTTCGAGCGCGGGGTAGCCTACCTGACGTTGGCCCACTTTTACGAGAACCCCGCCGTGGCGCCCGTCTTTCCCTATCCAGAGAGCGTGCAGGGCCTGCGCTGTTTCCAGTACGGGCCTGACCTGACGCGTGGCCTGACGTCCTTTGGCGAAGAGGTGGTCGAAGCCATGGTCGACATGGGCATGATCATCGACGTGTGCCACTGCACGCCGTCTGCGCGCGCCCGGATCTATGACATCGTCGGCAAGCGGAGGCCGATCATTGCCTCACACGTCGGGGCGTACGAGATCAACCCCAGTCCCTACAACCTCAAGGACTGGGAGATCAAGCGGATCGCCGATACGGGCGGGCTGTCCGCCGTGATCCTGATGAACTATTGGCTCATGGCGCACGAGACCAAGCGCGGGCTGAACTTTATCGCGCGCACGATCGACCACTTTGCCCGCGTGGGCGGGATCGACCACGTCGGGATCGGGACCGACTATGACGGGTTCACCGATCCCCCGGACGAGGTCAAAGACGCGTCCGAGTTGCCGCGGCTGACGCAGCGCCTGCTGGCGGAGGGGTTCAGCCGCACGGCGATCGAAAAGGTCTGGGGCGGCAACGCGATCCGCGTGCTGCACGACGGCTGGGGCCGGTAGGCGACCAGCCTAGCTCACTGCTGCCGGCGTCCAGCGCCACCCCCGCTCCAGCTTGGTCACCAGGCCCACGCTGGGGAAGGGCGGAAAGTGCTGGCCCATGACCAGGATCTGCTCCTGCGCGACGAGGTCAAAGATGCGCCGCTTGCTTTGCTCGGCCTGTGGGGGATCGAGGTCGTAGACTGGCAGCCAGTCCGGGTGCTCGAGATGGAGGGGATGGAGGACCACGATCGCATTCCCGAGTGCGTTCAGACCCACTCCTCCTGGATCCAGCGCGCCGTCGCGTCGAGGTCGAGCTCCTGGGCAAAGCGCACCAGGTAGGGGATCTGGTCTACGGCGTCCATGGGCACCGACACGCCCGCGGGGTAGACGGGCGCGAGACGGTGGTAGCGCTGCCCCAGCATCTGCCGACACTGAAAGTCGGCGATGCCGGCGCTGCCCTCGAGCATGAGCGTGACCAGGGGGCGCGCCCACTGCACGTAGCCCCAGTTGAGGCGCTTGCCCGAGATGTAGGTCAGCGAGGCGCCGGTGCCGAGCGAGAGGAGCACGACCTCGTCCAGGGCGGGGCGCTCGCGGAACCGGGCGTCCTGCGCCTGTGCGAGCGCGCACATGCTGGGGTTTGTGGCGTATACTCCGCCGTCCACATAGCCGTCGACGGTGGAAAAGTAGGTCGGCGCGGCGGCGGTATAGAGCCCCACCCGGCGCACGAGGGCTTCGGCGTCGCTGTCCTCTCCCGGGTAGTTGTGGAACAACTTGGGCTTCCAGGTGCGCGCGTGCCCCCCGGCGCCCTCGTTGTCGAGGTCAAAGGACGTGATCAGGACGCGCTTGGCGAGGTCGCCCAGGGTTGCGTCCCCAAAGATGCGCGCCAGCTCGCGCTCCAGGACGGCGATGTCATAGTCGGCGCCGACGAGTTTGCCCAGGTCGCGCACGTCGTCGAGCCACGTATCGGCAAAGACCGCAGGGCCCTGGCGCTCGTACAGCTCGCGGATGCTCTGCAGGTCGAGGCCATACGCGATCGCGAGCGCGAGCAGCCCGCCGGTCGAGGTGCCGGCGATCAGGTCGACCTGGCTCAGCCAGTCCTCGATGCCGGTCGTACGGGTCAGGCGCTGCATGGCGATCGCGGTGACGATGCCCTTGATCCCGCCGCCATCGAGGGACAGGATGCGGTACCTGGTCATGGACGTATCCTTTCAGTCGGGGTCTGAAGAGGATCATACCACAGCTCGTGCGGAGGCACAACTCTACATAAGACAAAGGGGTTAAGCGGGCCGAGCAGTCGCATGTACGAGGCACCTTGCCAGGGCGTCTCTACGGCGCGTCGAGTAGGGTCAGGCTCCCCGAGTCCCAGAAGACCTGGTTGAAGCGTGCCCAGTAGGCGAGCGGGTGTGCGTAGGCCCACACGCTGATCTGGTCGCTCTGGGCGGTTGCGGTGACCGTGAACGACGCCCAGGCGTCGTAGGGATCGCCGGTCTCGGACCACACGATCTCCCCCGAGGTGTAGGCATCGCCGCCGTAGGGATCGATGCCGACCCGAAAGTTGAGCCCCTCGCGCAGGTCCGAGTAGTCTTCGCTGCCCCCCTCCAGCGAGCACCAGCCCATGCCCCACATGGTGAACTGGTAGGTCGCGCCGGGCGTGGTCCCGGAGACGACCTGGTAGATCCCGGCTTCGAACCCGCCCCAGCCGCTCAATCCGTACTGCTGCGAGGCCTCGCCCGTGCGGACCCGGTGCGGTGCGTCCCGCGGGTAGCCGTACTCGGGCTGCTTGTTCTCGCCGGTTGCCGGGTCATAGTCGTCGTTCCAGAAGGGCAGCCAGTAGGGCGCGGTGCGGATCGTGCTCTCGTAGCCCGGGTAGGGCTGGTATCCTGCCAGCAGCCCCCAGTTCTGCTCCAGGTCCGGGTTCCAGAGCGAGCCCGGAGGGGGGGCAAAGTGCTGCGCAAGGATCAGGGGAAAGTAGGCGTGTGTCGGCGCCACCACGGCGAGCGAGGCGTCGTCCCAGCGGGAAAGGAATCGCTGGTCCCATGGCTCGAGGGGGCGCGCGCAGGCATACAGGGTCACCGTCTCCGAGATGGCGCGCACGGCGATCGAGAGCCTCTGCCACTCGCCGCTGGCGGCGGTGAGCCGGTCCCACAGTAGCTCCTGGTCGCGGATCGCGAGGGGGTCGGCGCCGCCGCTGGGATCGATCCCGATCTGGGTCCCTCGCTTGTCGGGTGCAAGGCTAGAGTCGGTGCGCGCCCAGACGCCAAAGCGCACATAGTGCCCCGGCGTGACGCCGCTGACCTGCTGGTAGAGGCAGGCGTCAAAGGTCCTGAAATCGTCGCTCCGCAAGAGCTGGGCTACGCTTCCCTCGCGCACGTACTGGGTGTTGGCCTCGGCGCGCGGCGGATCGCGGTGCCAGTCCCCGCCGCTGACGTACCACATGCTCCAGCCGTGGGCGATCGCACAGTCCGTCAGGCCATCCCACTGCGCATACGGCTCCTCGAAGCCGGGGTTGGCGAGGGTGGGGAGGGATGCAAGGGTCGCATCGACTGCCGTCGGGCTCTCTCGGTCGTTGGCGGCGGCGGAGGCGCCGGCGGCGAGCAGGACACCGGCGGCGAGCAAGGCGCATGCGGCGGCAAGCATAGCACAGCGGGTACGGGTCATGGGGTCTCCTATCCACCCTCAAAGCCGGGCAGCTCGCCCGGGGGGACGTCGTCGCGGTGCGCCAGCCCCGCATAGATCGCAAAGGCGGGCACTGCCAGGCGCAGGCGGAAGGTCTTGATCTCGTGCGCGCGAAAGGCCACGGTCGCCGTGTCTCCTTCCCAGCGGGCGGCGTCGCTTTCGACCGGCTCTTCGAGGTGGTTGGTCTCCTCCAAGTGCATCAGGGGCGCGGCAAAGGCGATCGTCGCCACGGTCGGCTGACCGGCGGTCTCGTAGAGGCGGATCACGAGCGGCGAGCCAGGCCCCCAGTCCTCCTCCTCGAGCTTGAAGGCAGAGAGCACAATGTTGGTCGGCGCGACCTGGAGAAAGCCGAAGGCAGGCGGCATGGCGTGGTTGACTCCCGGCCCGATCCAGGGGGCGATCACGCCCGCGCGGCGCAGCGCCTGGCGCGCGATGAGCGGCATGTTGAAGGCCCAGCCCTGGCGCACGGTGTCGCCCGTCCGCCAATCCCCCTCGTGCGGGTAGAGGGCACAGCGGAGATCGTGGCGCCCGACGTCCGCCTCTGGATCGAGGTCTGGGATGCCGCGGACGACCGTCATGCGCATGCAGCCCGCCGCGACGTCAAAGGCATACCGGCAGTCGTTGAGCAGGCTCGCGCCACGGCGGTCGTCAGAGACGTCGATCCAGCGCTGGGCGGGGACCTCGGCGCCGTCCATGGGGCGCTCGATGGCGCCCAGCGGGGCTTCGAACGTGGCGGCGCCCCCGGCAATGCTGGTCGGGAAGGCAGCCTTGAGGCAGCAGTCGCGCTCGTACCACGCGAGCTGCAGGCGCACCTCGAGGTGAGGCATGCCCTCGCTGAGCGCGATCTCTTGGACGATGTACGAGTCGCGGTAGCGGTAGGCGATGCGGGCGGAGGCGCGCACCGGGCCCTCGTCCACGACCTCGACCGTGATGGGCTCGCGCAGCACGTCGACCTCGTCCTTGAGGGCGATGATCCACGCCGTCGACTCGCCTGGCGTCTCGGGGATGACCTGCAGGGCGTATCCCCCTGCCGACAGCACCTCGCGTTGGGCGCGCTTGTCGTAGACGCTGACCAGGTGGCCCGTGTGCCGGTCGATCGTCGCCAGGATATCGGCGTTCTGGAGGATGATCAGGTCGCGCGCCTCGGAGACGCTGACGGCGCTCGCGGCGGACGTTGGCTGTGCCGTGGACCAGGCGCGGAAGGTACGATAGCCGAGCGAGGGCACGTCGTGCGCCAGGAAGCGGAGGTCGGCATACCAGTAGGGCCCGTCCTGGCGCACGGAGAGGGTCTGCGTGGGCACGTCCTGCCCGGCGACATCGCGCACGACGAGCTGGTCAGGCTGCGCCGCGAGGCGCAGTGTGAGGCGCACTGGCTCGCTCCGCGCCCAGGCAAGCGGGTTGTAGACGACGATCGGGACGCCCTCCCCTCGCGTGTCGAGGCGTGCGGCGATCTCGGCAAGCGCGTCGTCGAGGATGCCTTCTGCCAGGGCTTGCACGCGGTCATAGTCGGCGTCGTTGTCGCGGTACACGGGGGCGCGGGAGGTACCGGGCAGCTCGTCGTGGAACTGGTGGTGGAGCACGGTGCGCCACGCATCCTGGAAATCGACGCGCGGGTAGGCGGGCTTGCGCTGTAGGAACATGGCAAAGGTGGCAAAGCGCTCTGCGGTGAGGAGCAGGTGCTCCATGTGCCGGTTGCGCTGCTTGGCGCGCCCCTCTGATGAGCAAGAGCCGGTGAACCCTCCCCCCAGCTCGCCGCGATAGACGGGCAGGTCGGGCTTGGGGGCGAGCACGCGCTCGAAAAAGTCCTGTGGGGTGGCGTGCACGCAGCGCGGGGCGGTCGGGTCGGCGCGCAGCGCCGCCAGGGCCTCAAAGTCGCCCGCCCGTGGACCGCCGCCGTGGTCGCCGCGACCGTAGAGGAAGAGCATCTCGTCCTCTCCCGTCATCTCGCGCCACATCTCGGCGACCTCGAAGCAGCGCGCGCCGATCCCGGCGCTGTAGCCGTACACCGGGCTGTACGCCAGGATCCGCGAGCCGTCAGGACCCTCCCACCAGAAGGCGGGCGTATCGTCCGGCACGCCGCGCCCGTAGAGCAGGCGCTCGATGCCGCAGCCCTTGAGGATCGTGGGCAGGGTGTGCGCGTGCCCGGAGAAGGCGTCGGGCGCCCAGGCGATGGTCACCTCACAGCCCAGTTCCTCGCGCGCGTAGCGGCTGCCGATCAGGTGCTGCCGGATCATGGACTCGCCGCCGGGCATCGTGTGGTCGTACTCGACCCAGCCATCGGTGACGATCCAGCGTCCCTCAGCAATGCGCTGCCGGATCTGGGCATACAGGTCGGGGTAGTGCTGCCGGATCGCCTCATAGAGCGCGAGTTGGCTCTGGACGAACGTGAACTCGGGCACCTGTTCCATCATGCGCAGCACGCCGCGGAAGGTGTCCCGCGCAATGCGGTGCACGGTCTCGTTCCATCGCCAGCGGTAGGCGAGGTCGATGTGCGCGTGCCCGACGAGATAGAGTGTAAAGTGGGAGAGATCGTGCGCCATGGTACCCTCCTCGGCAGGACTCACCCTCTGCGCCGGGGGTTCTTGAGACCCGTGTCCAGCTTGTGGCGCACCTCGCGCAGGACGCGCGCGGCAAGCACGTCTTGGTGCGCCGCTAGGAAGGCGCGTACAGCGCCGGGATCGTGAGGCGCCAGCGCGCGCAGGGCCCAGGACATCGCCTTGACGACCATGTCGTCGCGATCGCCGACCAGGAGACGGCAGACGGTGAGCGTCCGCGCCACGTCGCCGTAGCCGCCCGTGGAGCGCATGTTGAGGGCCACTGTGCTCACCAGCGCTGCACGTCGCCACCAGCGGTCCGGCGAGTGCGCCCAGCGATGGATCGCGCTGTCGTCGATCTGTCCGCGCAGCCACGCAGGCCCGGCGAGGGTGCGCGCGAAGCCGTCCACGGCCCACCAGCTGTCGATCCCGCGTCCTAGGCGCTCCAGCTCGGCGACGCCGGTCCGGGCAAAGGCGGCTTTGTGATAGCGGATCAGCTCATACGCGGTACCCCGGTACCCATAGCCGTGCACCAGGGCGGCGACGAGCGCGTGGACGTAGGTCGCATCGGCGTCCACCAGGGCGCGGCTGTAGCGCCGGCGCAGGGCGCGCGTGGACGCTGTGTTCTGCACGGGCAGGGCGCGGATCTCGGCGTCGAACTGTGCGGCGAGGGCCCGCGCGTCCTGCGGCTGATCGTGTCTGCCATTCTCCCCTCTGGGCGGTCCCACGACGGTCGCTACCAGTCCACGACCGAGTTGTCGTCGGCGTCGTAGCGCTCGGGGTTGCGCCAGTCGTGGTCGATCTTGGATGCCAGTGCGTCCTCGTCGAGCTCGATGCCCAACCCGGGCCCGGTCGGCAGATCGACGTAGCCATCCCGGACGACAAAGGGCTGCGCGAGGTAGCCCTCGCCCAGCGTGGTGTGCTCCTGGGCGATAAAGTTGGGGATCGTGGCGTCGAGCTGGATGCACGCGGCGAGCGCGATCGGCCCGAGCGGGTTGTGGGGCGCGATGGCGGCATAGTAGGCCTCCGCCATCCCGGCGATGATGTGTGTCTCGTGGATCCCACCTGCGTGGCAGAGGTCGGGCTGCAGGATCGACGCCGCATGCTTTTCCAGGATCTCGCGAAAGCCCCACTTGGTGTAGATCCGTTCTCCGGTCGCGATCGGCAGGTGCGTGCCCCGCGCGATCTCTGCCATGACGTCGACGTTTTGGCACTGGCAGGGCTCCTCGATAAAGAGCGGCTGGTAGGGCTCGAGGGCCTTGATCAGCAGCTTGGCGGTCTGCGGGCTGATCGCGCCGTGAAAGTCGATCGCAATGTCCGCTTCGGGCCCGCCCGCCTCGCGCAGGGCGGCAAAGTGCTGGACGGCGCGATCGATGAACGCCATGTTTTCCACGATGCGCGCCGGTCGTCCGCCTGCCACGCCCGTCTTGAAGGCGGTAAAGCCCGCGTCGACCCACTGGCGGATCGTGTCCGGGCGCGCGCCGCCCTTGTAGAGGCGAATGCGGTCCCGGGTCGGCCCGCCGAACATGGCATAGACCGGCACGCCGAGCGCCTTGCCCGCCAGGTCCCACAGGGCCTGCTCGACGCCGCTCAAGGCGCTGGTCAAGAGGGGCCCACCACGGTAGAAGGCGTGCCGGTACATCGCCTGCCAGTGGTGGACGACGCGGCGGGGATCCTTGCCGATCAGGTAGGGGGCGAGCTCGTCGACGGCGCGGGCGCAGGTCAGCGCGCGTCCTTCGAGGATCGGCTCGCCTAGGCCTACCAGGCCCTCGTCGGTATGGATCTTGAGAAAGATCCAGCGCGGCTTGACGAGAAATGTCTCGAGCTTGGTGATCTTCACAGGATGCCCTCCTTGGGATGGTGCTGCGCCTGCCGGCTGTGTGACGGTCCACGGGGGCGCAGAGTGTGTGGGCCGGTCGAGCAAGGCCATTCTAGCACCGAGGCGAGGAGCTGTCAAAGCGCAGGTTGCCGATTTGACAAATCGACAAACGTCGATATAATTCGCCCTCGACAACGGTAGGCGAGACGTGTGGGGGTCATGACGTGGACGACGGGCGGGCTGGATCTGTGGGTCAGGGCGTGTCTGTACAGCCGGATGGGCGCTGTGACGCGTGCGGGTGCGGGTGCGGCGACGCGTGCAGGTGCGGCGACGCGTGCGAGCGCGACAACGCGAGCGGCTGCGTGGACGCGGTGGCGTTTGCCAAGGCTTTGGCTGATGAAACGCGTCAGCAGATCATGGGTGAGCTGTGCTGCGTGTGGCGCAGTGTGGGAGAGGTCGTCGAGGCGTTGGAGGACAGGGTCAACCAGCCGACGGTCAGCCACCACCTGCGCATCCTGCGCGATGCGGGACTGGTGCGCGTGCGCCGGGTGGGACGACAGCGCTTCTACACGTTGAACCAAGAGCGACTGGTGGTGTGCTGCGGTCGGCTGGCAGTGACGTTCGCGCCAGAGGTCGCCGGGCGCGTCCTGCGCGCCGATCTGGATGGTGGCGAGGGGGAATGGACGACAGAGGAGCAGCGATGAGTGGTTTGGCTCTCGGGCGGGCTGCCATCCGCCAGACGACGAGCGAGCTGACCTGGGTGAACCGCTGGGATCACATCCAGGCGCGCTGGGGTGTGCGGCGCAGCGAGCATCGCGTCGAGCCTGGGCTGTATGCCCTGGGCGACCCGGGACCCGAGTCGCCGGTCTTTGTCACGGCCAACTATACGCTGAGTTTTGATGCGCTGCGTGCCGCACTGAGCGGGATCGACGGCTACATCCTGGTCCTCGATACAAAGGGGATCAATGTATGGTGCGCGGCGGGCAAGGGCACGTTCGGCACCGATGAGCTGGTGCACCGCATCGAGGTGGTCGGGCTGGCGGACGTGGTACGCCACCGCACGCTGATCCTGCCGCAGTTGGGTGCGCCGGGCGTCTCGGCGCACGAGGTGCGGCGGCGGTCCGGCTTCCGCGTCGAGTATGGGCCCGTGCGCGCCGAGGACCTGCCCGCGTACCTGGAGACCCACAAGGCGACGCCCGAGATGCGACGGGTGCGGTTCGCGTTGCGCGATCGGCTGGTGCTGATCCCGGTCGAGTTTGTGCACGTGCTGCGCCCCATGGCGATCGCGGGGGTCCTGCTCTGGCTGCTCGTGGGTTCGTTGGCGGCGTGGGGAGCGGTGGCGGCGATCCTGGCAGGGGCAGTGCTCTTTCCGATCCTGCTGCCATGGTTGCCGACGCGTGCGTTCAGCAGCAAGGGCTTCCTACTCGGCGGGGCAGTGGGCATTGCGTTCGCCTTGCTTGCCTTCTACGGGGGGAGGGATCTGGCCTTGTGGCGGCGCGTGGGATGGGCGCTCGCCTACGTACTGGCGCTGCCTCCCATCACGGCTTACCTCGCGTTGAACTTTACCGGTTCGACGACCTACACCTCAAAGAGCGGGGTCCAGCGCGAGATGGACACCTACATCCGGCCTATGGCCTGGACCTTTGCACTGGGCATGGCTGTGACACTGGTTTCGAGCATCTTTCAGTGGATAGGGAGCTAGGATGGAGATGACGTCATCGTGTTGTGCGGGCGCGTGCGCCTGTGCGCTGGATGTGGTCGTGAGCGGCACGTACCTGAACTCGCTGACTTACGATGCCGCTCTGTGCGTGAACTGTGGGATGTGCTTGGTCGTCTGCCCGCACGGTGTGTTCGAGCCCGGGGTGCGGGTAGTCACGCTCGTGCGCCCCGAGGCGTGCATAGAGTGTGGCGCGTGCCAGCGCAATTGCCCGACTGGCGCGCTGGAAGTGGACAGCGGTGTGGGCTGCGCGGCGGCGATGATCCGCGCGGCGCTGACCGGGAGCAGCGACGTGACCTGCGGTCCTAGCGATGGTGGAGACTGCTGTGGGCAGGCCCGATCAGCGCCTCAGGATGAGGGGGCCTGCTGCGGGCAGGCGCGCTCCGCTCCACAAGACGCAGGTGGGTGCTGCTGCGCGGGCGGCGACGCGAATGACGATCCGTGCTGCGCGCAGTCGGGGCCCAAAGTCCACATCCACCGCGGCTGCTGCGGCGCGGACAACGATCCGTGCTGCGCGGACGAGGAGGCGTGCTCTGCCGGCGCGGGCGGGTGTTGCGGATAACGACGTCCCCGTTCTCTCACAGGGAACGGGGACCTGGTGCGCCGCGTGACCGCGCGCCCGGTCAGATGTCGAGGTTGCGCACCTGCGTGGCGTGGGTCTGGATGAAGCGCCGGCGCGGGGGGACCGAGGGCCCCATGAGCATGTCAAAGGTACGGTCCGCCGCAGCGGCGCTCTCGATCTCGACCTGGAGCAAGATGCGCCGCCGCGGGTCGAGGGTGGTTTCCCACAGCTGCTCGGGGTTCATCTCGCCCAGCCCCTTGTAGCGCTGTAGGCTGTAGCGCCCATCCCCCAGGGCAGCGACGGCAGCCTCCTTTTCCTCCTCCGAGTAGCAGTACTGCACCTCGCGCCCGTGCTGCAGGCGGTAGAGGGGTGGCTGGGCGAGGTAGAGGTGCCCTCCCTCGATCAGCTCTGGCATGTAGCGGAAGAAGAAGGTCAGGAGCAGGGTAGCGATGTGGGCGCCGTCCACGTCGGCGTCGGCGAGGATGATCGCGCGGTTGTAGCGCAGGTTCGAGAGGTCAAACTGGTCGCCCACCCCGCAGCCCAGAGCAGAGATGATCGCCTGGACCTCCTTGTTCTTCAGGATCCGGTCCAGGCGCGCGCGTTCAGTGTTCAGGATCTTGCCGCGCAGGGGAAGGATAGCCTGGAAGTTGCGGTCTCGGCCCTGCTTGGCGCTGCCGCCTGCGCTGTCCCCCTCGACGATGAACAGTTCGGACCTGTTGGGGTCCCGTTCCGAGCAGTCGGCGAGCTTGCCGGGGAGCGTCAGGCTTTCGAGTGCGCTCTTGCGGATCACGAGTTCGCGCGCACGCTTGGCTGCGGCGCGCGCGCGGGATGAGGTCAGGCACTTGCTGACGATAGCGCGCGCGGCAGACGCATTGTCCTGGAGAAAGGCGGTCAGGGCATCGCCGACGACCGATTCGACCTGCCCCCGGACCTCGGCGTTCATGAGCTTGACCTTGGTCTGGCTTTCGAACTGCGGTTCGGTCAGCTTGACGCTGACGATCGCCGTCAGTCCCTCGCGCGTGTCTTCCCCGGAAAAGTTGGGCTCGCTGTCCTTGAGCAGGGACTGCTGCCGCGCATAGTCGTTGACCGAGCGAGTGACCGCCGCCCGCAAGCCGGTCAGGTGCGCGCCCCCGTCGATGGTGTGGATCGTGTTTGCAAAGGCATACATCGACTCTGCCGTGGCATCCGTGTACTGGAGGGCAGCCTCGACCCACGTGTCCTCGAGCTGTTGCTCCACGTACACCGGGCTGTGCAGCACGCTGCGGTTCTTGTTGAGGTAGCGGACAAAGGACGCGATTCCGCCTTCAAAGTAGAACGTCATCTCGCGCGGAAAGCCCCCGTCGACGCGCTCGTCGCGGACGTAAAAAGTTACGCTCTTGGTCACGAACGCCATCTCGCGAAAGCGCTGCAGGAGGGGCTCCCAGCGGTAGGCGGCGTCCTGGGCAAAGATCAGGTCGTCGCGCAGAAAGCGGACGGTGGTGCCGCGTCCCCGGGCGCGCCCGATCTCTTCCACCGGGGTGACGGGCCTGCCCCGCTCGTACCGTTGGCGATAGCGCCGCCCCGCATGGTCGGGCGGCGGGTCGTCGACGATCACCTCCATCCACGTCGAAAGGGCATTGACGGCAGAGACGCCGACGCCATGCAGGCCTCCGGAGACCTTGTACCCGCCGCCGCCGAACTTGCCGCCCGCGTGGAGGAGGGTCATGACCGTTTCCAGGGTGCTCAGCCCAGTCTGGTGGTGTGTCTCGACGGGGATGCCGCGACCGTTGTCGCGCACGCTGACGCTCTGATCGGGGTGGAGCACGACCTCGATCCGGTCACAGGCGCCGACCAGCGCCTCGTCGATCGCATTGTCGACGACCTCGTAGATCAGGTGATGCAGGGCGCGGAGGTCGGTGCCGCCGACGTACATGCCGGGACGCCGGCGGACGGCTTCCAGTCCCTCCAAGACCTGGATCTGTTCTGCTCCGTAGCGTGGAACGTCGTTTCCCCGGTTCACGCCGCCTCCCCGGTACGCGCCATCTCCGTTCGTGTTCACGTCGCACGCTTGCTGCGCTGCAGCAGTTCGGCGAGCAGCTCTTGCCAGCGCGCGTAGCGGTCCTGGTAGTAGATCAGACTGGCAGTGACCAGGCTCGTGCCGACGTAGGCGTTGCCGGCGATGCCGACCAGGGCGAGCCAGGAACCCGTGCTCAACTGCTGCCAGAGGATCGTCAGCCCGCCTCCGATCAGGTTGATCAACGTAAAGAGACCCACGGTCGGCCAAAAGTTGCGCAGCACGATGTTAAAGCTGTTCCAGATCGCGCGCCACACCGAGACCTCCTGCAGAGCGAGCGCAGGGATGAAAAAGATGCCATACAACGAGATCCAGGCGAGCAGCCCGATCACGATCATGACCATGAGGTTGACCATGCCAAGCGCACCCCGGGTGACCAGGCTGTCCGGTCCCGCGCTAAAGACCGAGATCGTCGACAACAGCAAGACCAGGGAGAGCCCCATGGCGAACAGCACGACGGCGCGCAGTGCCCAGAATACGGCAAAACGCCTGCTGAGCGTGAGCGTGCGCGACCAGAACGTGCCCCCCTGATCGAGGGTGCCGGTGATCGCGGTAATGTAGGCGCTGCCGATCACGATCCCGGCGGCGATCAAGGCCAACCACAGCCCAAACAGGACGAACGCGTTCGGGATCTGCCACACGGGTGGCGTGTAGAACGGCCCGGCAGAGAGGGATACGAGCAGGTCTGGCATATCTGTGAGCAACAGGAAGGCGACCCACATGACCTCATACCGCGACAGCGAGCCGAGCCGCGTCCCACTCCACGCGCTGAGGCTGGGCACGCCGAGGGCGCCGATGCGCAGCGCCGCGAACGCGTTGTCATCCACGGTCATGTCCTCTGATGATGCTACAGCCTCGGCCCATTGGTCCTCGTTCAGGACTTGGCCGATCTCAAGCTCGCCGACCATGGCTTCGAGCTCGGCCAACGTCTCTGCCGCGAGCTGCTCCCTGGAGGCGCGCGGCCCAAGCCAGAGGAAGGTATCGAGCAAGATGGGGATCAGCAGGATCCACCAGTGACGGTGCACGTTCTGGAAGCCCTTGGTCAATGCGTCAATGATGCTCAAACGTCGACGCTCCTTTCTAAGGCGTATTCTAGCATGGTTCGGATGGTTGGGCAATCGGGCTTGCCGGATTGACGTCCCGGCGCGATGTGTTACAATGGAGATAGCGATCGGGGGGCGGGTTGGTTGGAGGAGGTAGCGATGGGCGTCCATCATCCATTGGTCGAACTGGCGCGAGAGGCGATCGAGGCGTATGTGCGTGAAGGTCGGGTGATCTATGCCCCAGAGGTGCTGACGCCAGAGATGCGCGAACGCGCGGGGACGTTTGTCTCACTGCATGACGCGCGGCAAGCACTGCGCGGGTGCATCGGCACGTTCCTGCCCACACGGGAAACGGTGGCCCTGGAAGTGATCCACAATGCGATCTCGGCGGCGACGCGCGACCCGCGCTTCCCGCCGGTCATGCCGAGTGAGCTGGCGGGCCTCGAGATCAAGGTAGACGTGCTCAGCGAGCCGGAGCCCGTGCCCGGGCCCGAGGCGCTCGACCCGGTGCGCTATGGCGTGATCGTGGAGGCCAAGGAGGGCTGGCACCGGCGTGGGCTGTTGCTGCCCGACCTGGAGGGTGTGGACACCGTGGAAGAGCAGATCCGGATCTGCCGCCTCAAAGCCGGGATCGGTCCGCGCGAGCCGGTCGCGCTATCGCGTTTCGAGGTGCGCCGCTACACGTGAGCGCAGACTGGCGCCACACGCCGCCCAGCGCCTGATCTACCGTGCGCCCTGTGTGCGACGGACCC
>JAFGIE010000055.1 GCA_016929775.1 Anaerolineae bacterium
AGAGGGGCGGTTCGGCGGGCGCGGAGAGGGGCGCGAAGAGGGGCGGTTCGGCGGGCGCGGAGAGGGGCGCGAAGAGGGGCGGTTCGCGAACCGCCCCTACGGGGGATGGTGGTGGGCGTTAGGGGCGCCGATCTCGGGCGTATGTCCACGCAGGGTCGCCCGGCGCGCCTGCTGAATGGCGCGATCTTGGTCCTGTCGAGCGCGATCGGCGTCGTCGCCTTTGTGTATCCCTTTGTCCAGCCCGCGGCAGCGGCGGGCGCCTTCCAGGGGGGCGCCGCCCACGCTCAGGACGCCGCCCTGGTGTTTGGCCTGCTGGTCGCCCTCTCGTTGGGCGCGGTGCTGGGCAATCTCGTCGGCGGAGGGCTGAATGCCAAGATCGTCGCCGCCCTGGGCGTGCTGACAGCGGTCAACGCCGTGCTGCGCGCCGTGCCAGGCCCGGTGGGCTTTTCGGCCATACACGCCCTGCCGATCCTCGCCGGCTACTGCTATGGCCCCATGTTCGGCTACCTGCTGGGCGCGCTGTCGGTGGGCGTCTCTGCCCTGCTGGGGGCGGGGGTGGGGCCTTGGCTGCCCTACCAGATGCTTGCCGTGGGCTGGGTCGGTCTGACCTCGGGTTGGCTCCCCGCCCTGCGCCGCCGCCCGCGCCTCGAGGTCGGCGCCCTCGCCGCATGGGGCATCGTGTGGGGCATGGCGTTTGGCTTGATCATGAACCTGTGGTTTTGGCCCTACATCTATGACCCCACGCAGGCGGGCCTGTACTGGGAGCCCGGGACGGGCGCGCTCGCGATCCTCAAGCGCTACCTCTCCTTCTATGTCGTGACCTCGCTGTGGTGGGACCTGGGCCGAGCAGCCGGCAATGTCACCCTGATCCTGCTCTTCGGGGCGCCCGTGCTCCGCCTCCTGCGCCGCTTCCGGCGGCGCTTCACCTTTCACTTGCACGTTTGACCGTTTTCCGTACAATACACGAGATGCCATTACGACCATCGACGAGCCCGTGCCGGGCGCGGGACGGGCTCTTTGACTACACTGCCTCAGGAGGATACCATGCCTGCCGAACTCGACCAGCTGTGCGTCAACACCATTCGCTTTCTGTCCGCCGATGCCGTCGAGAAAGCCAATTCGGGACACCCCGGCATGCCGATGGGCATGGCGGATGCGGCGTACGTGCTGTGGACCCAGTTCATGGCACACAACCCGGCGAATCCGGCGTGGGTCGATCGCGACCGCTTTGTCCTCTCGGCAGGGCACGGCTCGATGCTGCTCTACAGCTTGCTCTACTTGACCGGCTATGACATGCCGCTGGACGAGATCAAGCGCTTCCGGCAGTGGGAGAGCAAGACGCCCGGGCATCCCGAATACGACCTCGCCTCCGGCATCGAGACCACCACCGGGCCCCTGGGCCAAGGCTTTGCCACCGGCGTCGGCATGGCGCTCGCCACGCGCATGTTGGCTGCGCGCTATAACCAGCCCGGGCACACGATCGTCGACCACCACGTGTATGGCATTGTCAGCGACGGCGACCTCATGGAGGGCATTTCTTCCGAAGCCGCTTCCCTCGCCGGGCACCTGGGCCTCTCTGAGATCATTTACCTGTACGACGACAACAAGATCTCGCTCGTCGGCCCCACCGCGTGGTCGTTCACCGAGGACGTCGGCGCGCGCTTTCGCGCCTACGACTGGTTCGTCCAGGAGGTGGATGGCCTCGACCGGGACGGGATCGCCGCCGCGATCCGGGCGGCACAAGCCGAGAGCGCACGTCCCGCGCTGATCATGGTCCGCTCGCACATCGGCTATGGCGCCCCGACCAAGCAGGACACTGCCGACGCGCACGGCAGCCCGCTCGGTCAGGACGAGGTCGACGGCGCCAAGCGGGCCCTCGGTTGGCCGATCGAGCCCAAGTTCCTGATCCCCGACGAGGCGCTGGCGCACATGCGCGGCGCCGTCGCCGCGGGCAAGGCTGCCGAGGCGGCGTGGCAGGCGCGCTTTGACGCGTATGCCGCCGCCTATCCCGACCTCGCCGCCGAGTTCACGGCGCGCATGCGCGGCGAGCTGCCCGCGGGCTGGGATGCCGATCTGCCCGCCTTTGCGGACACGTCCAAGCCGATCGCCACCCGCAACGCGGCAAACGTGGCCCAGAACGCCCTCGCCGCGCGCGTGCCGGCGCTCGTCGGCGGCTCGGCTGACCTCTCCGCCTCGACCAAGACGCTGATCAACGGCGAGGGCAACCTGGGCAAGGGCGATTTCGTGTCGCGCAACATCCGGTTTGGGGTGCGCGAGCACGCCATGGGCGCTATGTTGAATGGCCTCGCCCTGCACGGCGGGTTTATCCCCTACGGCGGCACCTTTCTCACCTTCTCCGATTACATGCGTCCCGCCATCCGCCTGGCGGCGCTGATGAGGGTGCACGTGATCTATGTCTTTACCCACGACTCGGTGTGGCTGGGCGAGGACGGGCCGACCCACCAGCCGGTGGAACACGTCGCCGCGCTGCGCACGATCCCCAACCTGACCGTGATCCGGCCCTCCGACGCGACCGAGTCCGCGGCGGCGTGGCGGTATGCCGTGCAGGCCGATGGCCCGGTGGCCCTGATCTTGACGCGGCAGAACATCGAGGTCCTGGACCGGACGCACTATCCGCCCGCCAGCGAGCTGGAAAAGGGCGCCTACGTCCTCGCGGACGCGGACGGCGCGCCCGACCTGATCTTGATCGCCTCCGGATCGGAGGTCTCGGTGGCGCTCGCCGCGCGCGAGGTCCTCGCCGGCAAGGGCGTTGTCGCGCGCGTGGTGGCGATGCCCAGTTGGGAGCTCTACGAGGCCCAGCCGCAGGCGTATCGCGATCAAGTGCTCCCGCCCGCCGTCACCGCGCGCCTGGCGGTCGAAGCTGGCGTGTCGATGGGCTGGGCGCGCTACGTCGGACCGGCAGGCGACGTGGTCGCCCTCGACCGGTTTGGTGCCTCGGCGCCCTACAAGGTGCTGATGGAAAAGTGGGGGTACACGGGCCCTGCGGTCGCCGCGCGCGCGCTTGCCCTCCTGGGGCGCGCCTAGGACGCAGCTGCGCCGGTCGGTAGGTATCTCTTGCAGCAAAGGCGCCAGGCACTCGACCAGTGCCTGGCGCCTCGCGCGATCTTTTCTGTAGGGGGTGCCCCCTACGACCCCCGCTGCGCGATCTCGTCTTCTGTAGAGGGCGCCCCCTACGACCCCCGCTGCGCGCTCTCGTCTTCCGTAGGGGGGCGAAGGACCGTCTACTTGGCCTGGTAGGCGTACAGCGCGAACGTGAACGGTGCCGGAAGGTGCACCTCCAGCTCGCCATCCGCGCCGACCTGCGCCGTGAAATCCCGCCCGTACCCGGCGACGCACGTCGCCTCTACCTGTCGCCCGGCAAGGCCCCACAGGCGCAGGCGGGCGTGCGCCCGCTCGGTCCACTCGCGGTAGACGATCAGGTACCCCGCGTCCCCGCGCAGCGATTGGAACCCGGTCCAGGAAAAGCCCGACGGCTCCTCGCCGACCGGCAGGATCAGCCCCTCGTGCAGGCGCGCCTGGTGCGCGCGGTAGGTGCGCACCAGCGGCGCGATCGCGAACGCCTCTTCGGGCAGGCCCGTCGCCTCGAACCAGGCGAGCGGCTGCGCCGCCATGGTCACCGCAAAGCAGTAGTCAAAGGGCACGCGCGCCGGCGCCAGCGGATCGCCCGCCGGATAGCGGTCTGCGTTGCGCCACTTGTTGAGGAACTCGATCTGGAGGTTCTGCGCTGGGACATAGGGCGACAGCATCCACAGGTTGCGCAGCGTCCAGTGCGGGTAGTAGTTGCTCCAGTCGGTGTAGCGGTTCTCGAGAAAGATGTTGCCGTAGGCGTTCCCATAGTGGTAGCCCCACCGGCGCCCTGCGGTCACGTCGAGGTTGAACACCGCCTGCCCCTCCGTCGCCGCCATGACGCGCTCGAACATGGCGCGCAGGTTGCGGTCCGCGCGCTTGTCGGGCAGCAGGATCCCGTCGATCTTGTACGTGCGGATCCCGTGTGCGCGGTAGAGGCCGATCAGGACGTCGGCGTCCGCCTTCCAGTGCGCATAGCTGTCGTCGGCGCTCGGGTTGAACCACACGCACAGCTCGATCCCTAGCGCGCGCGCGCGTGCGGCGACCGGGCCCAGCCCCTCCGGAAAGCGTGCGGGGTGGGGCGACCAAAAGCCGGCGTCATCCCAAATGCCGGACAGGCTCCCGCCGGCGAAGGCCGAGTTGGACGTCCGTCCCGCCTGCCAGCCGTCGTCGAGCTGGAAATGGCTGATCCCCAACCGCGCCCCACGCTCCAGCTCGGCGAGGGCAAAGTCCGCCCCGATCCGGGTGTCCTGCCCGCGATCGCCCCACGTGTTCAGCAGCACCATCTCGTCGCGATCGGGGGCGTGCGTCCGGATCTGCCGCTGGTAGGTGCGCAGCGCAGCAAGCAGGCCCAGCTCAGCGCCGGGATCGTCCGTCCCTGTCGTGCAGGGCGCCACGCCGAGCACGCTCCCATAGCCGCGCATCCACGCCTCGGCGTCCAGGTCGGTGGGGACCAGTCCCACGCCCGCGACGCGGATCTCGCCGATGCGGTGCGCAAAGTCGTAGCCGGGCCACGCGAGCTGCACGTCCGAGCAGGGCGCTTCCTTGAGCAAGAACAGCCCCTGCCCGGCGGCAGGGTCGCGGATCAGGAGCAGGTTGCCCGCCAACCGGCCCTCGTGGCGGTAGGGGAGCGCCGCCTGCCGCGTGACCAGCGTGTTGCGCCGGTCGGTGACGTCGTAAAAGCGCACGCAGTCCAGGCGCAGGTGAGGCTGGGGGAGGCAGAGCCGGTCGAGGGTCGTCTCGCCGCCCCACAGGTCCGTCCCCTCGCCGCGCAGGTGGAGGTCGCACGCCATCGCCGGGCAGCCGGGGTAGATCCGGAAGCGGCGCCGCACGTGCAGCGCGCCCAGGCGCGCCGTCACGTCGACCTGCAGATGTGCGGGTGTGTAGGCGGTCGCCGGACGATCGAGGAGCGCAAGGGCGCCCTCGCCTGGCGCAGGGGCCGCCGCACCGGACAGATCGACGTCGGGAGCGGCGCCGGTCAGCGTCCAGGCGTGCCCGCCGACCAGGTCGACCACCTCTTGCCCGATCAGGTGTCCGTCGTTCCATAGAAACGTCCGCTTTATGCGGTCGTTTTCTAGAACCAACAGCTCGCCCTCGCGCCTGGCGCGACAGCTTGTCATAAATCGTCCTTCTACCTACACGTTCACGATCCGGCCCACGTCCCCGGTTGCCGCGGCTTCCAGGACCGGGCCCATGTAGGCGTCGACCATGTCCGCCGTCATCGGGATCGGCATGTTCTCCAGCTTCATCTTGAGCTGCGGGTCCTTGGCTGCCGCCAGGGCGCGCGCGATGTGCGCCTCGGTAAAGCCGGGCAGCTCGCTCAAGCGCACCGGCATGCCGATCCGGCGCGCCAGCTCGAACATCGCTTCCGCGACCGCCTCGCCCAGCGCGCGCCCTGCCAGGCGGTCCACGTCGGCGTCCGTCAGGCCCGCGTCGCGGTAGATCTGGCCCACGACGCGCAGCGCGGGCTCGATCGCGGGCGCGAAAAAGACCGTGTAGTAGGGGTTCATCATCGCGCAGGCGCGCCCGTGGCTCGTCACGTCGACCAGCGAAAAGCTCGTCAGGTGCCCGCCGTTCGTCCCCCCGATCATGATCGCGTACCCGCCCAGGTCGGTGCCCTGTCCCAGTGCGCGCCGCGCCGCCAGGTCTGCCGGGTTGCGCACTGCCTGCTCGACGTGCGACACGATCAGTCGGATGCCTTCGGATGCGACCGGGGCGACCTGGGCGTAGGACGGCTTGCCTACCGCCCCGTACAGCACTTCAAGCGAGTGCGAGACCCCGTCCATGGCGCCGTCGGCTGTGAACCTGGGCGACATGGTCGCCGTCACGTCATAGTCAAAGAGTGCGCGCGCGGGCACGATCGCGTCGTCCACGATCAACTTTTTCTGGCCCGTCGCCAGATCGGTGATGTTCGAGTACTTGGTCAGGTGCGCCGCCGAGCTCGCCGCTGTCTGGATCGCCAAGGTCGGCGTCAGCGCCGCGCCCGCGCCTGCCAGCGCCGCGCTCACCTGGTTCGTGCCAAAGAAGGGGTCGATCGCGCGCGTGCCCAGCGTGCGCAGCACCTCCGCTGCCTTGGCGGCGTCGATCGTGCTGCCCCCGCCGAGCACGACCAGCAGATCGTACGCCAGCTCGTCCAGGGCGGCGGCGATCCGGTACAGGTCCTCGCGCGGCGCGTTGGGCTGTGCGCCCGCCACCTCGCCGACGAGGTCTACGCCCGCCGCCGCCAGCGAGGCGCGGACCGTGGCGACCAGCGCATCGCTGCCGCCATAGGTCGAACGGACCAGCGCCGCGCGCTGCCCCAGCGCTGCCGCCAGGCGCCCCGCCTCTCCCAGCACGCCCGAACCGTGGACGTAGGCCTCTCCCTTGAAATCGTGCAGCAGCCGGTCGGCTGTATCGCTCATGGTTCTCTCCTCTCGTCGTCACAACACGTATGGCACTTGCCGGGACCAGTCATAACACAGAAGAGGCCCCTTGTCAACCGCGTCTCTGGAACCCA
>JAFGIE010000056.1 GCA_016929775.1 Anaerolineae bacterium
CTCTCACATCGCGCGGGACAGCCGCCCCTCGCCCGCGCTAGCTCCGCCTGGCTCCTGTATGCCTCCCAGTGCAAGGGTCGACAACAGAAACAAGGCTCCATAGATCGCATACACGAGCACATAGCTGTGGCTGTCCGCGATCGGCCCGCCGATGTAGGCTCCGATCGCGCCCGCACCTGCCCCTGCTAGGTTCGACAAGCCCAGGTATCGCCCAGCCTGCTGTCTCGGGATCAGCGTCGTGCCGAGTGCCCAGTTCGCGCTGTAGAACATCCCCACCGCTAGCCCGATCAGCGTCCCGCCGACATAGACCGTCGATAGCGCCGGGATCAGTAGCAGCACCGACATCCCCAGTGTCGCCAATATCCCGCTGGCAGCCACGAGCGGCTTCTTTCCAACCCGATCAGCGAGCCATCCACTCGGCACTGCCGCGACCAAGATCGCGATCCCGACCAGCATCATCGCGCGCGTGACGGGTCCGGCAGCCTTCTCGCCGAACAGCGCCGTGAACCGCTCCTGCATAAAGTACAGCATAAAGCCCGAGAGCCCGTTCGCCGCGACCATGAACGCCAGTCGGTTGATGACCCACCACGTAAAGCCGGGCGCCGCGCGGGCGTCCCGCCCGACGCCGATCCGTACGCTCACCAGCACGCCGCACACTACCGCGCCAACCATGCCCAGACCACCCGCCGCGCCGACGGCAACCAGCCTCGCGCGCGGGCTGACGTCCAGCGGAAGCGCCAGCACGGCGTTGACCACCGCACCCGCGCCCAGGATGATGAGCGCAAAGACGCCCGTCATCAGCACTGCTCGCAGCACCAGGTCCGCCTTGACACGTTGTGCGTCAAGTGCGCGCTTTTCCTGCACGGTCAGGACAACCGCGGCGCACGCGATGAGCACGACCATCAGACATACCAGCCCGCCCCACAGCCTGCCTTGGCTCACCAACGGCCCCACGATCAGCGACACCAGGAGCAGCGGGAGGGGCACCTCCAGCAGCGCCTTGATCCCCGATGCCATGCCGCGCTCCGCTTCCGGCACCAGGTCTGGCATCAGGCCCTGCGTGGCAGCGTGCGCCGTGTCCGAGGCAACCATGGAGAGGATGTATAGGACGAACAGCACGCCGTACCCGTGCAGGCCCTCCATCTGGGCCGAAAGCCCGATCAGGGTGACGATCGCGAGCTGCGCGATCGTGCCCGCCAGGATGAATGGCCGACGCCGTCCCCACTTGCTCGTGCTCCGGTCAGAGACGGCGCCCATCACCGCCTGGGTCAGGACCGCAGCCATGAGCGCCCACATCCGGATCGTGCCCAAATAGGTCCCCTTTTGCGCTTCGCCGACGAAGCGTTGGACGAGAAGTGGGACCACGATCGGTCCGAGGACCTGCGCGCGCACCGTCAGGGCGAACCAGTAGGCATTGATCCTCAAGTAGCGGCGCCATCTTGCGGCATTGGGCATGTTGACCTCTGCGGCATTTGGTGCTAAGGTAGCGTGCACCGTCATCTTACCACGTCTTTGGGCCACGCCCAAATGGGAGGACACCGCGGTGCGCACACCTACCGGTGTAATACCGTATCCGCGCCGCCGCGTGCGGCGCGCAGCAATGCGCTATGCCGGGCGCGCTCTGCTTCCACTCCTCGCCCGCATCCAGGTGACGGGTCGCGACCACTTCCCCCCACATGGCCCACTCCTCGTCGTCGGCAACCACGTCGCCGCGGTCGAAGTAGCGCTCATGATCGCCTACAGTCCCTGGCAGATCGAGGTACTCGGAGCAGGGGACATCCCGCCTCCACCCCTTCTCGACGCGATCGCGCGCACGTATGGCTATACGCCCATCAACCGTGGCAATGTGGACCGCGAGCCCCTGCTGAACACGCTGTCGGTGCTCAAGAGTGGGGGGAGAGTGGGGCTGTTCCCAGAGGGCGGCATCTGGGACCCGGGCGCCATGTCAGCCAAGCGCGGGGTCGCCTGGTTGAGCTATCGCGCCCAGGCCCCCGTCCTACCGATCGGGTTCGGCGGCTTGGAGGGCGCGCTGGACGCCATGCTGCGCTTGCGGCGGCCCAGGCTCACGATGAACGTGGGGCGCGTGATGCCCCCCGTCTCCATCCCTGCGGGCAAACCGCGCAAGCGCGCGCTGCAGGAAGCCGCCGCCCAGATCATGCGCGCGGTGGACGATCTCGTGCCCGAAGAGACGCACGCCGAACACGCGCAGATCGAAGGCGAGCGCTTCGAGCTACAGATCGTCTTCCTGGAAGGCGATGTCCCGCGCCCGACGGACCAGGACGGGATCCCACACGCCGACGCGCTGTGCAAGATGCTCTACCGCCCCGCCATCCTCCGCATCTTTGCGCGGGACCTTCACCTCGACGTCTCCGCCTTGCAGCAGCTTGACACGGAACGGGACCCCTTGCGCATCGCGTCTGCGGCTACAGCCATTCTGGGCTATCTCGAGTCGCGTAACCCCGGCTTCTTTGACTACCGCTTCGGGCACGCCGACGGGCAGGCAATGGAAGCCGGGCTCCGCGAGCTGCGCGAGCTCGCGCTCCGTGTGGCCGAGCAGGGCCTCCAGATCGCCCTCACACCCATTCGCCGGTATCGACTGGCGGGACAGGAAGAGGAGATCCTCGAGTCCAGCCCACACGAGGCCCCCACCTGGTAGCATAGCCTACGGCGCCGCAGCGCTCCGTTCGTCCGGGAGAGCGCCCTCTAGAGAGACAGCACTCCAGGCGCGCTAGCGTGTCTTGGCCTCCACGGATCGCCGGCTCAGGCTCCAGAGCGTGAGCAGCACGCCCGCCACCACCAGGGCTGCCGCGAGAATGACGCGGATCACCCAGGTCCATCCCGCAAGCCAGCTTGCAGAGACGATGGCAGACATGCCCAGCACCGCTACCCCGCCAACGCCGCACAGGATCGCGCCCGCCGTCAGCAATCCCGGTCGACGCTTGGCCCCGCCGATCAGCAGCAGCGAGAGCCCCACAGAGAGCGGTTCGATCGCCCACATCACAGCCCACACGTTCCAGAGACCGGTGATGGCACAGAATTGGAAGAGCAGCCCGTTGGCCCCAACGATGATCGCCGGGATCAGCAGCCAGATCACCCGCATGTACGCTGCCGCTAGCGCGAGGCCCGCCGCCACGGCAAGCACCTCTACGGGCCACAGCCACGCCCACGCCGCCCACCAGTCGAGCACGCTGGTGAACAACAAGATCCCGCCGGTCGCCAGGACGGGCACGCCGGGGATGAACAGCCCGCCCAGGCCCCGTCGCCCCCGCACGAGCAGCGGAGGCAGCGTCAAGCCCAGTCCCGCTCCGATCACCGTCAGCGGCCAAAGCCGCCACAGCTGAAACAGATCTCCGATGCGGATCCCCAGCAAGGGCAGGACCAGGGTCACGCCCAGCACCGACAGCCCAAGCGCAATCAACACGATCCCGATCAGCAGAGATGTGCGTCTATTCACGTCTTACTCCTTTCGCCAGTCCAAGCTTCCGGAAAACCTAGCGCCATGCTACCATTTTCCTCGACAACGCGCCTAGTCTCGAGCTAACAACTCGTCATCCGGGGACAACAGGTTGGCTGGTTGCTTGGGCACTGCCGCGTGCACCGGGGCGAGTTGGCCGGGAGGGCGTGGGCCTGGGGACTGAGCCGTGCCCTCGATGACCTCTATGTGGATGAAGAGACAACGGACGACGTGACGCCGTATGACTGGGCCCAGTACCTAGCGCTCGCTGACGCGCGGCTCAGCTCTGCGCGGTGGGACGCTCACTCCGCCAACGCATCCTACTCGCTGGGCACGCTGCGACATAGGATGAGAGGCAAGAACAGGGCGTGATCCAACGCCCCGCCGCACGGCACACCATAGTAGTAGGCGGGGTCACTGTCCGAGTAGAGCGCGCCATCATAGACCGCCGTTGCCTCGACGTCGTTTCTCTGCAGGCAGGGCGCAGCGTAGGCTGCACTCAACGTGCACTCGTAGCCTTCTCCCGGCGTCAGCGTCGAAGGAGGTGTACACACCCCCGCAGAGCCAGGGCCAAGTCCTGAGTCGACGATCGCGAGGTCGGTCAGGGTCACGGAGCCGGTGTTCGCGACCATGATCCGGAACCTGAGTCCCGCCCCATCCAGAAAACCCGCGCTGACCACCGGTGCAGTGTCCGGCGTGTCGGCATCGTACCACACGCCGTCGTCGACGGCGACGTACTTTTGCACCGAGATGGCAGGCTGTGACGCCTCATACCCCAAGTAGTAGACGTCGTCTTTCCCCTGGATCCGCACTCGGTCCGCCGAGCCGGTCGCTACGGCGGTGTTGAGATGTTGGCCCGGTTGCGCGTTCACGGGCCCAACCACGCACTCGAACGAGGCGCCGGGTTGCAGGACTGCAGGGGGCCAACACTCTGGGCTCTGGGCAAGATCGTAGGCCGAGTCGAGCAGCGTCAGGTTCTCGAGCGGTTCGCCGCCCACGTTCTGTATGGAGAACAGGAACCACACCGGCGTTCCCGCCAGCACCTTGGGTCCGGGCGGCGCGTCCGCCTTCTGCCAAGTGGCCTGCCCGCCGATGCCGATCCGCTTGTCGACCGCCATGGACACAACCCAGACCTGGGCATCGGCGCTGTCGGACACGACCTCGGCGCCAGGCCCCACCCCCGTGACCGTGACCACATTCGTGAACGACGCCGTCACCCCACCAATGGCACACGCGTAGCGCACGCTCTCCTGGGACGCTAGGGCGCCGACGATGCGCCCACAGGCTGGCGCCAGCGGGTCCTCCACAGTAACCCCGTCGAGCACCTCGCCCCCCGTGTTGCGCACCGTGATCGTGAACGTCGCGCGCTCACCTACGCTAACCACCTGCCGGTCAGGTTCCTTGTCAACCGAGATCGCAGCGATCGGGACGACTACCTGCGCATCGTCCGAGTCCCCCACCTCGTGTCCGTCCGTTGCCAGAGCGCGAACCACGACGACGTTGGTAAAGGACGCTGTCACGTCCGGCACGACACACGTATGTGCACGCCACTCACCCGGCGCCAAAACCTCGTACGACGTATCGCACTGCGGCGCAAGCGCGTCGCTCACGACGATCGCGTTCAGCATCCCGCTTCCCGCATTTGTCACTGTGATCGTAAAGACAGCGCTCGAACCGACCCCCACGCGCTGGATCTGCGGCGCTTTGGTGATCTCGATTGCGGTTTCGTGGAGGTCTGCCGTGGAGTTGCTCGACGCCCGCCCACTTCCGTCCGGGCTTCCCGGCGCCTCCCGTCGCCACGCCACTGGCTCTCCTGCGAGGCGGGCGTCGGCGAACGGAAGAGACACGATAGACGATGGCTGCGACTCTAGCGCCGGTCCCGCGTGGCGTGCGAGCGACCGCGCGCTGGTAGGCAGCGCTGCACAGATGAGCGCCACCAGCATGAGCACGGTCCGGCAGCCTGCTCCCCTCACGCTGCCCCCCTCGCCTGTAGGCTCCCTGACGGCTCTTCAGTGGAGGCGGGGCCTGCGTCCTGAGAGACATCCCCCTCTTCCTCGCTGGGCGCGTAGCCCCTTGCCGCGCGCGACCAAGGCTCCCCCTCCATCGCATATACGCCCCCCTCATCCAACCTGAGGAGCCAACGCGCACACCCCAGCGCGGACAGGGCTGCGCTGACTGCGGGCTGTTGCTCCGGGGGGCACAGCAGCACGAGGAATGCATCGCCCGACACACCCGTAGCGGTCCCACCCAGGGCGCCCGCTTCGCGCGCCGCCTCATAGCGCCGTGTAAGCGCAGGGTCCACCCCCAGGACAGCCTCCCGCTGTCTCCATACGCGATGCAGCAGATAGCCCAGCGCCTCCAGGCGACCGTGCTCCAACGCGAACCGCACCGCCCAGGATAGATTCCGCACTTCGGTGAGATACTCGTCGTCGTCGAAGGCACTCTCCCGGACGCGCTGTACTGCAGAAACCGCCCTCTGCGGCGCCCCGAACACCATCAGCCAAGTGACGAGTGCTTCCTTTGTGCCGTCGTCCATCTGCAGCGGTTCGACGACGACTCTACCGCCAGCTGAAGAGATGGCGCACAAGCCGCCGTGTGCCGCAGCATGGGGAACATGTAGTCCGGTATTTGTGCCGAGGAGATCGTGCTCGAGGTCGGCTGCCAGCCCCGCCAGTGCTTGCGGTTCGATGTCGAGGCCCGCCCGGAAAGCCAGCACCTTGAGCGCTGCGACCGCAGCGCTCCCCCGCAGCGCCCTGCCCATGCCCGACGGCATCTGCGCGGCAACGTGCAGCTGCCATCCACCCGGCACCTGGACCTGGCGCGCAATGGCGGCGAGCATCTCAAGCTCGCCGCCGGCGGCGCCCGTTTCCCCGCTCCAGGCCTGCCGACCGGCGTAGAGAACCTGGACCCCATCCAGCGTGCTCCGCGTCAGCAGGGCATAGGTATAGTAGCCCGTTGCCACGCACAGCGAAGTCCCGCCACTGTCCGCGTAGCGACGTGTTACCTCTTCCAGGTCACCCGCTAGGTACACGCATATCGGCGCGCGCGCGATCGCGACCAGGTCCATCTCCATCCTCTCCTGCGCTCGCACACTGCCTCTGTGCGCCGCACTCCCCTACGCGTGCGGCATCCACAGGCCGGTTAGCAGCGTCGAGCCCTAGTCGAGTCCCAGGTCCTCTGCTTCAGCCTCGGGTTCGCCCACCACCGGGAGGGAGAAGGAGAAACGAGAGCCCTTGCCCAGCCTGCTGTCCGCCCAGATCCGCCCATGCTGCAGTTCCACCAGGCACTTGCTGATGTACAGCCCCAAGCCGTGCCCGTATACAGCACGACCATCGCTCGTGTCCACGCGGTAGAACCGACCGAACACCTTGTCCATGTGTTCTGGCGGTATGCCTACCCCTTCGTCGACCACCCGCACGATCAGTTGCCCATCCTCCGGCCCGTCGACCTTGACCAGGATGCGCCCTCCGTGCGGCGAGTAGTTGATCGCGTTCGTGAGCAGGTTGTTGACAATGATCTCCACCTTGGCGGCGTCACCGATCACAAAGGGAACGTCGTCTGGGAGATCCAGGATCAGCCTGTGCCGCTGCGTCCGCGCTTGTGCGATCCGAGCCAATCGCTTGAGGATCGGCGCCAGCGTGACCGGCTCGTGGCTCACGCGCACCTGCCCAGCCTCGATCCGCGACACGCTGAGAATGTCCTCGATCAGCGCTGTCAGCCTGCTCTCATTTACGCGCGCGATGTCGAGCGCTTTCTGTACGTCATCCTGCCCTGAGGTCAGCCTGATCAGCAGGTCGATCGCTGCGCTGAGATTCGCCAGGGGAGAACGCACCTCGTGCGAGACCATGGAGACGAAATCCGACTTGAGTCGGTCCAGCTCGCGCTCCGAGGATACATCGCGAAAGGCCACGATCGCACCTTCCAGCTCTCCTTCCTGCGAGTAGAGCGGCGCGATGCTGCTCGACACAAAGATCTCGCTACCGCCGCGCCCATAGATAGGAGGAGCACGCGTTGTGGACGACACCGTGCGCCCTTTCTCGATCGCTTCCACGATCAGACCGCAGTGATAGCGTTTCGCGTCTCCGGGCCCATCAAAGACACGCTCGCAGCTCTCGCCGAGCACATCCTCCTCAGACCACCCCGTGATCTGTTCAGCGGCTGGGTTGAACGCCGTGATCGTGAGCTCCTGGTCAACAGTACAGACGCCGTCGGCGATCTGCTGCAAGACGAGCTCATTCTTGCGCTGCTCGTCCAGCACCGCCTCGAACAGCTGCGCATTCTCGATCGCCACCGCAGCCCGATCGGCGATCGCGAGCAGCATCTGCTCCTCGTCCGCGCCAAAGGCCCCCGCTCGGGTGCTTTCTACGTCGATCACGCCGAGCACCTGGTCGCCTCGCCGGATCGGTACCGCAAGCTGAGAGCGCGTCTGCGGCACGGTGTACGTGTTCTCACGTGCAGCGTGTGTGTCGTTGACGCAGACGGGCGCACGCGAAGCGACCGCCCGTCCGATCGCTCCCGCATCCCAACGCGCATGCCACGTCCCACTGTCGACGGCTGGGGCGAGGTAACCGCTCGGGGTCCACGTCGCGTGACTGCGAACGCGCAGCCCAAACAGCCCTGCCTCGGCTGGCGTGACGCGCATCGCGTGATAGAGCACAATCCGCACGATGCGCTGCAGCTGCACCACCCCGTTCAGGTCGTGGGCGACTTCCTGGAGAACCGAGATCCCGCGCACGCGCTCGACCAAAGCCGCGTGGATCTCTTGGTACACGCTCGCGTTCGCGATCACCGTCGCCGCGTGCTCGGCCAGCTCTGCAAGCAGGCCCTCGTCTTCACTGGTGAACGTCCCCGACCTCGTCCGGTTGTCCACCCCGAGCACGCCGATGATCGCTCCCTGCCTGTGCAGAGGCACGTTGATCAGTGCCTGTACCGAGTGCCCTGCTCTCACCTCCAGCAAGGCCTGCGGTTCGATGGCGCCAAGCCGTACCGACTCCCCGCTGCACAACACGCGTCCGGCGACCGTGCCCTGCGTCGGCACCCGCGTCCCCTCAGCCAGGGAAGGGCCGACGTTGAGCGCAGATCGGATGTAGAGCTCGTCTCGCCCCTCGTCGGGAAGCAGCAGGTACCCCTCTTCTGCGCCCGAGATCGCGACAGCAGCCTCGACGATGTGGTCGAGCACGCTCTCCAGGCTCGACCCGTACAGCGTACTCAGGCGCTTGACCTGCCGCTCGAGCTCTTTCTGCCGCCGCGCCTGGTCCTCTTGCTGCCGCTTCTCCGCGAGCACACGTTCGACAGTCGAGATCATCTCTGCTGGGGTGAACGGCTTGGTCAGATAGTCCTTCACGCCCAGCCGGAAGGCGGCAACGATGTCTTCATCCGACCCGTAGGCGGTCGTAAAGATCACGGGCACGTCGATCTGCTTGTCGCGCAGCTGGCGAAGCACGTCGAGCCCTGACATACGTGGAAGCCGAAAGTCGAGGATGATCAGGTCCGGGTGCTCGCACTCTGCCATCTCGAGGCCCTGCGCGCCATCCAGTGCGACCACCGCCTCGTAGCCCTGCGGCATCAGCAAGTACTCCTGACAGAACCGTGCCACCTCGGGCTTGTCTTCGACGATCAGGATCTTCTCGCCACTCACCGGTGTCGTTCTGCCTCTCTCGATCAGTCGCTCCCATCGCTCAGGAAAAAGTAGCCCACCTTCCAGCGCGTCCGGATGTAGTGTGGTCGGGAGGGATCTTCCTCGAGCTTCTGTCTCAGGTAGCGGATGTACACGCTCAGGTACTTGACCTCGTTCTCGTACTCTGGCCCCCAGACGTTGACCAGCAGCTCTCGATGCGGGACGATCCGACCCCGGCGGCTGACCAGGTACATCAGCAATCGCGACTCAGTGGGAGTCAGCTCGATCGCCGCGCCATCTCGCCTGACGGTCCGCGTGCGCAGGTTGACGTACAGTGTGCCATCGTCGTACACGTCGGGCTCAGCGCTGGGCAGTCCGCGCCCATCCCGTCGCATGATCGTGTAGATCCGGGCCTTCAGTTCGTCAAAGCTGCACGGCTTGGAGATATAGTCATCGGCGCCCAGCGAGAGTCCGCGGACGACATCTCGTCCTCCAGAGCGCGCCGTGAGCATTATGATCGGCGTATCGCACACGTGCCGCAGACGTTGGCACGTCGTCCAGCCGTCCATCTCTGCCATCATGATGTCGAGTATGATCGCGTCTGGTCGGGTCTCGTATGCCTTCCTCAGGCCTTCCCTCCCGCTCTCAGCCGTGGTCACAGCAAAGCCCTCACGTTCGAGGCCCATCTTGAGTAGGGTCAAGAGCCCTACATCGTCGTCGATCACGAGTATCTTGTTGGCCATCGACGCCCTTTCGCCAGATCGCCGGTGGGTGCCGGCGCGATCTTCATCACGTGGGATGGTTATAATCGTGCCCTTCTTACACAATAATACAACAACCTGCGTTTGTCAAGCACTGCCCTGCGCACGCGTCCGCGCCTGGCGATACCGGCGTCGATGCGGCGCGCTGGGCGGAGCGAGGGGAGTTGACCTTGTCTCCTTTGCCAGTCATTACTCCTCGCCGATGGTGTGGGCACGTACCCAGTCCCAGTCCACGTCGATCCCCAGACCTGGGGTATCCCACGGCTGCGCGTACCCGTCAACGATCTCGGTCGATGCGTCCCGGATACCCGGCGGCGCGTAGTATCGCTCAGGGACCAGCCGCTCAAAGTAGCGCGTGTTATAGATCGCGCACGCCGCGTGCAGCGAGGCGATCGATGCGCCGTGGATCGCGCACATCACGCCATACCCCTCGCACACATGAGCTGTCTTGAGCACGCCGGTGAACCCGCCCTTGTACTGGTCTAGTGGGCCGGTCAGCACAATGTCCGCTGCCCCCATCCTCAGATGAGCCAACGCGTCCCATGGCCCGCCGTGCGTCGCCTCCGCGACCGCCAGCGGGATCGCAAGCTCGCCCGCCAGCCTCGCCAGTGCGGTCATGTTAAAGTGGTCCATGGGCTCCTCGTACCAGTAATAGCCTGCCTCCTCGAGCCGCCGCCCGAACCAGACTGTGTCCTCGAACTGGTTGAACATGCTCGACGCATCGTACATCAACGTGATCTCGTCGCCCACTTGTTCGCGCAGCGCGCGGCAGAGCGCTGCATCTTGCTCGAGGCGGCCCCACGCGTGCAGCTTGATCGCCCGGTAGCCTTTGTCCAGGCAGACCTGTGCCAGGTCCATGTACTCGTCCATCGAATCGAGGGTCACGGTGCTCGCATAGGCAGGAACCCGGTCGCGCATGCCGCCCAGCAGCTTGTAGACGGGTTGCCCAGCAACCTTGCCAAGCAGGTCCCATAGCGCGCAGTCGACCGACCCGATCGCAAAGCCCAGGCGGGAGGTCCGCAAGTTGCGCCAAAAGCCCTGCCAGATCTGCTCGCGGTCGATCGGGTCTCTGCCGATCAGCTGGTACTTGATCTCTGCCATGCTCGCGCCGCCGCCATACGGCGCCAACCCCTCGACACCCTCGTCCGTCAGGATTCGAAGCAGTCCTGCGCGCCCAGTCGAACCGCTAGGCATGATCCCGTCGCGCCAATGATATGGGCCTCGTTCCCATTCGACATAGTGCGCCTTGACCCCCGTGATCTTCATGGGCTACTCCCTCATGTGTCGCCCCTTCGATTCGTGCCCTTGGGCGTTTTGGTGTAGAATGCGTGCGCTGTCGCCTGGCTTCGATTATAGCGTACAAGACCCCCGTGCACAAGCGCCGTCCGCGCGGATCGCGGCGTTCCGAGTGCGCGGGTGCGCATGGAGGAAGACAACCGTGAATGACACGCTCGCCTACGTGGACCCCTTCTTCGGCAATGGCACGATCGATCTTCCTCGGCCCGAAGGCATAGCCGCTACGTGGTTCTACCTCAAGGCGCAGACCGGCAACACCCATCCGGGCGCCTGCGCGCCGTTTGGCGCGGTGTCTGTGTGCGCCCACTCAGGCGCCTATCCCACCGGCTATGGCCTCAACGGCCCCAACACCCACGGCTCACCGGCCCGCCGCTTCGAGGCGCCCGTGGCCTCTGGATTCGCCCACTTTCACCACAGCGGGACCGGTGCGATCGGCGCCTACTATAACTACTTCCGCGTGACGCCTCTCGCAGGCGATCTCGAGCAACTGGGGACTCGCTGGACGCTCGTAGACGAGATCGCGCGCCCGGGGTACTATGCTGCCAAGCTGGCAGAGACCGGCATCACAGCTGAGCTGACCGCGTCGCGCACCGCAGCGCACCATCGCTACACGTTCCCCAACCCAGCCTGCGCACGCCTGGCGCTGGACGTCTCGGCGGGAGGCATCGACTTTGCCAAAATGCGCACGCTGCCCGCTGCTGCCCAGATCACGCTGCCCGAGGATGGATCGGCCTGTGGCTGGGTCGTACTCGAAGCATTGGTCATCTACTTTTACGCACAGCTCGACGCGCCGTGTGGGACCGCCCTCTGGGACGGAGGCGAGGTGCTGCCCAACCAGCGTGCGCTCGTGCGCAGGCATATCCACCCGGACGAGTTCCAGCCCTTTGGTGTGTTGTTCGACTGCTCGGGCAGAGGGCGCGTGGAGCTCCGGATTGGCTTCTCGCTGCGCAGCGTCGAACAGGCGCGCCAGAACCTGGAACCGGTCCGCGCGCAGCCCTTCGATCAGCACGTGCAGCAGCTAGCAGGGGAGTGGCGTGACCTCTGCGACCGCATCCAAGTACGAGGCGGCACACAGGCGCAACGGACGACGTTCTACTCGTCCCTCTATCACTCCCTGATCAAGCCCGCAGACCTGAGCGGCGAGAGCCCAATCTGGGAGGAGGCGCCCTACTATGTGGACTTGGCCACTCTGTGGGACCAGTACAAGACCCAGTTGCCCTTGATCTCGACTTTTTACCCCGAGCGAGCATCGGGGATCCTCAATACGCTGATCTCGCTTGCCGAGCACAACGGCAGCTTCCCAAACGGCTTCCTACTCACTGGCACGCCATCTCAGATCGAGGGGCAGGCCCGCTCGCTGGCGCACTATGCCATCGTCGATGGATTCTACCGCCGGATCCCGGGGATCAGTTGGCGGCGTGCCCTGCGGGCTATGATCGGCGACCTGCAGCACCCACGCAATCGAGGCTTTGTCCGCGACGGCGAGATTCGTCCCGTGACCCATATTCTAGACCTCGCTGGCGCAGCGTTCTGCACCGCCCAGCTCGCGCGCGGACTGGGCGAGCGGATCCGGCATGGCGAGATGATGGAGCTCTCTACCCGTTGGCGCAGCGCGTACGATCCGGCAACCGGCAGGTTGATCGAGGCGCAGTACTATGAGGGCGGACTCTGGAACTACTCCTTCCGCCTGCTACACGATATGGCGAGCCGCATCGCGCTCTACCCAGACGAACGGGCCTTCACCCAGGATCTGGACCGCTTTTTCGGCTACGGGCAACCCCCCGTCGTGCAGCCCACCGATCCTGCCGACCGGGACTACATGCAGTGGGGTTTCTCCCTCAATCGGTTCGAGGGCCTGAACAACGAACCCGACATCGAGGTCCCCTATGCCTACCTCTACGCCGGTCGTCCGGATCGCACCGCCGAAGTCGTACGGGCAGCGCTCAAGTACCAGTTTAGCACGGGTCGCGGGGGGCTGCCGGGGAACAACGACTCTGGCGGGCTCACGTCATGGTACGTGTGGAGCGCACTCGGCCTCTTCCCGGTCACGGGACAACCCGTGCTGCTGATCGGCAGTCCCCTCTTTGAGGGAGCCGACCTCCAGGTGGGAGAACGGTCATTTGAGATCCGGACCTCGCATAGCGGCGAGGCTAACATCTATGTCCAGTCAGCCACGCTGAACGGGGAGCCGCTCGACCGGGCCTACATCTCTGTAGGCGAGCTCTTGCAGGGCGGCACGCTGTCCCTCAAGATGGGGCGCGCCCCGTCGTCTTGGGCCACGCTATCGCGCCCGCCATCCTATGCGCCATAGGCGTACGTGCGCCCGGCAAACGAGCGCTGCCGGCAAGCGCCCCGACTCCGCGTCCGCGCGGCGCCATGCCTGGCGGATACCTGCCCAGCCAGACCAGTTCCAGCGAAACCCGTACCAGAGAGGATGCCATGGGGACAGACACATTGCACGATCCGACATTCCGCCCGCTGCCTCTACGCGCCGTGCGTCCTGAGGGATGGCTTCGATCGCAGCTGCGCATCCAGGCCGATGGGATCAGCGGACACCTCGACGAGTTCTGGCCCGACGTGCGCGACAGCCAGTGGTTCGGCGGCGACGCCGAGGCCTGGGAACGAGCACCCTATTGGTTGGACGGGATCATCCCCCTCGCCTTCCTGCTCGATGACCCAGCGCTCCAGACCAAGGTTGCGCGCTATGTGGGCTACATCCTCGAGCACCAGAAGGAGGACGGGTGGCTCGGGCCACGCATCATGATCCCCGCCTCAGGCAGACCAGTGAACGCACACTATGACCTGTGGGGTCAGATCTTGGCGACCAAGGTCCTCACCCAGTACGCCCAGGCGACGGGCAACCGCGGTGCGCGCGAGGCGCTGACCAAGAACCTGCGCCTGCTCGACCTGCACATCGACCGCGCCCCCCTCTTCAACTGGGGGCAGTTCCGGTGGTTCGAGGTCTTGCTGGGCCTCTATTGGCTATACGAAGAGATAGGCGAGCCTTGGCTCCTCGATCTGGCAGTCAAGTTCCACGCACAGGGCTTTGACTGGCCCAGCTTTTTCGCCCGTTGGCCCCTGACTGCCCCAACGCCCAAGGGACGCTGGAATTACATGGGACACGTCGTCAACAACGCGATGGCTGTCAAGGGCCCTGCCCTCTGGTGGCGGCTCAGCGGCGAACCCCGCGACCGCGCCGCCGCTGCTGACATGATCGCCAAGCTCGATCGCTTCCACGGCATGGTGACCGGCGTTTTCAGCGGAGACGAGTGCCTCGCAGGCCTCAGTCCCTCGCGCGGCACCGAGCTGTGTGCCGTCGTCGAGTATGCCTTCTGCCTCGAGATCCTGCTCGCCACGCTCGGGGATCCTGCGTTCGGCGACCGGCTCGAGAAGGTCATCTTTAACGCGCTGCCCGCCACGTTCTCGCCCGACATGTGGGCCCACCAGTACGACCAGCAGGTCAACCAGATCGAGTGCAGTGTGCGCCAGGACCGCGACTGGACCACGAACGGGCCCGAGTCCAACATCTACGGCGTGGAACCGAACTATGGGTGCTGCACTGCGAACCTTAGCCAGGGCTGGCCCAAGTTTGCCGCCCATCTCTGGATGCGCACGGCGCACGATGGCCTCGCAGCCGTCGCATACGCGCCGAGCAGCGTACAGACCGTGATCCACGGCACGCCCGTCCACGCCCGCCTGCAGACCGACTATCCGTTCGGGGACGCCCTTCACTTCACGATCAGCCCCGAGCGACCCGTGCGGTTCCCGCTCCTGCTCCGGATCCCGGCTTGGGCCGATCGGGCCTCGCTGCGCGTGGGGAGTGGACCGACGGAGCGCCCGCGAGCAGGCGCCTTCTGGCGCATCGACCGCCTCTGGGAGGATGTCACGGAGGTCGTCCTAGAGCTCTCCGCCTCTCCCCGCCTCGTGCACCGTCCCGGCGCCGCCGTTGCGATCGAGCGCGGACCCCTCGTCTATGCCCTCCCGATCGGCGAGGAATGGCGTCGCATTCATGCCGACGCGCCCTACCGGGAGCTGCCCCACGCGGACTGGGAGGTGTACCCGACCACGCCATGGAACTATGCGTTAGACATCGACGAACAGACCTTGGAGCAGGACGTGGTCTTTGCGGACCATCCGGTGGGATCGCGCCCCTTCTCGCCTGAGGGCGCGCCCCGTTCTGCGGTCGTCCGCGGGCGGCGGCTTCCTGCGTGGGAGGCAGTCCGCGGCTCGGCGGCAGACCCGCCTCCGAGCCCCGTCGCGTCCGAGGAGCCACTCGAAGAGCTGACCCTGGTCCCGTACGGCTGCACCAACCTGCGGATTGCCGAGTTTCCCGTACTCAGGCGGTCAGGCGCACCGGCAACCCCCTCGCCCTGACCACCCAGGTCGTTCACTGCGGACCACGTGCCGCGCGGAGTCTTGCGCCCTCAGCTCGCGGCGGCGTACCTGCGCCACACCTCGCTCGAGAGCGCTCGCGCCCGAGTGACGATCGCATCCTCGTCCAAGGTCAGCAGGCGTCGTTCGTACATCAGCCACTTGCCGGCGACCATGGTCGCTGTCACCGCACTCGCTTCGAACCCAAACAGTACGTGCCACGGCAGGTTCCCAGGCGTCAGGGCGGTAAAGGGCGCATAGTCGACCAGGATCAGGTCAGCATGCGCGCCGGGCGCGAGCTGCCCCAGAGCCGCCTGCGGCCAAAAGGTGCGTGCCAGCGCGGCGTTGTTCGAGACCGCCATGCGCATCACCGTGTCGCCGCCCATGCGCCGCGGGTCGCCATGCCAGGCCTTGTGCAAGAGGTAGGCTGCCTTCCATTCGGCCCACATGTTGTTCGAGAAGCCGTCGTTGCCCAGACAGACCCTGATCCCGCCGCGCAGCATCGTCTCGACGGGAGCGACGCCCACCGCGTTGTTCATGTTCGACCTTGGCTGGTGGGTGACCCACGCTCCGCTGTCGCGTATCCGCTCGAGCTCCCACGCGTCGACGTCCACACAGTGCACCAAGATCGACGCTGGGCCCAGGATACCGGCATCGCTTAGGCGTTCCACGACCCGCTTGCCGCTGCGGCGCAGGCTGTCCTCCTGGTCGGCGTGCCCCTCTGCGACGTGTATGTGGAACCCCGTGCCGGCGCCCCTCGCAGCGTCGACGCACTGCGCCAGGGTCTCGTCCGACAGCGTCATCGACGCATGCAGCCCGAACGACGCGCCCAGGAGCGGGCAGCTGCCCCCAACCAGCGACTGCGCAAAGCGGACGTTCTCGGCGATCCCAGCCTCCGCTTTCTCGGGCCCATCGCGGTCGCTGACCTCGTAGCATAGGCTCGCTCGCACGCCCGCTTCGGTCACGGCATCGGCGATCGCATCCAGCGAACCGTCGATCGCGTTCGGGCTGGCGTGGTGATCGATCAGCGTCGTCGTCCCATGCCGGATCGCGTCGACCAGGCAGACCAGTGCCGAGGCGCGCACGTCTTCAAGCGTCAGCGCCCTGTCCAGGCGCCACCACAGCTTGTCAAGGATCTGGGGAAAGTCGCGCGGCGCCGCGCCCGGAATGCCCAGCCCACGCGAGAACGCACCGTAAAAGTGCGTGTGAGCGCAGATATTGCCGGGCATCACGAGCTGTCCGCGCGCATCGATCTCTTCCTCGTCGGGGTACCGCCGCCGGAGCTGCGCCGTATCCCCGACGTCCCCAACCAGCCCATCGGCGATGCGCACTGCGCCGTGCGCGATGATCTCATTTCGCTCGCCCAGGGTAACCACCGTGCCGTTCGTGATCAGCATCTGCGCCTCCCCGCCACGCCCCCCAGCGGCGACGTCCACCTTATCCGCTGCCGACCGCTGACTCAGCTCCCCCTAGCCTCCGCTCCCTTTGGGGACCGGAACCCTTCTGACTGGAAGTACGCGCACGCGCACCCCGGTGGCGGCATAGATTGCGTTGCAGATCGCCGGCGCAGTCGGGATCGAGGGCAGCTCCCCGATCCCCTTGGCGCCATAGGGCCCCTCGGCGGTCGGGTGCTCGACGATGTGCACCTCCATCTCTGGCATGCGGTCGATCATGGGCACGCCATAGTCGCGCCAGCGCCGCGTCTGCGGGATGCCGTCCGCCAGCTCGTAGGCCTCGCTCAGGGCTGTGCCGATGCCCATCACCAGCCCTCCTTCGATCTGGCCCAGCACCGCCCGAGGGTTGATTGCACGTCCGGCATCGCACGCCGCCACGATACGCAGCACCCGCGGCTCTCCGGTCACCTCGTCGACCGCAACGAGCGCCGCCTGCGCGCTGTATCCGAAGGCAAAGTGCATGTCGCCGCCTTGTCCCAACGGCTTGGTCTCCGGGGCTCGGTAGTGATAGCGTACTCGCGGCGTCCTTCCCTCAGCCACCAGCCACTGCACCACATCTCCCAGCGACGCCTTGTGGCCCTCGGCCCACACTTTGCCGCACTCGACCCGGATCGCGCTGGGTGGTAGGTCCCAGCGCTCCGAAGCCACCGCCGCCAAGCGCTCCCGCAGCGCGCACGCCGCCAACCGCGCGGCGTTCCCGGTCACGTACGTCTGTCGGCTTGCCGTCGTCGGCCCACCGTCGGGCGTCAGGTCCGTATCGGAGAGCAAGACCCTGACCCTATCGAAGGGCAAGCCCAGTTCCTCAGCCGCCATCTGTGCCAGCACAGTCGTCAGCCCCTGCCCCAGGTCGGCTGAACTGCTCCGCACCTCAGCCGTTCCATCCGCATACAGCTCGACCTCCGCCTCCGCCGCGTCATCTGCGCCCCCGCCCAGGCCCGTGTTCTTGTACGCTGCCGCGAATCCCCACGCCACGCGTGCACCAGGGATGGCGGGCAGCGGGAGAGCGCGCGTCCGCTGCGCCACCCACTCCAAGCACGCGTCCAGCCCTGCGCTCTCCCGCACGAGCTGCCCCGTAGCGGTCTCTGTCCCCACGCGCAGCGCGTTCTTGCGGCGCAGGGCCACAGGATCGGCGCCCAGTGCCTCCGCGAGCATGTCCATCGTGCTCTCGACGGCGAACGTGGCTTGCGTGACCCCGAACCCTCGGAAGGCGCCCGCCGGCGGGTTGTTGGTGTACATCGCATAGCAGTCCACCTGGACGTGAGGCACCGCATAGGGCCCGCTGGCGTGGGTCGTCGCCCGCTCCAGCACCTTGGTCGAGAGGCTCGCGTACGCGCCGGCATCCCCCAGCAGCTCGGCTCGGACCGCCGTCAGCAGACCGTCGAGGCGCGCGCCGATCGCGATCCGGATCACGGTCGCGTGCCGCTTGGGATGTACGAGCATCGACTCGGCGCGGCTATACAGGACCTTGACCGGGCGACCGGTAGCCCGTGCGAGCAGGGCAGCGTGGATCTGGCCCGTGATGTCTTCTTTGCCGCCGAACGCCCCCCCGATCGGCGTGCCGATCACGCGCACCTCATCTTCGGGCAGATCGAGCGCCGCCGCGATCTGCGCCCGATCTGCATACGGGATCTGGGACCCCACGTACACCGTCAGCTTGGCGTGCTGGGCGTCATAGCCCGCCGGGATGCCGATGCTGCACTCGGGCTCCAGGAACATGTGGTCGTAGATCGGCGTGCGGTACTCGCCCTCGACAACCACGTCCGCTGCGGCGAACCCCTCTTCGACCTCTCCGTGGCGCACCTTGATGTGCGCCAGCAGGTTGCCCTCTGCGCGCTCGTCGTGCACCAGGGGCGCGTCTGGCTCCCGTGCACGCCCGGGGCCCTCGACCACGGGCAGCGGCTCATACGTCACCGCGACCAGATCTCGTGCCCGTGCGGCATCCTCCGGCGTCTCCGCGGCGACCAGGGCTACGGCATCGCCTAGGTAGCGGACCTTGTCGTCGCACAGCACAGGCCAGTCGTGGTAGACCAGTCCGTGCCGATTCCTGCCCGGCACGTCAACGTGCGTCAGGACGGCGTGTACGCCGGGTGCCGCCGATGCTGCTGTCGTATCGATCGACACGATCCGGGCGTGCGGATGCGCGGCGCGGAGCGTGGCCCCGTACAGCATGCCGTCGAATGCGAGGTCGTCTGCATAGCGCGCCTGCCCGGTGACCTTTGCCACGGCATCCGGGCGCGGGTAGGAGCGCCCGACAACCGTCAGCGGCGCGACCGTATCGCTCTCGAGGGGCGGCAGCGGTTCGCCCGTCTGCAGCTCGTGGAAGGCAGAGCGGAGGGCACGCAGCACGCTCGCATAGCCGGTACAACGGCACGCGTTCCGCTCCAGCGCGCGCCTGATCTGCGCCTCCGTCACGTCCGGCGTCGGCACAAACGCCGACGCGCGGTTCCACAGCGCTACAGCCGACATCAACATGCCGGGCGTGCAAAAGCCGCACTGGATCACGCCGTGATCGATGAATGCGCGCTGCAAGGGGTGCAGCGCATCCGGGCTCCCCCAGCTTCCCGCCAAACCCTCGACGGTCAACACGTTGCGGTACGCCGCCCGTCTTGCCGGCAGCGTACACGAGCGCACCGCTCGCTCCTGTACCACGACCGTACACGAGCCACACTGTCCCTCGCCGCACCCTACCTTTGTGCCCGTGAGGCCCAGGTCGCGGCGCAGCACGTCGACCAGCATGCGCCCGGGGGCCAACTCGAGCTGGTGCGCGGCGCCGTTGACGGTGACCGTAGCGATGGGCGCCCTCTCCCAGCGCGCCACCTTGTCCGCCAGATCGAGCCGCATCCGGATCTCGCGCTCGCCCGGGTCTCTCGCGAGCAGCACCCGCTTATCCAGGAAAGCTGCTCCTGGCTCGGCGACGGTTCGGAACCCCATGTCCTCGTACAGCGCGCGCCCAGGTCCATCGTCCGCTGTCCACACCTCCACGCTGCCGATCCCCTGCGCAACAGAGTGGTCGATCAGCGCACGGACCAGTTGGCGCCCAACCCCGCAACTGCGGTAAGGCTCACGCACCCACATCCGCCGCAGCTCGATCGCTCGACCTACGTCCTGCGCGCCCACGTGCCCGACCGGCTCGTCCCCCAACCACGCGATCCAGAACCCGCCTCCCCGGCGCAGGTACACGCGGTCGATCAAATCGAGGTCCGCCTCGGGGCTGTCCGCAAAGGATGCGATGCCTGGGTCGGGCGCGCTCAGGTCGAGCGGCACGTCGATCCCGTCCTCGGCGAGATGCTGGCGGACGAGCGTACACAGCGCCCACCAATGCGCCCAACGGAATGGCTGGACCGAGATCTCGCTCTCTGTCGCTTGTGGGCTCACGTGTTTACCCTCCTGGCGGGTGGCGCGCCGCCCCTCTCCGCGCCGCTCTCAAGGGAACCGTCCCCGCCGCCCTCGAACAGCCACGGCAGGCTTGCCGGGACCCACCTGAGCAGCACAGCCATCTCTCCCGCGCCCCGCAGCGAGCGTGTGCCGTCGAACGGCTGCTTGAGGACCATCTCGCTGGGCTGCATGTCCCGACTCAGCCGCACACGCAGGTACGCGTCCTCATACACGAGCCCACTGGACGTAGCCGCGAGCTCCGACGCCTGCCTGCCCTGCTTCCGCCAGATCCTGGCGCCATCCAGATAGAAGGCATCGTCTTCCTGCGCCTCGAACCCGTCCCACGTCAGGTAGAGCCTCGGTTTGTCTGCGTGTGGCCTGCCCTGGTGCACGCAGAACGTCGCGCAGTTGCCGCACTCGTTGCATAGATCGCCAATGTGCACGATCTGTCGTGACTGCCTAATCTCGAACGCCTCATATCCGGCGATCCCCAACGCACGCTGCGCGCAGGACAGCACCGGTATCTGCCAGTGCACGGGCGCGACAGCGTAGCCCTGGTTGGCGCGGTTTGGGCACACCTCTATGCACTTGTCGCACACGGAAGCGCATTGCAGGCAACGACTCGCCTCGCGCCGCGCCGCCTCCTCGCCCAGTGTCAGCTCGACGACCTTGGACATCCCCCGTTGGGCAACGGGCAGCGTCTCCGGACGGGCTCTCGTCTCACGTCGCGCCCGCGCCTGCGTGATCGTGGTCAGCGCCCGGTCATCCTGCTCTGGCGGATCCGGCGCGGGCGCGTTGAAGGGGATGCCCATCTCGCGGCACATCGCTTCCGCCGCGCGCCGACCGTCGGCGCAAGCCTCGACGATCGTCGCCGGACCGCGGACAGCGTCCCCGCCCGCATAGATGCGCCTCTCTGCTGCCCTGCCACTCCCGGCGTCGACGATGACACGTCCGTCGGCGTGCGTGCGCACGCTGCTGCCCTCCAGGAAAGCGTTGCCGGGCGCCTGCCCGATCGCGACGACGATCGCATCAGCCTCGATCCGGAATGCGCTGTCGGGCACGGGCTCGGGACGCGGTCGCCCATCGGGCCCCGGCGCGCCCAACCTGTTGCGGGTACACGCTAGCCCGACGACGCGCCCATTCTCGCGGACCACGCGCACAGGCGAGGCTAGCTCGATCAGCGTGTTCCCCTCTGCCAGGAGGCCCGCTACCTCCTCCTCGTCCGCCGGCATCTCGGCGCGCGTCCGCCGGTAGACGACCGTCGCTGGTCGGCCCACCATCCGCTGTGCCGTACACGCCGCATCCATCGCCGTGTTCCCACCCCCGATCACGACCACCCGCTGCCCGAGCGCTACGTCCCGCCCCCGCGCTGCACGCTCCAGCACCTCGAGCGCAGAGAACACACCCTCGCCCTCGATCCCGTCGATCGAAAGGCGTGCGTCGTGCGGGTAGCCGTGCGCCAGGTAGACGCTGTCATAGCCCGCATCCAGCAGTCGCTCCGGGGGCTCGGCGATCGGATGCGAGAGCGCCAGGTGCACGCCGAGGTGCGTGATCCGGTCGATGTCCTGTTGGACGACTTGGCGCGGAAGCCGGAACGGTGGGGCGATGCTCAGCATCCCACCGGGCATATCCCTGGAGTCATAGACCGTCACGTCCACGCCCGCCAGCGCCAGGTACCACGCCGCCGCCAACCCAGAAGGACCACTGCCGACCACGGCAGCCTTCCGTCCCGTCGGCGGCGCCTGCCACACGCGCGGATCGAAGCGCCCCCTCGCGGCGGCAAAGCGCTTGAGCGCCCGGATCTCTACCGGCTGCTCATAGTCGCTGCGCGTGCAGCGCGTCTGGCAGAGCTGCGGGCAGACATGTCCCGTCACGCCTGGCAAGGGGTTGCGCGCCAGGATCGCTGCCAGCGCACGGTCGTCCGCCCCCTGGGCGATCCACCACGCATAGTCGGGCACGTCTTGGCACACCGCGCACTGCGCCACGCATGGCGCGACGATGCAGTCGTACAACCCGAGCCCCGAGTCGACCTTGGGCGCACCGTACCGGCGGTAGCCCTTCTTGTAGCGCCCCGCGCGTCGCGCCCGCGCCGCCGCCGCCGCTCGCCGCGCAACGGCGTCGCCCGCCAATGCGTCGAGATCCTGGACGTCGACCTCCCGCATCGCCCGGTCCAGCTGGTCGAGGTACTGCCGCATCCGTCCGTAGCCGCCCGGCTTGAGCAGGTCCGAAGCTACGGTCACCGGACGCGCGCCGCACGCCAACACCTCGACCACGTTCAGCGCATCTACGCCCGCCGAGTAGGAAACGCGCAGCGCGCCGTCGAATGTGCGCTGCAGCTTGTCGAAAAGCTGCAGTGTGATCGGGTAGAGCGCCCGCCCCGACATGTACATCTCGTCGCCCGGCAGCACTCCTCTATGGTTTGCCATCGCCAGCGTATTGCTCAGCTTGACGCCGAACGTGAGCCCCTCCGCATCGGCAACGCGGCGCAGCGCAGCGATCAGCGCCACCGCACGGTCGTACTGCAGGTCGTGGTCAAAGACCGCATCGGGGATCCGGATCTCGTCATAGCCCAGCTCGTCGTGCAGGATGCGGCGCACATCGTGCTTGCCGAGCAGGGTCGGGTTCAGCTTGACCGTGGTGTGCAGCCTGCGCACGCCTAGTAGGTAGCGCGCGATCTGCTCGATCTCGTCCGGCGGACAGCCATGCATGGTCGAGAGCGTTACATTGTTCGTGATCTGGGCTGGGATCGCCACATCTGCCAGGTGCGGGTAGCGCACCGCGAGCACCTCGCGGATCTCGGCAAGCGGCTCCGAGGCATCCGCCAGACAGTCCATAAAGCGCGTCATCTCTGCGCTCTGGACCCCGGCGAGATCATAGCCGACGCTCATGTTGAACACCGTGCCAAAAGGGACGCGCTCCTCGAGCCCCATCACACGCCGCAGGACGTGGATCAGCGCCCATGCCTTGACGTATTCGCGCGCCGACGCGTCGAGCTTGAGCTCCTGTGACCATTCGACATTGTACCCCTCGTCCGCCATATCGATGCACGGTCGCGGGATCTCGAGTTCGTCGGCGATCTGCACCGTCTTGAGCTCGATGAACCGCCCTCCGACCAGCCAGGCGCAGACGATGTTCTGCGCCAGCTGGGTGTGTGGCCCCGCAGCGGGCCCAATCGGCGTTGCCAGGTATTGGCCGTACAGGTCAGGGATGCCGCACCGGTCCTCCGCCGATGGTGTGTAAAAGAGCGTTCCCGGCACCCCATAGATCGCGCCCCGGTGAGCCCATTCCTCCAGCGCCCAACGGACCAGGTCCGCAAAGGGCAGGGGCCGCATGTGGTCAGGCATCTCTCCCCTCCTCGTGCTCCGCGTCGGGGACCCGTCCTGCAAGCCCATCGAGCACGCGTTCGGGCGTCAACGGCAGGCTATCGAACCAGACGCCGGTGGCATCGTGCACTGCCGCCGTGAGCGCCGGCGCCAGGGGGATGAACGGCATCTCTCCCATCCCGCGCACCCCCCACGGTGCACGCGGATCGGGGCGCTCGACGATGATCGACTCGACACAGCCCGGCACGTCGTCGATCGTCGGGATCAAGTAGGTACTCAGGTCCGCTGTGCGCACCATCCCTTGCTGCGCGATGTACCGCTCGCTGAGGGCCCACCCGAGCGCCTGCACGACCGCCCCCTCGATCTGTCCCTCGACCTGCTGCGGGTTGACCGCTCGTCCCACGTCATCTGCGCAGACGATGCGCGGCACGGTCACTTCGCCCGTCTCCAGGTCAACCGAGACCTCCACTGCCTCCGCCACGTACCCATACGCCAGGTTCGGCGTGCCATGTCCAGTCTCCGGATCCATCGGCGTGGTCTGGGGCGCCAGGTATGTGTGCTCGGCTACCGCAGGGCGTTCCCCTCGCGCCCATCTTTCCAGCACCGCGCGCGCCGCTCCCTGGATGGCAGCGCTCGACATGAACGTCATCCGCGAGGCGGACGACGAGCCCGAGCTGCCGGGGCTGGTCGCCGTGTCGGACGCGACCACGCGCACGCGCTCTAGGTCCACCCCGAGCGCCTCCGCCGCCATCTGGCAGATCACCGTGTGCGCACCCTGCCCGACGTCGGCGCTCCCGATATAGACAGTCGCCTCACGGATCTCAGACTCCCCTGTCAGCGCGATCTTGGCCCAGCAGTTCTCCTGGTAGCCGAACGAGAACCCGACGTTCTTGTAGGCCACAGCCAGGCCCACCCCGCGCCGCTTGGTCGCCCCGGCGCCCGCCCCATGCCACACACCGCGAACCCCCTCAGGCGGACGATCGTCAACGGAAGGCCGCACCCACCCCCGATCCGTCTCGCGCCACCCCGCGGCGCGTGCGCACGCCTCGGTGACCTCGACCAGGTTCACCCCCCCAGGCAAAGGGGTGCCCGTCGCACCCAGGCTTCCCTCGCGCAGCAGGTTCTTGAGGCGCAGCGCCACGGGGTCGACCTGCAACGCCTCAGCCAGCTTGTTCATCTGGCCCTCGGCGGCAAAGATGGCTTGGGGCGCGCCGAAGCCCCGAAACGCGCCCCCGGGCACGTTGTTGGTGTACACGCCATCGGCATCCACCACGATGTGCGGGATCTCGTAGGGCCCCGTACACGTCACTGTCGCGTTGCCCATCACCTTGTTGGTCGTGTAGCAGTAGGCGCCGCCGTCCGCGACGATCCGTACTTCCGCCGCGACCAGAACGCCATCGCGCGTGGCGCCCCAACGGCAGTGCAGCCACATCGGGTGCCGTTTGCAGTGGCCCCGGATCGATTCGCTCCGGCTCCAGACGGTGCGCACTGGGCGCTGTAGCCGCTGCGCCGCCAGCGCGAGGACGATCTGCACCGACATATCCTCTCGCCCGCCAAATGCGCCCCCGATCGCCGGGTAGATCACGCGCACCTGATCGGCGGGCAGGCCGAGCGCCTGCGCGATTTCCTGCTGGTCCTCCCACGTCCACTGCCCGCCCACCACCACCGTGACGCGCCCCGCGTCATCGATGTACGACAGACCCGCCTCCGGCTGCAGGTAGGCGTGCTCCTGCGCTGGCGTGTGGTACTCGCCTTCGACGACCACGTCCGCCAGCGCCCAGCCGCGCGCAATGTCTCCCTTGCGGATCTGGTGATGGCAGATCACGTTCCCTTGCCGGCTCAACTCGGGATGGCTCTCACTGGGTACGCGGTCTGGGTGCAGCTGCGGCGCCTCCGGCTTGAGCGCCTCAAAGGGATCGGTTACCGCAGGTAGCTCTTTGTAGCGCACGTCGATCAGGTCACGCCCTCGCGCCGCTGCGCGCTCGGTCTCCGCCACTACCACCGCAACCTGATCGCCCACGAAACGAACCACATCCGCGCCCGGGATTCCCGAGCCAGGACCACAGAGCACCGGTTGGTCGCGCGTCTGGAGCCCATATGCGTTGGACGGCACATCTCGCGCCGTCAGGACGGCAACCACCCCCGGCACTTGCCACGCACGCGACGGGTCAATCGCCAGGACGCACGCGTGCGGTCGTCCCGCAAATAGGATCTTGGCGTGCAGCACGCCATCCATCGCATAGTCGCCCGGGTAGAGCGCTGCTCCTGTGACCTTGTCCACGGCGTCCACGCGCGCTGCCGAGCGTCCCACCGCACTACCCATACCATCCTCCCCACCGTTCCGCGACTGAGTCGATGCGCCGCACGCCCGATCCACCGGCGCTTCGCCGATCTGTTGCCCTGTCAGCGCTCGTCTCGCGCCAGACGCCGCTCTACGCCCGCCGCAGCGGCGCGCTCGATGGCGCGCACGATCTTGTAGTAGCCCGTACAGCGGCACAGGTTGCCGCTCAGCCCTACCGCGATCTGCTCCCGAGTCGGCTGCTCGATCTCGTGCAGCAGGTTCGCGCCCGACATCACAAAACCAGGCGTGCAGTAGCCGCACTGCACCGCGCCCTCGTCGACGAACGCCTGCTGCACCGGGTGCAGCTGACCTTGTGCCGCCAACCCTTCCACCGTCACCACCGTCGTGCCGTGTGCGCGCGGCGCCGGGATCAGGCACGCCAGCACGGCGATGCCGTCCATCCACACCGTGCACGCGCCGCACTCGCCCTCGCCGCATCCCTCCTTGGCGCCCGTCAGGCCAAGGTCCTCCCGCAGCATCTCGAGCAGCGTCTTGTCCGCCGCGCCCGTCACCGACACAGATCTGCCGTTGACCACACACTCGATCGGCGCCGCAGACCCGGCTTTGTGACACGTGCCTGAGCCACGCAGCGGCCCAAACCGCCCATCCGTGTCGCCCCACAGCATCGGCGCGCGCGCAAGCGCCGCCCCACCTGCGCGACCGGCGTCGCCCTCCGCCCCCAACGCCGACAGCGCCCGGCGGACCAACACGCTCACCATCCGCCGCCGGTAGGACGCGCCGCTTCGGATGTCGTCGATCGGCGCTGCGGCGCGCGCTGCCAAGTCGGCGGCGTACGCGACGGCGGAGGCATCCAGGCAGCGTCCCACGAGGCTCTCCTCCGCATCCCGGGCGCGCACGATCGTCGGGGCCACACTGCCCAGTGCGATCCGAGCCCTGCGGACCCGCTCACCGTCTAGCTTGACCCACGCCGCAGCGTTGACCAGGGCAATCGCGTGCGTCCGCCGCAGGCCCAACTTGACAAAAGTACTGCGCTCGTCGGGGCCCAGCGATGGGAACGAGATCTCGGTCACCATCTCGTCTGGCGCCAAGACCGTCTCCCGTACGCCTGTGTAAAACGCGGACAGAGGCACATACCGTCCGCCGCGCACGCTGCGCAGCGTGACGCCCGCATCGAGGGCAACCAGCGCCGTGATCGTGTCGTTGGCAGGCGAAGCCGTGACCAGGTTCCCGGCGATCGTGCCCCGGTTCCGGAGTGCGGGTGTGCCCACCTGCCAGCACGCCTCTGCCAGGGCGCGCCCCTGCTCGACCACCAACCGGGTAGCAACCGCCTGATGATGGGTCAGCGTCGCGCCGATCCGCACCTGCCCGTCTTGCTCACGCACGTGCCCCAGCGCTGCGATCCGCGTCACGTCGACCAGAGCCTCCACGTGGCGCGTCCCGCGCTTCAGCTCGACCAACAGGTCCGTTCCGCCCGCGATCAGCCGCGTCCCAGGGCCTCGCCCTGCCAGCAGCGCGAGCGCCTCCTCCGTCGACGCAGGCATATAGTAGGCTTGCCACACTGTCCAGTCTCCTCTACCCTACCCGGACCCGGGTGCCTTCGCTTCCGCGCAGCGCGTCGGCGATCCGCGGCGGGTCGGTGATCAGCGCCAGCCCACCCGGCTGCGCCTCCAGGTACGAGATCACCGACTCGATCTTGGGCTTCATGCTCCCCGCCCCAAAGTGGCCCTCTGCCAGGTAGCGCCGCGCCTCCGAGAGCGTCATGTCGCGGACCCAGCGCTGGTTCGGCTGCCGATAGTGAAGGGCAACCGCGCGGACCGAGGTCGAGATCAGAAACAGCTCCGCGCCAATCTCGGCGGCGAGCAGGCTCGACGCCCGGTCCTTATCGACCACTGCCCACACCCCGGCGATGTCGCCGTTCGCCTCCTTCACCACCGGGATCCCGCCTCCCCCGATGGCGATCACGATGTTGCCCTCTGCGACCAGCGTGCGGATCGCCGCGAGCTCGAGGATCTGTAGTGGTTCGGGCGACGCCACCACGCGGCGCCAACCCCGTCCCGCATCCTCAGCAACCTGCCATCCCCCCACCTCCAGCTCGCGCGCCTTCTCCTCAGTCGTGAACCCGCCGATCCCCTTGGTCGGGTGCGCGAATGCCGGGTCATCGCGGTCCACCAGGACCTGCGTGACCAGCGTGGCGATCGGCTGCTCCAAGCCACGCTGGCCCAGTTCGTTTCTCAGTGCTTGCTCGATCATGTAGCCGATCGAGCCCTGCGTATCGGCGACGATTAGGTCGAGGGGTGTCGTGTGCATCTCGGTCGACGCCAGCTCGTTCCGCCGCAGGATAAAGCCCACTTGTGGGCCATTCCCGTGCGTGATCACCAGCCGCCATCCCTGGGCCACCATCTCAGCCAGGCTCTTGCACGTCTCCCGGCATGCCACCCACTGTGAGGCTACGTCCTGGTGCCACCTGTCGGCGATCAGCGAGTTGCCGCCGATCGCGGCGACGGCGATCCGTCCCTGTGCGTCCATGGTCAGCCTCCCCTTCGAGGCGCAGCAGACCGCCCTGGTCCGCGTCCATTCCCCCGGCATCCCCGTTCCGGCGAGCGGCGGGCGGCGCAGCCTGTCTCCCAGGCCGCGTGCCCGACCGGTCACCCGCTGCTTGCGAACGCGCGCACGATCTCGCAGTGCGTACCCACATTCTCCAAGAAGGAGCGACGCAGCGCCCGGTCCTGGATCCTGCTCGCCTTTTCCTGCAGCAAGCCGTATGCGGTCCGCAGCAGTTCCGATGCGCGCGGATCCTGACCGGCGTGCAGCACGCGATAGCAAGTCAGGTAGACCCGGAGCGGTTCCGCCGTCCCCTCGAGCGTGTGCTCGTCCAGGGTGGTCAGTATCTGCTCCACGTAAGCCTGTGCGCGGCGGACATCGCCCTGCGCCAGCGCAATGCGCGCCAGCCCCGCCAGGGGCTCTGTGGCCATGTGGGCCTGGCCAAACTCGCGACGCATGTCCAGCGCCTGCCGGTACGCATCCGCTGCTTCCGCCATGCGGCCTAGGCCCGCGAGGGCATGGCCAAGATAAGCCAACGGGTCTGCCTCGGTATTGCGGTCGCCCATCTCGCGCGTGATGGCGAGCGCGCGTTGGGCGTGCTCGAGCGCCGCCTCGTTCTCGCCGAACTGATGGCACGACAGGCTGAGGAAGGCGAGCGCCTCTGCCTCGCCCTGCCGGTCTCCAGTTTCGCGGAACCGGTCCAGGCACTCCTGGTAGAATGGCCTGCTCCGATCGAACTGGCCCTGCTCCGCGAAGAGCCTGGCGATGTTCATCAGCGTGAGCGCCTCGCCCATCGGGTCGCCGGTCACTCTCCGGATGACCAGCGCCTCCTCGTATAAGGACATCGCGCCCACATAGTCGCCCTGCATCTGCAGCTGAACGCCGAGGTTGTTCAGCACCATCCCCTCACACCAGCGGTCGCCGGTCGTGCGCGCCACCTGCAGCGTGCGCCTCGTGTAGGCCTCGGCCTGCACACAGTCGCCCTGTGCCCCGGTGACGATCGACAGATTGTTGAGCGCCCCCAGCTCGGCGCGCCGGTAGCCGATCTCGCACGCGACCTCCAGGGACTGCTCGTATCGCAGCCGGGCGTCTGCGTGGTCGCCCTGCACCCACCCGATGTTGCCCAGGCTGCGCACGGCATCCGCCTCCGTGCGGCGCGCCCCGCGCGCCCTCGCAAGCGCCAGGGCCTGCTCGAGCTCATCCCTGGCTGCACCATACGCCCCCTCGTGAAAGCGGGCCTGCCCGCACTGCAGCCACCCCTCGGCCTCCATGTCCGGCTCGTGTGCCGCCTGCGCCAAGCGCACCGCCTCCTGCGCCGCAGCCAGCGACGCGGCATAGTCGCCCGTCCGACCCGCATAGTGTCCCCGCCGCAAGGCCACCTCTGCGCGCCGCGCATCGTCGTCCAGCGCGTCCGCCAGCGCTGCCAGCTCATCCAAGTCGCGGCGCTGCGCCGCGCGGTCCCCTTTCAGCGACAGCAGCTTTTCGCGCGCGGCGAGCAGGTCGTATCGCTCTTCCAGCTCCCCTGCCTCTGTCAGCTCGAGCGCTTGGCTGTAGTACTGCAGCGCTTCGTGGTTAGCGTATTGGGCGGCAGCCTGGTCCCCGGCTTCACGGAGGTAGGTGCGCGCCTTCTCCGCTATCCCCGCCTCTGAAAAGTGGCGCGCCAGCTGGACGGCAATGTCAGCCCTCTGCTCGCCGTACAGCTCCTCCAGCACGCGCCCCACGTCCTCGTGCAGCAGCGTGCGCTCCACCTCATCGAGATGTGCGTAGAGGTAGGTCTGGAACAGGTTGTGCTGGAAACGGTACAGAGACAGCCGCTGCCCGTCCAGGCGCCGCACACCTTGCGCGTTGACCAGCCGGTGCCGCTTTTCCAGTTGACCGCTCAGCCGGCGGATCAACCCCCGCACATCGGTCTCCTGCACGCGTGCGGCTACCTCGGCAGTGAAATCCTCCCCCTCGACGCTCGCTACGTTCAGCGCCTCTCGCAGCTCCGCCTCCAGGCGACCAATGCGCGCCTCGATCACGCCTTCGACGCGCGCTGGCAGCTTGGCCCAGTCCAGCACGGGTCCCTCAACCCACCGCCCGAGCGCATCCTGGATCAAGTCTCCCCGCTCCTGCATGTCGCGCAGCAACTCGATCGTGAACAGAGGATGCCCGTCGGTGTGATGGTACAACGCTTCGCGGAACGATGCGCCCAGCAGGTTCGGCTCAGTGTCGACAAAGGCATCGAGAAAGCGGCGCCGCTCGGCCTCTCGGCCCTCCCCCAGCGGGATCGTGACGTCGCCGTAGTAGCGCTTGAGCTCGGCGGACACTTCCTCCAACGGGTGGCGCTCGCCCGCGCGCCCGAGCGCCACTTCGTCGGCACGGTATGTGCCCACGATCAGGATGCGACTCTCGCCGACCCGCCGTCCCAACCGGAACAACAGCTCGATCGACGCGCCATCCGCCCACTGGAGGTCATCCAACACCAGCATCAGCGGCTGCTTTGCCGCCAACGCGGTCAGCACATTCGTGTACTGCTCAAAGATGTGGCTCTGCTCGATGCCTCTTTCGGCGGGCGACAGGCCTTCGCGCTGCCGTTGTGCTAGGTCCCGGAGCTTATCCAGCCACCCGACCTTCTCTGCCACAAAGCTCCCCACCCGCATCGCCAGCCCTGCGCCGGGCACAAAGACGCCGACCAGGTCGGGCCCGACCTCCACCAACGCCTCGCCCGAAAGGCGCAGGAACCTGCGCAGGCGCCCCGCGTTCTCGTGGCTGATCGCCCCCCGGGCCAACTCAGCCTCGACATCCCCGGTCAGCTGCCCCAGCACCTCGCGAAAGGGAAGATAGGCGTCACCGGCGCCGGTCTGCGCATCGCTCTGCCCGAACGCCACGAGCAGGTCGCTCCGTCGCTCCTGGACGCGCCGCGCGAACTCGGTGACTAGGGTTGTCTTGCCGCTGCCGGCGTCTCCGGTCACAAAGCATACCGTGCCCTTCCCAACCAGGGCACGATCGAGATAGCCGGCAAGCATGTCCAGCTCACGCTCTCGCGCTACAAACACGGGTTTCTCCATCTCAACGCCCCTATCCGTCTGTTCGCCAGGCCCAGGGACCCGCGTGAAGCCTATCTCTCAGCCCTGCGCCAGGTTGCATGCCCCTCGCGACGCTCGGCCTTCCGGCAAGCGCGCGGACAGAATGGACAGCTCCAGGGACACACCGCTTCAGGCATCTGCGCCCACGCGCGCGTTGAACGACTCGATCAGGGCATCGATCTCGTCGACCTGGGCATGGATCCGGGACCAGTAGTCCCGATCGTACCACTGCGCCTGGATCTCGGCAAAGGTCTTGCCCTGCTGCTCGACCCACGTGTAGTACTTGAGGTTGTGGATCCGCTTCCGATCCCAGTATCCCAACTCCTCGACATAGTCTACCGTGCATCCCAGCACGTACCGCGCATAGTCCGCCGCCGCATCCGTGCGGCTGTACGCGCCGTGCTCGGTCCGCAGCTCTGCCAAGCGGCTGCCATACAGCTCCATCGAGTCCGTCAGGACGGTCAGCACCACGTCGTGTTCGCCCAGTTCGTACCACCGCGCGAACTTGCAGCTCGAGAGCAGGTTGGCGATGCCCGAGATACCCAGCAGGTCCAACTGCGCAGCCCACGACTCCGGCAGCCCCCGTTCCACCAAGTACGCTCGCCCGGCGGGCTCGTTGAACAGCCGCACCAGGCCCATGCACGCCTGATCGTCGATCCCCATCACGAGGTCCGTGTTGATCAGGTTGTGGATCCATGGCACGTGTTTGTCGCCGATGCCCTCGATCCGGTGCCCGCCGAACCCATTCAGCAGCAGGGTCGGGCACTGCAGCGCCTCACTGGCAGCCACCTTGCTCGTCGGGTAGCGCTCCTTCAGGTAGTCGCCGCAGCCGAGCGTGCCAGCGGAACCCGTGGTCAGCACCACGCCTCGGTAGCTGTCCCGTGGGCCCAGTTCCAGCTCCAGCACCTCCGCCATCGCGCAGCCTGTCACGGCATAGTGCCACAGGTGGTTCCCAAACTCGTCGAATTGGTTAAAGACCACGATCGCATCGCCGCGCCCGGCGCGCAGTTCCCAGCACTTGTCAAAGATCTCTTTGACGTTGCTCTCGCAGCCCGGGGTCGCAATGATCTCGCCCGAGACGCGGGACAGCCACTCGAAGCGCTCGCGGCTCATCTCCTCTGGCAGGATCGCCACCGACTCGCAGGCGAGCAGCGTCGCCACGTATGCCCCACCGCGGCAGTAGTTGCCTGTCGAAGGCCAGACTGCCTTCTGCGTCGTGGGATCGAACTGCCCGGTGACCAGACGAGGCACGAGGCAGCCAAACGTGGCGCCCACCTTGTGCGCCCCGGTTGGGAACCACTTGCCCACCAGTGCGATGATGCGTGCGTCGACCCCGGTCAACACCTTGGGAAACTCGACATAGTTCACGCCGCCGAACGCGCCGCCACGGGATACGCGCTCGTTGCGCCACGTGATCCGGAACAGGTTGAGCGGGTCGACATCCCACAGGCCTACGCCCCGCAGGCGGGCGACGATCTCGCCCGGGACCAGCGTCGGGTCGCGCATCTGTGCGAACGTCGGGATCCGGATCCCCCGCTCGCGCGCCCGTCGGACCGTTCTCTCGAGCTGAGGCTCTGACACAGTGAGGTCGATCATCTACGACTCCTTCACACCTACACACCGCGTCCCGCCAGCGCACGGCGCACGTCCGCCAGCTGCGGGGCAATCACCGGGGGACGCGGCATGGTGCGCACAGCGGCAGCCACGTCTTTCAGCCCGGATCCGGTCGCCAGCACCACCGTCGACTCGTCGCGATCCACGAGCCCGAGCTCGACAGCGCGCGCCAACCCGGCGTACGCCGCCGCAGCCGCCGGTTCGGCAAAGACGCCGCAGCCGCGCGCTAGCTCGGGGATCGCCGCCAGGATCGACTGGTCGCTCACGCGGACGTAGGCGCCGCCGCTCTCTCGAACGGCGCGCATGGCTTTGACCCGGTCGCGCGGCAGGCCCGCGCAGATGCTGTCCGCGACCGTCTGTGCCGCGATCGGCTGCATCGCGGTCGGCGCGATGCCGCGCTCCCACGCATCCACCAGCGGAGACGAACCCGCTGCCTGGACGCCGATCAGTCGCGGCACGCGCTCGATGTACCCCAGGGCCTTCAGATCGCCGAATCCCTTGTGCATCCCGCCGATGATGCATCCGTCGCCGACGGGGACCACGACCACCTCCGGCGCCTGCCACGGAGGATCGGCGCACCCGCTCAACTGCTCACACAGCTCCAGCGCGGCGGTCTTTTTGCCCTCGCTCATGTATGGATTGTAGCCCGTGTTCCGGTTGTACCAGCCGAACGTGGGCGCCGCCGCGAGGCACAGCTCGAAGGCCTCATCGTACGTACCGTCCACCAACAGCACAGTCGCCCCATACACCATCAGTTGTGCGACCTTGGCTTCGGGCGCGGTGCGTGGCACAAAGATCACGCAGCGCTGGTCGAGCGCCGCGCACATGCCTGCCAATGCCGCAGCCGCATTCCCCGTGCTCGCGGTGGTCACGACCTCGTATCCCTCGGCGTGTGCCTTGACCGCCGCGACGGCAGAAGCCCGGTCTTTGAACGAGGCGGTCGGTTGGCGCCCATCATCCTTGACCCACAGCTGGCGCAGGCCCAGGCGCGCCGCCAACCGCGGCGCGCGCACCAGCGGCGTCCATCCGACGCTCTCCACCGTCGTGCCCGCGATCAGGCCCAGCGTCGACACGGGCTCGAGGGGCAGCAGTGGCAGGTAGCGCCACATCGACCACCGCTGAGGCTCGGCGGCGCGGAACGCCTCCAGACGACGTCCCACCTCCTGGTAGTCGTACACGACGTCGAGCGTACCCTCGCTGCCGTGCTGCGGGCAGACGTACGTCACCTCGTCGACGGCGTACGTCGCACCGCAGATCGTGCATCGCAGCCCGAGCAACTGCTCCATCTTCCCGCCTCGCTACCCTGCACCGCCCATGAGCAGGGTCAGCAGTCCCTTTGCCGTGTGCAGCCTGTTCTCTGCCTCGTCATAGATGATCGAGTTGGGGCTGTCCAGCACCTCGTCCGTCACCTCGTTGTTGCGGTCTGCCGGCAGCGCGTGCATGACCTTGGCATCCGGCTTTGCCAGTGCAAAGCGCCCCGCGTCGAGGATCCAATCTCGGTTGCGTTCCAGGTTGGCCTTCATCGCGCGCGCGGTTTCCTCGCCCTCCTGGTAGGGCCGAAAGTGCGCGAACCCGCCCCAGTTCTTGGGAAAGACAATGTCCGCGTCCAGGAGTGCTTGGTCCATGTCGTGTGTCACCGTCAGGGTCGCGTCGCCCTCCTGAGCCCGCGCCTCCGCACGTGCCACGATCTGCGGGTCAAGCGGGAACTCGGGCGGGTGCGCCACGACCACGTCCATCCCATAGCGCGGGAAGAGCAAGATCTGCGACTGCGGCACAGAGAGCGGCTTGGCGTGCGTTGTGGCATACGCCCAGCTGACCACGACCTTGAGCCCGCGCAGGTTGCGCCCAAAGTGCTCCTTGATCGTCATCAGGTCAGCCACTGCCTGCAGGGGATGGTAGACGTCGTCCTGCATCGAGATCAGCGGGATGTCGGCGTGCGCCGCGATCTCGTTTAGGTACCGGTTGCCGATGCCGTGGAAGCAGTTCCGGATCGCGATCGCCTCCCCCATCCGCGAAAGCACCTTTGCCGTATCGCGCGGCGTCTCCCCGTGCGAGAGCTGCATCTTGTCGGGTGTCAGGTCGTGCGCGTGCCCGCCCAGCTGGGTCATCGCCGCTTCCATCGAGTTGCGCGTCCGCGTCGACTGCTCGAAAAAGATCATGAACAGCGTCCGGTTCTTGAGCAGATCCATCGTCCTGCCCATCGCCCGCAGCCGCTTGAGCTCGGACGAGACCTCGATGACGGCGTCCACCTCGTCCGTCGCCCAGTTGTCAAACGTGATCAGATGCCGTCCCCGCAGCCGCTCCTTCATCTGCCCTCTCCTTCCAATATGAACGGCAGCAGCGCATAGAACGCCGATGCCTTGACCAAGTGATCGATTGGCGTGGCTTCGTTGGGTGCGTGCGCATACACCTCGTTGCCCGGCCCAAAGCCGATGCACGGGATACCGTGCTTGCCGCAGATCGCGACACCATTGGTCGAGAACGTCCACTTGTCCACGCGGGGCGGCGCGCCATACAGCGCGCTATACGTCTCCACCCCCGCACGCACCAGAGGATGGTCGGGCGCGACCTTCCACGTTGGGTAGTACTTGGTCTGGGGAAACCGCGTGCCCAGGTAGCTCTCCCGGTCATACACCGGCACCTCGATCGTCGTCTGCCCATCGCTGATCGCGTCTAGCTCGGCGCGCGCGCTTTCCTGCGTCTCACCCCACGTCAGCCGCCGGTCGAGATGCATGGTGCAGCGATCTGGGATGGCGCACAGCGAGGGTGACGTGGACTGGATCTGCGTCACGGCAACGCTCCCCTTACCCAGGAACGCATCGCTTGCCAGTCGATCGTGCAGCGCTCGTACCCGCAGCGCCATCTCTGACGCGCGGTACACGGCGTTGTCCCCTCGCTCAGGAGCCGATCCGTGCGCGGAGACACCCGAGAACGCGAGGTCGAACTCCATTCGGCCTCGTTGGCCCAGGTAGACGCCCAGGTTGGTCGGTTCGGTGATCACGGCGTACTCGGGCACCAAGCCCTCGCGCTCGATCAGGTAGTTCCAGCACAGCCCGTCGCAGTCCTCTTCCATGACCGTGAAGGTCATGTAGATGCTCCAGTCGCCGTCGTATCCGAGTTCCCGCAGCAGCCGTGCTGCGGTGACCATCGCCGCCGCGCCCCCCTTCTGGTCGACGGTCCCGCGCCCGTGCACCTTGCCCCCGGCGATCCTGCCTGAGAAGGGCGGGAGGTCCCACTGCGTCTCGTCGCCCGTATCCACCGTGTCGATGTGTGCGTCGATCGCCAGTATCCTGGGCCCTCGGCCCACACGCGCCACCAGGTTGCCCAGCCCGTCGACGCGGACGTCTTCCACGCCTGCCGCCGTGCACAGCATCCTGAGGTGCTCGATCGCCGCAGCTTCTTCGCCGCTGAGCGACCGGATCTGTATCAGCCCGGACAGATCCTGCGCTGTACGATTCCCCAACTCCGCCGCCCGGCGACGGATGTGCCCTGCGATCTCCATGTCTGCTCCCCTAGACCCACGCGCGGAGCAGTCTGCCGTACCCCGCAACGTCCTGGATCCCATCTCGGAAATCGTACACGACGCGACCGCGCACGATCGTCTTTGCCACTCGGCCCTGTAGGACCATCCCCTCGAACGGCGTCACCTTGCCCTTTGACAAAAAGCTGGCGCCGTGCACCGTCCACTGCGCGTTCGGATCGATCAGCGCCAGGTCAGCGTCCCAGCCCACGGCGATCGAGCCCTTCCGGTCTGCGAGCCCGTACCGCTTTGCCGCACCGGCAGACGTCACCTCCACCAGTCGCCCTAACGTCAGCCGTCCCTTCAGGTACCCCTCCGAGAACAGGTAGGGCAGCAGGGTACCCGTCCCCGGGATCCCCGAATAGTCCGTCCAGATCGAGCCAGTTGCCTTCTCCTCCGCCCCGCAGGGGGCGTGATCGGAAGCGACGAACGACAGCGTCCCGTCCGCCAGCAGCGCCCACAACGCCTCCCGGTTGTCCGCTTCCTTGACCGGCGGCGTCACCTTGAGCGGCGCGCCGATCCGGCAAAAGTCCGCGAGGGTGAAGGCCAAGTAGTGCGGCGCTGTCTCTGCCGTTGCCCCGTGCGCGGCGAGGTGGCGCGCTGCGTCTGCGGTCGCCACGTGCACGACGTGCAGGTCTGCCCTCGTCTCTTTCGCCAACTGCGCGACCGCCAGTGCAGCCAGCATCTCGGCAGTTTCGGGGCGCGAGCGATAGTACGCCCCAGGGCCATCCCCCGCAGGCGCTATCGCCGTCGTAGCCGCCTGGACATAGTCATAGTCCTCGGCGTGGATCAGGACCGGTTTGCGTAGGCTCGCAGCGCAGGCGAGCACGCGTCTCAGGCGAAAGTGGTCTAGGCGCTCGAACGTCTCCATACCCGAGATCAGGTACACCTTGAAACCCAGTACGTCGGGGGCAAGCGACGCCATGCCGGCGGTCCCGTACTCGTCCAGCGCCTGGGCCGAGACGCCGCCAAAGAGCCCATAGTCGACCACCGCCTTGGGCGCGATCGCCTCGAGCTTGTGCGTAAAGTGCGCCTGCGTGGTGACCGGTGGCACAGACGTGCATGGCATATCGATCACGGTCGTGATCCCGCCCGATGCGGCGGCGCAAGTACCGTGGTAAAAGTCCTCGTGGTGGGTGTACCCGGGGTCATTCATGTGAACGTGTGGATCGATGCCGCCGGGTAGGACCAGCATACCAGCGGCGTCGAGTAGCGCGTCATCGCCGGACAGGTCGGCGCCGAGCTCACGGATCTGACCATCCTGCACGCGGATGTCCAGCGTCTGTGCGCGATCGCATCCCGGCAATGCAACCTGTCCATTCTTGATGATCATCGGCAGTGCCCTTTCTCCCGTTCCGGCTCCCTTGCCGCACGTACGAGTGCGGGGCACACAGATGATAACAAGCAACGCTGCTTTTGTCAACACGCCAGCAGATTGACATCCTGGCGCTTTTCCGGTACGATCACTGCCGTGGCGCCGCCCACGGACGCGCCCAATCCCGCGCCTCAGGCGGCGACCTTTGCCTGGGACCGCGATCGCGTAGCCATCTATGGAGAGAGCTGACATATGGAATACGTCGCCTTCGGGAACACGGGGCTCACCGTCTCTCGACTGGCCATCGGCACCGGCACACACGGGTTCGGCGGACGCTCAGAGCAGTCCGCCATCGGCGTGGATGCGTTGGCGCACCTGTTGCACCAGGCGTACGAACACGGGGTCACGTTCTGGGATGCCGCCGACGGATATGGCACCCATCCTCAACTTGCCAGGGCGCTGCGCCTGGTCCCGCGTGAGAAGGTCGTGATCGCGACCAAGACCATGTCGCACTCCGGGCCACAAGTCACGCGCGACATCGAGCGGTTCCTGCGCGAGCTGCGAACCGACGTGCTGGACATCGTCCTCATGCACTGTATCACCCAACCCAACTGGGAGCAGAGCCATCGCGATGCGATGGCTGCCCTCTCCCGTGCCAAGGAGCAGGGCAAGATCCGTGCCGTGGGCATTTCGTGTCACAACCTCGGCGCCCTGCGCGCGGTAGCGCACTCGGAGTGGGCGGACGTCGTGTTGGCCCGCATCAACTATGCCGGCACCAACATGGACGCCTCGCCCGAGCAGGTTGTGCCCGTCTTGGAGCGGATCTATGCCGCCGGCAAAGCCGTGTACGGCATGAAGGTCCTCGGATGTGGGTCTCTTGCCCGCCAGGCGGCAGACGCCGTGCGTTACGTCCTGGAGCTCGGGACGGTTCACGCGATGACGATCGGATTGAGCAAGACAGACCACTTGGCCCAGAGCCTGCGCATCTTGAGCAAGCTCGCGCCCGCCTACCCTCTGCGCAGCCTCGAGCCGTCGACACGCACGTAGAGGAGAAAGAGCAACGTGAACGAGACCCTACAGACAATGTGGGATAGGCAGAGCATTCGCCGCTACCGCAGCGACCCGCTCCCGGCAGAGGACCTGCAGCTCATCCTCGAAGCGGCGCGTCGCGCGCCTACCGGCGGCAATCGGCAGAACTGGTGTATGGTCGTGGTGACCGACGAGGAACTGCGCCGCAAGACGGCACGGGCGTGCAACAACCAGATGTGGATGGCGGACGCGCCCGTCATCCTGTGCTTGGTCACGCATCCTGGCGAAGGCAAGGTCAACGGCGCCATCGTGCTCGACCACGCCGTCCTCGCCGCCGCCAGTCTGGGGTACGGAACGTGCTGGATCGGCGCCTACGACCCTGCGCAGGTCAAGGAGGTGCTCGGCATCCCGGAGGACCACGGCATCGTGTGCCTGACCCCCGTCGGCGTTCCTGCGCATACCCCGCCCCGGCGGGGACGCAAACCGCCGTCCGAGCTCTTTATGGAGAACCGCTTCGGCTGTCCGCTGGACGTTGAGCCGGAGGGTGTGTAGCGCCCGCAACGTGCTGGCGCCGCCCGATGGCCCACATGACCACGCTGGCGATCGCGCACAGGAGCGCGCCGATCAGGAATAGGGTCCGATAGCCGGCGCTGGCGATGATGTAGCCCCCGGCAAGGCTGGTCGACCCAAAGCCAAGGCCCATGGCGGTCGATACCAGGCCATAGGCAACCGACTGCCACTCACCGGGGACCAGTTCCATCTGGAACACCTGCAGCGCCGGCATCCAGACCGCCGACAGGACGAGGATGCCCAGGCGACCGACGCCCGCCGCCGTCCAGTGCGGCACCAGGGCCAATGGGAGTAGCGACACGCCAACCCCAAGCGTCGTTACCGCCAGCGTCCATCCGTGGCTGTGGCGCGCGACGAGGCGGGGCGTAAGGAGCGAGGCGATCATCGCCAGGAACTGCCCGGCGCCCGTGAGCAACCCGATCGAAGAGGTGGACAGCTGCAGGGCAGCGTCCATGTACACGTTGCAGAACGCTTGGCAGGTGGCCCAACCCGCGTGCCGCAGATAGACATAGCTCGCCACCAGCGCCACAGGAAGCGCAGGAAATGGCTCCATGACCCGGGCCCGCGTCCTGCGGCTGACGGGCGTTGCCTCGCCCGCTAGTACCACCGGGAGCAGTGCAAAGATGCTCAGCGCTGCGCCAACCCACAGCGCATAGCGGTACGGATCTGGCTCGTCGAGCGTATGTCCCATCAACCCGCCGAACAGCCCGGGCAGCGCGCCGCCAACGAGCGTACCCAGGAACATGCCCAGGCTGCGCACGGCATTGCTGACTGCATATGCGCTGTTGCGGTTCTGTGCGGTCGTCGCCGCCATCAGCGCCGGCACCAGGTTGACGTTGTAGAGCGACCACCCCACCGTCAGCACGATCTGCGATAGGATCGGCCACAGGTCACGCGCCCAACCTGGGGCTGACTCGGTCAGGGGCAGCAGCGCCATGCCTGCGGTAGCGCCCAGTCCGCCCAGCAGCATCGACTTGCGGGTACCGAATCGACGTCCCAGCATGCCGCTGGGCAGGCCCATCGCCATGTAGACCAGCGCAGATGAGGCGCTGTACAAGCCGACGTACTCTGGCCCGTAGCCCAGCCGCAGGACATACAGCACCTTCAGCAGCATCTGGATCCCGAAAAAGCTAACCGCCGAGATGCCAGTGGTCACGATCAGCAGCCGGCTGTCGCGGTTATAGTGTGGCAGTCTACCGGAGCGGATGCGCACGCGTCTCTCCCATCGCTTGCCGGGCTCGCCCAGCGTGTGAGCGGCAGTGCGTCATTGTATGCGCAAAGGGCGTCAGCGTCAAACCACCCCGCACACAGGGGACATCGCTCGTCGCCGGCAGCGAAAGGTTTCGGCATACGCCACAGCGTGCAGAGGAAGGAGGACGTGCACAGGGCACCCAAACCGACCTCGCGCCGATGCACGACCGGATTCCCGACTCGATGAACAGGAGGCACACATGGACAACGCACCACTCGCGGGCAAAGTTGCTTGGGTCACAGGCTCTTCGCGCGGCATCGGTCGCGTCGTGGCAGCCCACCTCGCCGCATTGGGCGCCAGCGTCGCCGTACACGGCACGGGTCCGCACTCGACCAGGGCCTTCGGCGAGGCTGAGTCGTTGCAAGCCGTGGCGGATGCCATCGCCGGGGAACACGGCGCCGTAGTCGTCCCCGTGTGGGGCGATCTCACGATCGAGGATACCGTCCACGCGGTCGCCGACAAGGTCCGCGGGGCGTTGGGCCCGATGGACATCCTCGTCAACTGCGCGGGCGGAGACATCGGGACACAGGGCGCCACCGGGCCGAACGCCGGCAAGCCTGCCGGAAACGATGCCGTGCATATCTCGGTCGACGACATTCGTACGGTGCTCGATCGCAACCTGATGACGTGCATCCTCTGCTGCCGCGAGGTGGCGCCCGAGATGATGGCGCGCAACTCGGGCTGGATTGTCAACATCGGCAGCATCGCCGGGCTTGCCGGCAACCGGACCGAGGCGATCTATTCGACTGCCAAGGCAGCGGTTCACGAGTATTCGCGCTGCCTCGCGGCATTGCTGCGCCCGCACAACATCCGCGTCAACGTCGTCGCCCCTGGGCCCACGGTCACCCCTCGCTTCCTCGCCAGTAGGCCGATCGACCAGGATCTCAAGGTCCACGACGGGACGCTTGAGCGGTATGGGTGGCCGATCGAGGTCGCCCGCGCGGTCGCCTTCTTTGTCTCGGACCAGGGTTCGTTCGTCAGCGGGCAGGTGCTGCGTGTGGATGGTGGACTGCAGCTGTGGCCTGCCTAGGGTTGGCCTGACCGGGGCGCGCTGCGCACGACGCCGGTCCTGCCGGGCCCCAGGGAGCAACGTGGTCCATCCTCAAAGGAGTTCAAATTGACCAACGTCGCCATTGTCGGCTACGGGTATGCGGCGCGCGTGTTCCACGCGCCGCTGGTACGCCTTGCGCGCGGGCTCGACCTGTATGCCATCTCGACCCGCGATCCGGAACGCCAGGCAGCAGCACGCGACGCGTTCCCGGACCTCAAGATCTACGGCAGCTTGACGGAACTGCTCTCCGACGACGCCGTCCAACTGATCGTGTTCGCTACCCCGCACCACACGCACCGTGACCTGGCGATCCAGGCGATGGATGCCGGGCGCCACGTGGTCGTCGACAAGGTAATGTGCATGAACGCCCGGGAAGCCGAAGACATGATCGCCGCCCGGGACCGGAACGACGTCCTCCTGTCAGTCTTTCATAACCGGCGATGGGATTGGGACTACCTGACCGTGCAGGACGTGATCGCCAGAGGATGGATCGGGACGCCCTATCTCTTCCAAGCCGGCATCATGAACTACCGCGCCCCGCGAGGTTGGCGTGCGGTCAAGTCGCAGAGCGGCGGGATCCTGTACGACTGGCCTGCCCATTTCATCGATCAAGCCCTCCAGCTCGTGGACGCGCCCGTGGAGCGGGTATGGTGCGCGATCCTCGACCGTGGCGGCTGGGAGACCGACATCGGCAACTATGCCAAGCTGCTGCTGCACTTTGCGAACGGCGTCCTCTACCAGATCGAGATCGGCAACCTCGCTGCCGTCGCCGTGCCTCGCTGGTACGTCGTCGGCGATCGCGGGGGGTTGATCAAGTACGGGCTGGACCCACAGGAAGCCGCGCTGCGCGCGGGCGACCTCGCAGGGGCGCACGAGGACCCGGCGGAGCGGGCACGCGTCTTCACAGTCCACGACGCAACCATTGCAGAACGCACCGTGGAGAGCGTGCGCGGGAGCTGGGCATCCTACTATCAAAACATCGCCGACGTGCTTGACCACGGCGCAGCGCTCGCCGTCACCCCCGCCCAGGTCTACCAGGTCATGCGCGTCTACGACGCCGCGATGCTGTCGGCAGAGAAGGGACAGACGGTGCGCCTGAGCCAGCCCTAACCAACGGCATCCCGGTTCCCCTGAACCGAAAGGCTGTCCACGTCTCACGTTCCCGTGGAACCATCTTGCGCACTTGTGCGTCATGATCGCAGGAACCGCGTACGAGTAGAGGAGGATGGCGATGAAAGTCTGCAGGTCAATCAGGTACCTAGTGTACGCACTCGTCTTCTGCGCCGTGATGGCGGCGGCAAGTGGGTGCAGGTCGTCGGATGAGGTCGCGCTCGTGGCGAGCGACAACGGGCGGCAGCTCCAGGTCGAGCGGGGACAGGTGATCGTGGTGACACTCGCGTCCAACCCGAGCACTGGCTATCGCTGGGAGCGCGCTGCCGCTACAGACGAGATCCTGGTGCAGGACGGCGAGGCAGAGTTCCAGGAGGGCGCAAAGGGTCAGCAACTCGTAGGTGCCGGCGGGCAGGAAGTGCTGCGCTTCAGGGCCCAGCGCAGCGGCACGACAGAGCTGCAGCTGGTCTACCATCGCCCCTGGGAGACAGATGTGGAGCCCGAGGAAACCTTCTCGGTCCGCGTCACGGTTCGCTAGGCCAAGATCCCGGTCCGTAGGCCCGTCATCGACAGTCGGCGGCGCGCGCCGCCGGCTGTCGCTTCTTCGGCGGGGGTCAACACGCCACGCAGGGCACGTACTTGCGCAGACGGTGGAACGTGATCCGGTTTGCATCGTGATAGTTGTGTGCGCCCCCATACGCCGTGCGCACGAGATAGATGATGTCCTCACCGTCAAACTGCCAGTCGACGTACTGGAACCCGACCCGTTCAGCAGCAGCCTCTACCGTGGGCTGTGAGTCGTCTTTGAGCAGCGTCGTGCAGTGCACCCAGGAACGCAGGTCACGCGACGCATACAGCCCCAGTGCCGAGCGGTTGCTGGGCCTGCTCAGCTCGTGAACGCCGTTGCTCAGCGTCAGATAGCTGCCTGTGACGGGGTCGCGCCGGATCGTGAACTTGGTGTGACCACCCGGCAGGCGGATGAACCCGTCCTCCGGATCGAACGCAATCCGGGAACCCGCCTCATCGATCGACACCAGCGCCGCTCTGTTCCACAACGACCAAGGCGCATCCGGCGCGGTGCGCGCATTGAGGCGCAGCACGTTCCACAGCCTGCCCTCCGGTCCGTCGACCACGTTCCCCTCCAGCCAACCGCCCTCGACGTAGGCGCCCCACGATGCGGGGAGCCAACGCCGGTCAAAGCGCAGCCGGTTGCTCATCTTCCAGTTCGCGCCATCCAGGAGATCCGACCCCGCATCTGCCGAGATCACGCACGCCTGGAACCCGGCGGGCCATCCGAGCGGCGTGTTGTCCTCAAATGCCCGGTACACGTGCCCATCCTTGACTACCACAGGCACGGGTGCGCAGTGATAGTTGGGCGGCGTGCGCCCCGGTCCTCCGCGGAAGAGCAGCCCCGACTGTCGGTCTGCGGGGTGCGACCAGGTGTATCCACCGTCGGTGCTGCGACGGATCACGATCGAGCCATAGTGCTGCGACACGCCGATCAGGTACACGGCACCCTGCAGCGTGAACAGGCTGCTCCAGAAGGCATTCGCAATGTGCGTCACCTGCCTCCAGTTCTCCCCACCGTCGTCCGAGCGGTACACGCTGGTCAGGTGCTCCTCCCCCGCGTGGTTGCGCGCGCACCCCGGCCCAAAGTAGTCGTGCGTCGCGAGCAAGCTGCCATCGTCCAAGCGGACGATGCTCGGGCTGCCCAGGTACGTCCTTGTCCTCGGATCCTGATATGCCACCTCGACGAACTGCACGATGCCTCCCCCCTCCGCTAGGCCTGCTGTTGCCCTGGGTCGCGCGCGTCGCCCGGGGGCGCCGGCAGCACGACCGTGAACACGCTGCCCTTGCCTGGGCTGCTCTCCACCGAGACCCACCCGCCATGTGCGCGGACGATGCTCTCGACGATCGACAGGCCCAGCCCGCTTCCCTCCTGCCGCGCGTCCTGCCCGCGGTAGAACCGCTCAAAGATGCGCGGCAGTTCGCCCGGATCGATCCCACAGCCATCGTCGCTTACCCACAGGCGCATCCCACCGGGCGCCGCTTCCGCCCCGATCTCGACCTGCCCGCCGGGCGGCGTGAACTTGATCGCGTTGTCGAGCAGATTGCTCAAGGCGACCTCGATCCGCGCCCGGTCGCAGTGCACAACGACCGGTGCATCAGGTCGCTTGACCACGAGCGCGATGCCCTTCTCACGGGCGAGGACCCCCAACCCGCTCACCGCACTGGCGATCACGTCGCCTGCGTCGTGGGCATCCAGGTCCAGGGCAACTAGCCCGGCGTCGAAGCGTGAGAGGTCGAGCAAGTTCCGCGTGATCCGCTCCAAGCGCGCGACTTGGGCCTGGCTCTCGACCAGGAACTCTCTGCGCGCGATGGGATCGCCCTCCGCCGGGCCAAGCAGCACGTCATGAAAGTTCCTCAACGCCGTGATCGGCGTCCGCAGTTCGTGCGAGGCATCGGCGACAAAGCGCTTCAGTGCGTCCCGTTCCGTCGCTACCTGGGCAAAGCTCGCCTCCAACCTCTCCGCCATGTCATTGAAGCGCCTGCCCAGCTGCCCGATCTCGTCGCGGCGCGCGATCGCCGCCCGAGCGCCGAGGTTGCCTGCACCCATCGCCTCCGCAACCGCCGCCAGCTCGCGCAAGGGAGATGTCAAGCCCCTGCTCACCAACAAGCCCGCACCGACCGCGACCAGCGCGGCGCCGCCGGTTGCCAAGAGCAGCGCTCTGCCCACTGTCCGTACCACCCCTGTGCTCAGATCGACCGCCTCACTGACCTCGACATACCCGTCCGGGTCTGCTTGATCGCCGATCGGCACCGTCACCACGCGGTTCGACCGCACGACCTCGGGTCCGATCGTCTCGCTCTCGCGCAGACGATCCGCCACCTGCTCCCGCTCGATCTCCAGGCTTCCTCCCCAAGTGCCGCTGCGCCACCGCAACAGCATCTCTGCCGCCTCAGGCGGCAGGGTGCGAGGCAGGCTCCGTGTCAGGCGCCAGGTATGCATCGCGTCGTCGTGTCGTCCGCCGGGCAGCACGAGGACCGGCGTCCATCTCCCCTCGCTGGGCAGCTCGGTCTCCAGCTCAACCGACGAAAGGACCCACCAGTAGCGCGATGCCCCTGCGTCCGAATCCGCGATCGCGTCGCCTGTCGCATCCAAGATCCGGACCCGCGCATCGCTCAAGAAAGACGCCGTCTGCGCCAGCTCCTGAAGCTGCTCGCGCTGTAGGGCTGTGCCGAGCAGCGGCGCGGCGCGCTCTGCCACAGCTTGGGCGTTGCTCGTCAGCCGCTGCAGCTCCTCTGCGCGCACGTACCGGTTCACGAGGAACAGCCCCAGCCCACTGACCAGTCCCGCGACCAGGATCGTCAGCAGCAGATAGCTCAGCGCGAGTCGCCAGCGGACAGACGCCCGCATCGCCTATCCCCCTCTCTACAAGGATTCGAGCCTTTCCCACAGCGACCCAAGCCAACCATCGTCGAGGTCATCCCAGGGCCAAGTGAACTCGAATCGGCGTCCCTGACCATCGCGCCGCGGCAAGCGCTCCAGCTCTTCGCGCCCAAAGTGCCAGTCAGGCCCAACCGGCGCCAGTCGCAGGCCCAGGTAGGCCTGGCTCTCGTCGTCTGGGTCCTGCCC